>JAEUJI010000182.1 GCA_016794805.1 Gemmatimonadota bacterium
GGTAGTGGAACTTGTCCATGGCCCCGGCCAGGACGAAGAACAGCGCCCGGAGCCCCAGGATCGCGAACAGGTTCGAGGCGTACACCACGAACGGATCCCGGGTCACGGCGAACACCGCCGGGATGCTGTCAATGGCGAAGACCAGGTCGCTCCACTCCACCACCAGCAGCACCAGGAGCAGCGGCGTCGCCATCCGGACGCCCTGGATGTTGCGGATGAAGAAGTGCTGGCCGTCATACGCCGGGGTGACGGGGAAGAACCGGCGGACCAGCTTCACCAGCGGGTTCTTCTCCGGCTCCACCCGCTCGTCCCCGCCGCGGAACATCTTGAGCCCGGTCAGGATCAGGATGCCGCCGAAGACATACACGATCCAGGTGAATTCCTGCAGCAGCAGGGCGCCGGCGCCGATCATGATGGCGCGCATGATGATGGCGCCGAAGATCCCCCACTTGAGCACCCGCGGCTGCAGCTCCGCCGGCACCGCGAAGTACTGGAAGATCATCAGGAACACGAACAGGTTGTCGACGCTGAGCGACAGCTCGATTAGGTAGCCCGCGTAGTACTCCAGCGCCGTCTTCGACCCCACCTGCCACCAGAGGAACACCCCGAAGAGGAGCGCCAGCGAGACGATGCTGGCGCTCCAGGTCAGGGCCTCCCGGTGCCCCAGGACGTGGGACTTCCGGTTGAGGATGCCGAGATCGAGCACCATCAGGCTCCCGATCAGCATCACGAACGTGAGCCAGACCTCCGGCGAGTGGGTGGTGACCACTCAGCGTCCCAGCGCCAGGGCTTCGAGCCGCGCCACCCGCTCCTCGGTGGGTGGGTGGGTGCTGAAGAGCTTCATCCACCCTCCGCCCATCGCGGCCAGCGGATTCACCTGGGCCAGCGGCGCGGCGGCGGGGGCCACATTCATCGGGATCCGCTGGGCCATGTAGTCCAGCCGCTTGAGGGCGTTGGCCAGCGGCAGCGGACGCCCCAGGATCTCGGCGCCCACCCGGTCGGCCTCGAACTCCCGCTGCCGCGAGATGGCGAACTGGATCAGCATGGCCGCGATCGGCGCCAGGATCACCAGCGCCAGGTCCGCGAACGGGTGCCGGCCGTCATCGTCCCGCGAGCCGCCGGCAAACATGAGCAGCCACGGCAGGTTGCCGATCACGCCGGCGATGCCCGCGGCGATGGTGCTGATCAGCATGTCGCGGTTCTTGATGTGGGCCAGCTCGTGAGCGATGACGCCCTCGAGCTCTTCCTGCGGCATGGCGCGCAGGATCCCGGTGGTCACGGCCACCACCGCGTGCTTCGGGCCCCGGCCGGTGGCGAAGGCGTTGGGCTGGTCCTGCGCCGCCACCGCCACGACCGGCATGGGAAGCCCGGCGCGCTGGCGCAGCCGGTCCACCATCCGGTACAGCTCGGGCGCCTCCTGCTCCGTCACGACCTTCGCCCCGTACATCCGGAGCACCATCTTGTCGGAGAAGAAGAACATGAAGAAGTTCATCCCCAGGCCCAGGATCGAGCCGAGGAGCAGGCCGTTGGTGCCACCGATGACCTGGCCGGCGGCCATCAGCAGGGCGATCATGCCGGCCATCAGGATGCCGGTCTTCAGGTTGTTCACGGTACCCTCCATAAACGATTCGAGACCCTCGCGGCGCCGTGGCGGCGGAGCCATGGCTCCGCCCCTCCGGGCACCGCGAAGGTCTCGCTCTGCGCGATGGATCAAGGCTCCATCTGCCCGCCTTCACCGTGCGGCCTTTGCCGGATCTCCCGGTCCCGGCCGCAGTCTTGACGATGAGGGCGTCCGCTTGCGCGGATAAGCTACTCCCCTTCGAGGCGGCAAGTCTAAGGGCAACCGGCCGGGCCGTCAACGGCAGCCACCGCCCGCACCGGAATCCCGCCATTGGTGGTGCGGAACAGGACCTTGAACAACCGGCCGGTGGCCCGCTCCAGCGGCTCCGCCGGCACCAGCAGCGTCAGGCCGAACCCCGGCAGCCGCTCCGCCAGGACCTGCCCCAGCCGGGCGTAGAGATCCCGCAGGTCCCGTCCCTCGCTCACCCGGACGCCGTAGGGCGGATTGGTCACGACCAGCCCCGGGCCCGCCAGCGGCTCGAGACCCGAGACCGCCCGGGCGTCGAACCGGATGTCCTCCGCCACGCCCGCCCGCACGGCATTGCTCCGGGCGGCACGCATGGCGCCCGCGTCCCGGTCGGAGGCGATGATCGCGGCGGGTGAGGCGGGAAGGACCCGGGCGCGGGCCGCCGCGCGCAGCGCCGCCCCCTCCGCCGCGGGCCAGCCGCGCCAGCGCTCGCAGGCGAATCCCCGGTGCAGCCCGGGCGCGACCCGCCGCGCCAGCAGCGCCGCCTCGATCGCGATCGTCCCCGAGCCCGCGAACGGATCCGCCAGGGGCCGCGAACCGTCGTAGCCGCTCGCCAGGAGCATCGCGGCGGCGAGCGTCTCCCGGAGCGGCGCCTTGCCGCTCGCCTGCCGGTACCCGCGGCGGTGCAGCAGCGCGCCCGAGCTGTCGAGGCTCACCGTCACCTCGTCCCGGACGATCCGCACCACCACGAGCTGCGCCGCGGCGCCCTCGTCGTCCTCCCCTTCCGGCCCCGCCGCCGCGGCCCCCGGCAGTCCGGAGGCGCGCAGCACCCGCTCCGCGATGGCCCGCTGGTGGTACAGCCGCGACTTGTGACAGGTGACCCGCAGCCGCAGGGTGGCGTCCGCGGCGAACCACTCCGCGAACGGGAGCAGCGCGGCCTTCCGCTCCAGCTCCCCCAGGGCCCGGGCGTGGAAGCTGCCCAGCCGCACCAGCACCCGGCTGACGGTGCGGAGCTCCAGGTTGGCGCGCGCCAGCTCGAAGATCGAGGCGGAGAAGGGAACGCCGCCCGGTTCGGCGGGGCCGGGCTGGAGGCCGAGCCCGGAGAGCTCGGCGACGGCCAGCGGTTCGAGCCCGGGCGCCGTGACGGCGTAGCAGGCCGCCGCGGGCCGGGCGGGCCCGCTCAGAAGGCCGGCTCCGATTGATGCACCGGATCGTCCAGCCGCAGCGCAAGGAGCGTGGCGCCCGCCGGGGTCTCGAACTGCCCCTCAGGCACGATCAGGAGGGCGTTCGCCCGCGCCATGGAGGTCAGGATCCCGGAGCCCTGAGGCCCGGTGAGGCGCGCGGCGGGCAGCCCCCCCTCCTCCGCCGGGGTGACCACCGCCCGGAGGAAGTGCTGCAGCCGCGGCACCAGCGAGATCGGCTCCACGGTGCGGACGGGGATCGCGCGGCGGAATGGCAGGGCCCGGCCCGCCATCACCCGGATGGCCGGGCGGACGAACAGCTCGAAGGTGACCATCGTGCTCACCGGGTTGCCCGGCAACCCGATCCACGGCTGGTCCCCGATGAGCCCGAAGCCGACCGGCGCGCCGGGCCGCATGCGCAGCCGCCAGAACTTGAGCTCGGTGCCCAGCTCCTCCAGGACGCGGCGGACGTGGTCGTGGTCCCCGACGCTGATCCCGGCGCTGGTAATGAGCAGGTCCGCGTCCGCCGCCCGGGACAGGTGCTCCCGCAGGCTCTCGGGGGTATCCCGCGCGATGCCCAGGTTCACCGGCTCCCCGCCCGCCTGCCGCACCAGGGCGGTCAGCGTGTGGCTGTTGCTGCTGGCGATCTTCCGTCCGCTCAGGATCTCGTCCGGCTGGTCGACATCCACGATCTCGTCGCCGGTGGCCACGATGGCGATCCGCGGCCGGCGGTAGATGAGCGGCGTCGCCACCGCGAGCGAGGCCAGGACACCGAGCTGGGCCGGTCCCAGCTCGGCGCCGGCCTCGAGCACCAGGGCCCCGCGACGGATGTCCTCGCCGGCGCGGCGCACGTTGGCGCCCGCGTCCCGGTCGTGGAGGATGCGCACCGTCTCCACGCCGAGGTCGGTGTCCTCCTGCCGGATGACAGAATCCGCCCCGTCTGGCAGCGGCGCGCCGGTGAAGATCCGGGCGCACTCGCCGGGGCCGATCCGGCGGCTGGGAAAGTGACCGGCGGGGATCTGCTCGAGCACGCGGAGGGTGCGCGGCGCGGAGGCGCTGGCGCCACGCGCGTCTTCCCCCCGGACGGCGTAGCCGTCCATCGCGGAGTTGGGCCAGGCGGGGATGTCGAGCGGGCTGGTGATCGTCTCGGCGAGGACCGCGCCGAGCGCGTCGTCGAGCGGAACCCGGAGCGGCGGCTGCCGCCGGATGTGGGCGAGGACCTGGCGCGCCGCCTCGCGCGGGGCGAGGGGGGCGGTCAAAGAATCTTGGCCTTCTCCCACGCCATGTTTGCCAGCAGCTGGAGCCACATCGTGTCGCGGAAGCGGAGCACCGGGCAGGGGGCCTCGAACCGGTCGTCATCGGTGACCAGCGCGATCCACTCGCCGGCGTTGGGGAGGGTGGCGCGGAAGATGGGCGCCGGCGCCACCGCGGTCCGGAAGACCTCGATCTTGGGGAGCCGGGCCGACTCCCACCCTTCCACCAGCACCAGGTCGGCGCCCTCGAAGTGCCGCAGGGCCAGGGTGACCGGGTCGCTCTCCTCGGGGTGCCGCGCGAACAGCGCGTGGGTCCCGGGGCCCACCAGCAGGGTCCGCTCCGATTTGCCCTCGTGGAACAGGCGGTAGCTGTCGCTGCCCGGGCGGTCTACCTCCACCGGCTGGCGGGCGTGCTTGATCGTCATGACCCGCCGGCCCTTGCGGATGAACTCCGCGGCGAGCGCAATCGCCAGCGTGGTCTTGCCGGCCTGCTTCTGCCCAATCACCGAGATGATCCGTGTCTCCGCCAAAGCGCCTCTGCCTCCGCGAGATCCGGTGCCGTGTTCACGTTGAAGAAGAGCAGGTCCGGGGGGCCGACCGCCGCCACCCGATGGTGGGAGAGGATACCGACTTTCACCCGATCATGGAAGCCGACGGCGCGGAGGTCGCCCCGGTCGAGCTGGCCGGCGATGGCCTCCCCCACCCCCGGTCCGTAGGCGGCGCAGAGCGGCTCGAGGCCGCGGGGCCCGCCGCTCTCGGGGAGGAACGCATCGTGGCCGGCCAGCCCCGCAGCCAGGGCGGCGATCAGGCCGGCGGGAACGAAGGGCATGTCCCAGGCGACCGTCACCACCGGCGCCGGGGCCTCCAGCACGGCGGTGTAGATCCCGCCGAGCGCCCCCGTCCCGGGGCGCCGGTCCGGCACCACCCGGAGTCCCGGCACCCAGTGCGGGGCCTCTGGTGCGTTGGCCACGAGGATCGGAGGGGCCCCGAGCGCCGCGATGAAGGCGTCCACCAGCCGGTCGAGGATGCGGCGCCCGCCCACCGTCTCGAGCCCCTTGGGGCCCCCCCCGAAGCGGGTGGCCTCCCCGCCGGCGATGATCGCGCCCCGGACCGTCACGTGACCCGACCTCCCTTCCCCGTGGTGATCAGTACCGCCGGCCGCGCTTCCGCTCCAGCAGCACGTCCACGCTCACCATGAAGGTGAGCCGGTGGTGGCCCCGGGTGCCGACCCGCGGCTCGACACCCTGCCGCGAGGTGGGGCCGCTGATCTCGGGCAGCTGGAACCAGACGTCCCGTACTTCGACCCGGGACTGCCAGCCGGGCGCGAGGTCCGCGGAGAACCCCACCCCAAAGGTGAGGTAGGGCGACGTGAACGTCCCGCCCTCGTCGCGATAGACGCTGGCGGCGGCGTACTCCGAGCCGCGCCGGACCAGCCCGCCCATCCCCGCGAAGCTCTCCTGCATCACCATGAAGCCGCCCGCGGCCCGGGCGAAGGGCTGCACCGGGCCGCGCAGCCCTGGCCGGAGGGCGATGCCGGCCGTCAGCGCCGCGCTGCTGGTCCGGACCTCCCCGTTCGAAAGGGAGCCGCAGAGGTCGGCGGCGTAGTTGGTGGGGCCCGGGCTCACGTGGTAACAGTCGTCGGAGGCCGTTACCCGCGCCACCAGCAGTTCCCCGGTGAAGCCGTAGTAGGAACTCGGATAGTAGGCGCCGGAGAACGACAGCCCCAGGCCGCCGCTCAGCGCGCGGGAGATGCCGAGGGTGTCGGTGCCCGCCGCATCGAGGACCGGCTGCCGCCCCACGCGCCAGAGGCTTCCCCCACCGCCGCTGTACAGCACGCCCACCCCGATGGTGAGCCGGGCCTCATCGTGGGCCCGCTGGGCGTGGAGGGTGGTCGCGGGGAGCGGGGAGCCAAGGAGCAGCAGCAGGACGGCGCGGTGCATGGGGCGGATCCGGGACGGCTCAGTAGCGCCGGCCGCGCTTGCGCTCGAGCACGATATCGAACCCGACCAGGAAGCTCAGGAAGTGCTTGCCGACCAGCTCGCTCTTCGGGGTGACCCCCTGGCGGGGGGTGGGGCCGGCGACGGCGGGCAGCCGCACCCAGTTGTCCCGCACTTCCACCCGGAACTGGTAGCCGCGCCCGATCACCGCCGCGACGCCGCCACCGAAGGAGAGGTAGGGCTGGATGCTCGCGGGGTCGGAATCCTGGTACAGGGTCAGGTCGGAGAAGACGCCGGTCGGGATGCCGGCGCTGTCGGTCTCGATCCGGCCCGTGGTCTTGAGGAAGCTCTGCTGGCTCACCACGAACCCGGCGTTGGCCCGCACGAAGGGGTGCAGCGGCTGCCGGCTGCCGATCCGGTAGACCAGCCCGGCGGAGAGCGCCGCGGCCGAGGCGCTGCGCTCGCTGCGCCGGATGCTGCGGCAGAGCTGCTGGGTCTCGGTGGAGCCCAGGGTGGACCGGATCGAGCACTCGTCCTCGGTGGCGAGGCCGAGCAGCTGCGCCTCCACCGAAAAGCCGAGGTTGTCGTTGGGGAAGTAGGTGCCGGAGAACATGACGTCGAGGCTGCGGCGGAAATTGCGGCTCACCGAGAGGGTGTCGACGACGCTCGAGCTGATCTGGAAGGGCTGGCGCCCGACGCTCCACAGGGTGCCCCCGCCCGAGGTCTGGCCGAAGCCGACAGTGAACATGAGGCGGGCCTGGTCCGCCGTCGCCTGGCCGGCGAGCGCGGCCGGGGCCAGCAGGCCGCAGAGGGCACTCCGCAGGAACAATCGCCGCATCACTCGCTCACCAGCCGGGGAAGCTCCACCATGAGGCACCGGTCCATGACGACCGGGATCCCGGCCGCTTCCAGCGCGTCCCGTGTCGGCACATCATGCACCCCGAGCTGCATCCACACCAGTTTGGGACGGGCCGCGAGCAGGGCCGGCAGGAGCGCGGGCACCGCGTCCGGGCGGCGGAAGATGTTCACGATGTCCACCGGCCCCTCTGCCCGGACGGCGTCCGTGAGGGTATCGAAGGAGCGCTCGCCCAGCACGGTGGCGCCCCCGGGCCGGACCGGCAGGATGCGATAGCCGGCCCGCTGCAGGAAACCGGCGACCCCGTGGCTGGGCCGGGCCGGATCGGGCGAGAGGCCGACGACCGCGATAGTACGCGCCGCCCGGAGGATCGGTCCCAGGCGGGCCCGGTCGTCAGTCATGGACGCTTCCGGATCGGAGGTGGTTCAGGCACTGCGCTGGCGGGGGAGGAGACGGCGGTCACCGCGTCAGGCCGCACACCCGGGCGCGGCGCGCGCGCGCCTCAGCGCTCGGCGCGACACTCGGCGGCGAGCGTCGCGTCCTCGGCGACCCGGACCCGGGCCAGGCGGATCCCGGCCGGGAGCCGGGGCTCGATCCGGCCGAAAATCCAGGCCGCCAGCGCCTCACAGGTCGGCTGCTGCCCCGCGGCAAAGGGAGGGATGTCGCGATTGAGGTCGCCGCCCTCCAGTCGGCCGATCTCCTCGGCGAGGAGCCGGTCCAGCGCCGCGAGGTCGAGCAGCATGCCGCTCGCCGCATCGAGGGGGCCCTCCACGGTCACGGCGCAGCGGAAGTCATGCGCATGGGCGCGGGTGACGGGCCCGAAGCGGGCCAGGTTCTCCGCCGCGCTCAGCCCCGGCAGGCCGAAGTGGTGTTCGGCCCGGAAGCCGACGGTCCGGGTGAGCGCGTGGCGCATGACCTAGAAGGCGAACCCCAGCCCGACCCGCAGCTCGCGGCCGCCCGACCATTCGTCCCGCTTTCCGTTGGGCAGCACGGCGTTCGGGTTGTCGGGATCGGTGGAAGGCTCGGCCGCCGGTTCGATGGTATAGGAGATGGGGTAGCTCAGCTTCCAGAAAAGCTGCCGGGCCTCGAACCGCAGGTGCAGGTGGTTCCCCAGGAACACCCGGACCCCCGCCGCGGGCGAGAGGTAGAACTTGCCGCCGAAGTTGTAGCCGCTCGAGTCCGCGGGCGCGCCGGCGGGGAGGCCCCCGCCGTCCACATACCCGACCGACATGCCGATGAACGGCGCCAGCCGGTGCCAGGTCTTCTTGCCCGTGACATTGAGCTGCATCGCCCCCTCGAACATCGTCAGCCCCTGGTCCACCGGCCCCTTCTTCCGGGAGGCCACGCTGTCATCGGCGCTGACCACGAAGCGCTCGACGTCGGCCTTGGCGACGGTGACGGCGAAGTGTACCGGCGCGCCGATCCGGATGTCGAAGCGCAGCCCGTAGGACCGCCCGTTGTGCGGACCCACGCCGATCCGGCCGCCGTCGCCGCCGATGTCGCCCACGACCGCGGTGATGGACTTGCCGGGGAAGATGTCACGGTAGGGGGAGCTGCCGGGGGCGTGCCCGACCTGGGCCCCGAGCGGCGCGGCCAGGAGGAGGGCCAGGCCGAGGCCCGCGCCGCAAAAAGTGGATCGCATGGGCGAAGGGTAAGCGCGCGCGGCGGGAGGCGCCATGTGGGGCGGGGCCGGTCAGCCCTGCCGCAGGTCGCGGCCGGTCATCTCCGGCGGCGGCTCGATGCCCAGCAGCCGCAGGACCGTGGGCCCGACGTCGCAGAGCGCACCGCCGGAGCGCAACGCGCCCGCGCCGCCCCGCACCGCGACCAGCGGGACCGGGTTGGTGGTGTGGGCGGTGTGGGCGCCACCGGTCTCGGGATCGATCATCAGCTCGCAGTTGCCATGGTCCGCGGTCACCAGCAGGGTGGCGTTGGCCCGCTCGGCGGCCGCGAGGATCCGGCCCAGGCAGGCGTCCACCGTCTCCACCGCCTTCAGCACCGCGGGGAGCACGCCCGTGTGGCCCACCATGTCCGCGTTGGCGAAGTTGCAGAGCATGAAATCGTGGCTCTTCCGGTCCAGCGCGCCCACCAGCTGGTCGGTGATGCCGGCGGCGCTCATCTCCGGTGCGAGGTCGTAGGTCGCGACCTTCTGGGACGGGACCAGGGCCCGTTCCTCGCCCTTGTACGGCGGCTCGTAGCCGCCGTTGAAGAAGTAGGTGACGTGCGGGTACTTCTCCGTTTCCGCGGTGCGCAGCTGGGTGCGGCCCTGGTCGGCGAGGACCTCGGCGACGATCCGGGCCATGCTGAACGGGGGAAAGGCCTGGGGCACCGGGAAGGTGCGGTCGTACTGCGTCATGGTGACCATCGCGAGCCGCGGCCGGTCCCGCACGTCGAAGCCGTCGAACCCCTCGATCATCAGCGCCCGGACGATCTGCCGCATCCGGTCGCTGCGGTAGTTGAAGCAGAAGACGCCGTCCCCGTCCCGGAGGGGGGCGACGGGCGCGCCGCCCTCGGTGAGGACGATCGGCTTCACGAACTCGTCGGTTTCCCCGCGGGCGAGGGCGGCCCGCACCGCCGCGACGGGATCGGTGGCGGCCAGCCCGATGCCGCGGACCATCGCGTCGTAGGCCAGCCGGGTCCGCTCCCACCGGCGGTCGCGGTCCATGCCGAAGTACCGGCCCACCAGCGACGCGATCCGGGCCCGGCCCGGCGCGAGGCGGGCGATGTCCGCCTGCAGCTGGCCCACCACCTGCGCGCCGATGGTCGGAAGGGTGTCGCGGCCGTCAAGGAAGCCGTGCACCGCGATGCGGGGGACCTCCAGCCGCACACCCAGCTCGAGGCAGGCCAGCAGGTGCTGGTCGATCGCGTGCACCCCGCCGGGGCCCAGCAGGCCCACCAGGTGCAGGGTGCCCCCGCTCCGGCGCAGCGCCGCGCAGAGCGCGGTGAGGGGCTCCAGCTGGTAGAAGGCGCCGGAGCGGATGCTCTGCGAGATGCGGACGAGGTCCTGCGGCACCACCCGGCCGGCGCCGAGGTTCAGGTGGCCGACCTCGGAGTTCCCCATCTGGCCCTCGGGGAGACCCACCGCGAGTCCGCTCGCCTGCAGCAGGGTGCGCGGCTGGCTGGCCCAGAGTCCGTGCCAGACGGGCGTGTGCCCGAGTTCGATCGCGTTGCCCTCGCGGGCCTCGCGATACCCCCAGCCGTCCAGGACGATCAGCGCCACCGGGCCCGACTGGGCGCGCGTGTTTGACATGACTCTCCGGCGTCTCTACAATCGAAGGCGTGCAAGCCGCGCAAGAATCTAGCCCGCGCCGTTGGGTCCTACCAGCCTTGCTGCTGGCCCTCCTGGTGCACCACGTCGTGCCCGCCGCCGGTCAGGCCCCGCTCACGCTCACCCAGGAAGCCCGCTTCGCCAAGGCGCCCCGGGGCGCGGCGCTTGGCACCCTCCTGCCCGGGGCCGAAGTGCGGCCGGGCAAGAGTTCCGGCGGCCAGGTGGAAGTGGCGTTCGAGGGCTGGGTGCCCACCAGCGCGCTCGGGCCGTTTGCGCGCGACGGTTTCGACGCGGTGGTCAAGCGGAATGGCACCCAGCTCCGGCAGACTCCGGACGGCAGCGTGACCGCCAGGCTCTCGGCCAATGTCGGCTTCCTCAAGGGCGAGGCGCGCGGCAGCTGGACGAGGGTGAAGCGCAGCGCCTGGATCGACCAGAAGGCCCTGCCCGCCGCTGCGGCGCCTGTCACCAGCGGTCCGGACCAGGTGGTCGTTACCCGGACGTCCCCGCTCGCCGTGTCGAGCGGCGGGCCCCCGGCGGGAAGCGTGGACTCCGGGGTGACGGGGCGGGTGGTGGCCCGGTCCGGCGGCTGGACCCGGGTGCAGCTCGAGCTGTGGGTGCCGGACAGCGTGGTGCGGGGCATGGACGACCGGGTGCTCCGCGGCGTGAGCCAGGCCGAAGTCCGGGCCAACCCGTCGCGCTACATCGGGCAGGTGATCGAGTGGCGGCTCCAGTTCGTCGCCATCCAGAAGGCCGATGAACTGCGGCCGGAGATTCCCCTCGGGCAGACCTATCTGCTGACCCGCGGCCCGCTGCCGGAACCTGGATTCGTGTACGTCGTAGTGCCGGCGAGCGCGGTGGTCCGGTTCGAGGGGTTCCCCGCGCTCAAGGAATTCACGGTCCGGGGAACGATCCGGTCCACCACGACCAAGTATCTGCCCACGCCGGTGCTGGAACTGGTGGACGTGGTCCAGGCGCCGGCCCCATGAGGCGGAAGGGCGGGAGGGCATCATGAACGACCTGCTGCGGCAACGGCTGCTCCGGAAGCTCGAGACCCTGCCGGATGAACGGGCCTACCAGATCCTCGACTACATCGAGTTCCTGGAAAGCAAGTACGCCCAGCGCTCGGCGCCGGGCGGAATCCTCGCCAAGATCACCGAGACGGTCGAGGACACCATGCGGGCGGCGCGGCTCCCGGTGCAGGCCATCAGCGGCACCGCCACCGTGATGGACAGCGCGGGCCGCATCATGAAGGGACTGGCCGCCGCGGGCCAGGCCGTGGTGGATGAAGCGGTGAAGGTGGCGGGCAGTGCCACACCCAAGCCCGAAACCCCCGCTCCTCCCACTCCCCCCGCGACACCCGGATGACGAACCCCCCCGCATCCGCCAGCCCCGCCTCCTCCTCCTCCTCCTCCTCCTTCATCACCGGCATCGGTCCCGTCGCCGCCATCAGCCTGGTGGTGGGGACCATGATCGGGTCCGGCATCTTCATCGTGTCCGCGGACATCGGCCGGCAGCTGGGTGCCTGGGGGCCGGGAGCGCTGCTCCTCGTGTGGCTGGTCACCGGGCTCATGACCGTCATGGGCGCGCTGGCCTACGCCGAGCTGGCGGCGATGATGCCCACGGCGGGGGGGCAGTACGTCTTCCTGCGGGACGGGCTCTCGCCGCTGGTCGGGTTCCTGTTCGGCTGGACGCTCTTCACCGTGATCCAGACCGGCACCATCGCCGCCGTGGCGGTGGCCTTCGGCAAGTTCCTCGGCGTGCTCCTCCCGGGGGTGACGCCGGACATCTTCCTCTCGCTCGGTCAGCTCTCGATGCCCGGGGGCACCATCGAACTCGGGCTGTCCTGGCAGCGGCTGGTGGCGCTCGGGGTGGTGCTGGTCCTGACGGTGGTGAACGCCTACGGCGTGGCCCTCGGTGCGCGGGTGCAGACGGTCTTCGCGATCGCGAAGGTGGCGGCGTTCGCGGTGCTCATCTTCTGCGGCCTGGTCCTGATGCGCGGCTCGGAGGCCTGGCAGGGCAACACGGCCAGCTTCTGGGGGACGGGGGAGTGGTCGCTGGCGCTGGTGCCGCTGTTCGGCGCGGCGATGGTTGGCTCGCTCTTCTCGGCCGACGCCTGGAACAACGTCACCTTCGCCGCCGCCGAGGTGCGGGACCCGAAGCGCAACCTGCCGCTCGCGCTCGGCGTCGGCACGGCGCTGGTGTCGGTGATCTACCTGCTGGCCAATGTCGCCTACCTGCACCTGCTCCCCTTTGCCGGCGACCCGGATGGGGTGGGCGCGGCGGCACGCGGCATCCAGTACGCGGTGGAGGACCGGGTGGGGACCGCGGCGGCGGAGGTGTTCTTCGGGCCGGCGGGCGCGGCGTTCATGGCGGTGGCGATCATGCTCTCCACCTTCGGCTGCGTGAACGGCCTGACCCTGGCGGGGCCGCGGGTCTACTTCGCCATGGCGCGGGATGGCCTGTTCTTCGCCCGGGCGGGAGTGCTGCACCCCGGTCGCAAGACGCCGGTCTTCGGGCTGGGCGCCCAGGCGCTCTGGGCCATGGTGCTCTGCCTGAGCGGTAGTTACGGCAACCTGCTCGACTACGTGATCTTCGCCTCGCTGCTGTTCTACTTCTTCACCGTGCTGGCGCTGTTCCGGTTGCGCCGCACCCAGCCCGATCTGCCGCGTCCGGTGAAGGCCTTCGGGTACCCCGTGCTGCCCGGCGTGTATCTGGTGGCCGTGCTGGCGCTGATGGGGATCCTGCTGCTCAAGAAGCCGCTCTATACCTGGCCGGGCCTGATCGTGGTGGCGCTCGGGGTGCCGGTCTACCTGCTGTGGCGCCGGGGAGCGCGGGGCTGAGTCCTCACCTTGCGCCCCCTCGGTTCGGCGCCGTAACTTCAAGGATGGAACACCCGAACAGCTCCCGAGGCCGCCGCGCATGAGCCCGATCCGTCCCGGACTGGCGCTCACCTTCGACGACGTCCTGCTCGTCCCGCGCCACTCCACGGTCCATCCCCGTCAGGTTTCGGTGCAGAGCCGCCTGACCCGCCTCATCCCCCTGAACATCCCGCTGGTGTCCGCCGCGATGGACACCGTCACCGAGGCGGAAATGGCCATCGCGATGGCCCGGGCGGGCGGCATCGGCGTGCTGCACAAGAACATGTCGGTCGAGAAGCAGGCGGCCGAGGTGGACCGGGTGAAGCGCAGTGAGAGCGGGATGATCATGAATCCGATCACCCTGGCCCCGGACCGGCCGCTGCGCGAGGCCGCGGGGCTGATGGCCAAGTTCCGGATTTCCGGCGTTCCGATCGTGGACGGGGAGGGCCGGCTGGTCGGGATCATCACCAACCGGGACCTGCAGTTCGAGCGAAACCTGGACCAGCCGATTCGCGAAGTCATGACCAAGGAACGGCTGGTGACGGCGCCGGTCGGCACCAACCTCGATGAGGCGGAGCGGATCCTGGCCCGGCACCGGATCGAGAAGCTGCCGGTGGTGGACGGCGAGGGCCGGCTCAAGGGACTGATCACGGTCAAGGACATCTTCAAGCGGAAGCACCACCCCGACGCCAACAAGGACACGCATGGCCGGCTGCGGGTGGCGGCGGCCGTGGGGGGCACGCCGGAAGCAAAGGCGCGGGCCCGGGCCCTGGTGGACGCCGGGGTCGACGCGCTGGTGGTGGATTCGGCGCACGGCCACAGCGATGGGGTGCTCACCACCGTGGCGCTCCTCCGGGAGGCGTTTCCCGGGGTGCAGCTGATCGCCGGCAACGTGGCCACCGAGGCGGGAGCGCGGGAGCTGGTGCGGCGCGGGGTGGACGCGGTCAAGGTAGGCGTGGGGCCCGGCAGCATCTGCACCACCCGCGTGGTCACCGGCGTCGGGGTGCCGCAGGTCACCGCGGTGATGGACGCGGTGCGTGGCGCGGGGGACGTGCCGGTCATCGCGGACGGCGGCATCAAGTACTCGGGCGACGTGGTCAAGGCGCTCGCGGCCGGGGCCAGCTCGGTGATGATGGGCTCGATGCTCGCGGGCACCGATGAGAGCCCCGGCGAATCCATCCTGGCCGAGGGGCGGCGGTTCAAGTCCATCCGCGGCATGGGCAGCCTGGCCGCGATGCAGGAAGGTTCCGCCGACCGGTACTTCCAGGAGGGGGAGCTCTCCAGCTCCAAGATGGTGCCGGAAGGGATCGAGGGACGCGTCCCCTACAAGGGCCCCGCCGGGGACGTGCTGTTCCAGGTGGTCGGCGGGCTCCGAAGCGGCATGGGCTACTGCGGCGTGGCCACGGTGGACCAGCTCCGTCAGGAGGTGGAGCTGGTGCAGATCACCAGCGCCGGCCTCCGCGAGTCGCACCCGCACGACGTCACGATCACGCGCGAAGCACCGAACTACAACGTCTGATTCGCCGGACCGGCCGGGGCGGGCGCGCCGTGGTGCGCCCCCCCCGGTCCGGGAGCGGCGCGTGCCCCCTTACCCTTCACCGTCCGGCGCCCTTGCCAGAATCCCCCTCCCGCGAGCAGTGGGGCTCGCGCCTCGGACTGATCCTCGCCATGGCCGGCAACGCCGTCGGCCTGGGCAACTTCCTCCGCTTCCCGCGGCAGGCGGTCGCCAATGGCGGCGGCACCTTCATGATCCCCTATTTCATCGCCCTCCTCCTGGTGGGCATCCCGCTCATGTGGGTGGAGTGGGGGATCGGGCGGCGCGGGGGCCAGGCGGGCCACGGCTCGCTGCCGGGCCAGTTCAGCACCCTGTGGAAGCACCCGGTGGCGAAGTACCTCGGCGTGATGGGGCTGTTCAACACGCTGATCGTGCTCATCTACTACTGCTACATCGAGTCCTGGACCCTGGCCTGGACCTTCTTCTCGGTGGCCGGATCGATGCGCGGCCTGGACGAGCAGGGAATGAAGCAGTTCCTGTACAGCTACCAGAACCTGAGCGATCCCTCCGTCCATGCCGTCTGGGTGCCGTTCCTGTTCTTCGCGGCGACCCTGGGACTCAACTTCTTCGTCGTCAGCAAGGGGATCTCGGCCGGCATCGAGCGGCTGGCCAAGATCGGAATGCCGATCCTGTTCCTGTTCGCGGCGCTGCTGGTCATCCGGGTGCTCACGCTGCCACCCGCGGCCGCCTCGCCCTGGGAAGGGCTCAACTTCATGTACACCCCGGACTGGGCGGCGCTGGCGCGGCCCTCGGTCTGGCTGGCCGCCGCGGGCCAGATCTTCTTCACCCTGTCGGTGGGGATGGGCACCCTCTCGGCGTACGCCTCCTACCTCCGGAAGCACGATGACATCGCGCTCTCGGGGCTGGCCACCGCGGCCACCAACGAGACCGCGGAGGTGGTGCTGGGCGGGTCGCTCGCCATCCCGGCGGTGGTCACCTTCTTCGGGGTCGGCGCCGCGGTGACGATCGCGCAGGGCGGCGGGTTCGACCTGGGTTTCATCTCCATGCCGCTGGTCTTCAATCAGCTGCCCGGGGGCGCCTGGGTGGCCACCGCGGCGGGGGTGATGTGGTTCGGGCTGTTGTTCTTTGCCGGCATCACGTCGTCGGTCGCCATGGCCACCCCCGCGCTCTCCTTCATGGAGGAGAACTTCGGCTGGCGGCGGCAGAAATCGGTCGCCGTGATCGCCACCCTGGCGGTGACGCTCGGCGCGCTGCACATCCTGTACTATCAGCGCGGCTTCCTCGACGAGTGGGACTACTGGGCGGGCACCTTCGGCCTGGTGGTGTGCGCCCTGCTCGAGGTGATCGTGTTCGTCTGGCTGTTCGGGCCGGACAACGCCGTGGCGGAGATCCGCCAGGGCGCGCGGATGTATCTGCCGCCCCGGCTGCTCCGCTTCGTGCTGACCTGGGTCACGCCGTTCTTCCTGCTGGTGCTGATGGGGTGGTGGACGGTGCAGGAGGCGATCCCGACGCTGCTGATGCGGGGCCGGGCGCCGGAGGAGGTGGCGGTGCGCTGGGCGTCGCGGGGGGTGATGGCGGCGCTCTTTGTCCTGCAGCTGTGGCTGATCCGGCTGGCCTGGCGCCGCCGCGCGGCGGAAGGGAGGCCCCTGTGACCGACAGGGCGCTGGCGTTCATGGTGTTCGCCTGGGCCTTCGTGCTCGGGCTGACGGGATGGTGTTTCTACCGGCTGCTCAAGGCGGACGTCGACGACGACCGCCTCCCGCCGCCGGGCACGTCGTTGTGACCCGGCCGCGCGCGGCCGGGGGCGACTCGCTGTAGGCGGCACTCACTCCGTTACTCTCCCCTGGGAGTCGTACATGTCCCTCTTCCGCACCAAGTCCCTCGCCGAGCTGATGCCCGAGGAGGGCGATGGCGGCCTCCGGCGGGCGCTGACCGCCACCAACCTGGTCCTGCTCGGGATCGGCGCGATCATCGGCGCCGGCATCTTCGTGCTCACGGGCACCGCGGCGGCCAACTACGCCGGCCCGGGCATCGTGCTGTCGTTCGTGCTGGCCGGCGCGGGCTGCCTCTTCGCCGGCCTGTGCTACGCCGAGTTCGCGTCCATGATCCCGGTGGCCGGGAGCGCGTACACCTACGGCTACGCCACCCTGGGCGAGTTCGTCGCCTGGATCATCGGCTGGGACCTGATCCTCGAGTACCTGTTCGCCGCCTCGACCGTCGCGGTGGGGTGGTCGGGCTACTTCACGGCATTCATGACCGAACTGGGCATCACCCTGCCGCCGGAGTACACCGGGGCGCCGTTCGGGGTGGAGGGGACCCACACCCTGGTGCCGTCGCAGATCTGCGTGGATCCCGCCAGCGGCGGCGTGGCCATCGACGCGGTGAGCCGGACGCCGATCGCGATCGCCGACTGCGTGTCGAAGGGCTTCTCGATCATCCACGGCATCGTGAACGTGCCGGCGATGGTCCTGATCCTGGTCCTCACCGCGCTGCTGGTGGTGGGGATCCGGGAATCGGCCCGGTTCAACAACATCATCGTGTACGTGAAGGTGGCCATCGTCCTGCTGGTGATCGGCTTCGGCTTCCAGTACGTCAACACCGCCAACTGGACCCCGTTCATCCCGGAGAACACCGGGGAGTTCGGCAAGTTCGGCTGGAGCGGCGTGCTCCGCGGCGCCGGGGTGATCTTCTTCGCCTATATCGGCTTCGACGCGGTGTCCACGGCGGCGCAGGAAGCGAAGAACCCGCAGAAGGACCTGCCCATCGGCATCCTGGGCTCGCTCGCGGTCTGCACCGTGCTCTACATCCTGATGGCGCTGGTGATGACGGGCATCGCGCACTACACCGAGCTCAACGTGCCGCACCCGGTGTTCGTGGCCATCGAGAAGGCCGGCCCGAGCCTCAAGTGGCTGGGCTACCTGATCAATATCGGCGCCATCTCGGGCCTGGCCTCGGTGGTGCTGGTGATGCTCATGGGCCAGCCGCGGATCTTCTACTCGATGGCCCGGGACGGCCTGCTGCCCGCGGTCTTCGGCAAGGTCCACCCCACCTTCAAGACCCCGTACATCTCCACCATCATCACCGGCCTCGTGGCGGCGGTGATCGCGGGGATCTTCCCGATCGGCCTCCTGGGCGAGCTGGTCTCGATCGGCACCCTGCTGGCGTTCGTGATCGTCTGCGGCGGCATCATCGTCCTGCGGCGGGTCCAGCCGGGCCTGCACCGGCCCTTCCGGACACCGCTGGTCCCGCTCGTGCCGATCCTGGGCATCCTGATCTGCGGCTACATGATGTACGGGCTGCCGGTGGATACCTGGCTCCGGCTGGGGATCTGGATGGCGCTGGGCCTGGCCATCTACTTCCTCTATGGCCGCAGTCATTCCAAGCTGAACACCCGGTAGGGAGCCGCCCGCACGGGACCTGGGGGGCCAAGGCATGCCTTGGCCCCCCAACCCTTGGCCCTCCGGGGCCCCCGCCTTACCTTCCCGCCCCATGTCGCCGTCCCTCTCGCCGGATCGCATCCGGCAGGCCCGGGCATTCGCCGCCGCGCTCACGCCGGGCCAGCGCATCTGCATCACCACGCACGTCAATCCCGACGGGGACGGGCTCGGCAGCGAGGCGGGGCTGGCCCACCTGCTCCAGGCCCAGGGCATCCACGCCGTGGTGACCAATCCCTCTCCGACGCCGGAGCGCTATCACTTCCTGTTCGGCGGCCTCCCGGGCGTGGACCGGAGCCACGAGGCGGTGAAGGAACTACGCAAGGCGGACCTGATCCTGGTGCTCGACATCTCGGACGTCGGCCGGCTCGGGATGCTGAGCCAGACGGTCCAGGACCGGGGCGTGCCGGTCGCCTGCGTGGACCACCATGCCAGCGCCGGTCACCTGCCCGAGGGGCCGCGCTACGTCGATCCGGACGCCTCCGCCACCGGGGAGCTGATCTTCCAGCTGGCGCTGGCCAACGACTGGCCGCTCACGCCGGTCGCGGCGCGGGCACTGTACGTCGCGATCCTCACGGATACCGGGGCGTTCCGCTTCAGCAACACCCGGCCCTCGGTGCTCCGCACCGCGGCCGCGCTGCTCGAGACCGGGCTCGATCCGGAGCAGATCTACCTGGACGTCTACGCCAATGCCCCCGAGGGCCGGGCCCGGCTGCTGGCGGAGACGCTGCAGACGATGGTCGTGGAGCCGGACGCGGGCCTGGCCTGGGTGACCGTGCCGCCGGGCGCCCTGGAGCGACTGGGTGCCACCGCGGACGACCTGGACGGCATCGTGGAAGTGCCGCGCACCATCGCCGGGGTGCGGATGGCGCTGCTCTTCCGGGAAATCGCCGCCGGCCGGGTCAAGGTCTCGCTCCGCTCCGTGGGGGAGGTGGACGTCAATGCCTTCGCCAAGCCGTTCGGCGGCGGCGGGCATACCAAGGCCTCCGGCCTCTCCCTGGAGGGCTCCCTGGCCGAGGTGCAGTCCCGGGTGCTCGGAGCCGCGCGTGAGTACCTTTCGGGGAACGGCAGCCGCTGACCGGGCGGCCCGAACCAGGAACGCGACGCACCAGATGACTACGCCTACTTCGGGTCCAGATCTCCTCGAGCGGATCGAACAGACCCTCGACACCCTTCGGCCCTATATCAGTTCGCATCGCGGCACCGTCGAGGTCGTGGACTTCGATGAGGTGCAGGGGCTGCTCCTGCTCCGGCTCGGCGGCACCTGCCACGGCTGCTCCGCCTCCACCATCACCCTCAAGCAGGGCATCGAGACCCGGCTCCGGCAGCTGGTGCCGGAAGTCCGCCAGGTCGAGGCCATCTAGCATGACCGATTCGCTGTCCGCCCGCGTCGCCGCCGCCCTGGCGCGGGTCCGGAACCCCCGGCTGGAAAACGACCTCTTCTCCGCCGGGATGATCCGCGACCTCGCCGTCACGGAGGACGGCAAGGTGTCCTTCACGTTCCTGCTCTCCCGCAACGACCCCGCGACGCTGGTGCGCGAGGCGCGCGCCGCGGTCCGCGCGGTCGACGGCGTGAACCCGCAGGAGCTGCGTATCAGCGTGGTGGACCCGGGCGGGCCGGCGGCCTCTACCCATGCCCCCCCTGGTGCGCCGGCGGGCCCCGGCCCGGGCGGCGCCCCGCCCCCGGCCCCGGCCGCCGACTATCCCAACCTGGGCCGCATCATCGCGGTGTCCTCCGGCAAGGGCGGGGTGGGAAAGTCCACCGTCTCCGCCAACCTCGCGGTTGCGCTGGCCCGGAAGGGCCTGCGGGTCGGGTTGATGGACGGCGACGTGTACGGCCCCAACATCCCGCGGATGTTCGGCGTGTTCGAGAAGCCGCCGGTGGTGCAGGGGAAGATCCAGCCGCTGCAGGCCTACGGCGTCAAGCTGATGTCGCTGGGGTTCCTGGTGGACCGGGACGCGCCCGCCATCTGGCGCGGGCCGATCATCATGAAGATCGTGCAGCAGTTCCTGCGGGACGTGGAGTGGGGGGAACTCGACTACTTCATCGTGGACCTGCCTCCCGGCACCGGCGACGCGCAGCTCTCGCTGGCACAATCCTGCCAGGTGGCGCAGGCGGTGATCGTGACCACGCCGCAGGAGGTGGCGGTAGGGGACGCGCTCCGCGGCGCCAGGATGTTCGAGAAGGTGAGCGTGCCGGTGGCGGGGATCGTGGAAAACATGGCGCCGTACACCGACCCCGCCACCGGGGTGCGACTGGCGATGTTCGGCGAGGGGGGCGGCCAGCGGCTGGCGGAGGAGCTCAAGGTGCCGCTGCTCGGCAGCGTGCCGCTCCAGCCCGGCATCGCGGACCTCGCCGATCGCGGCAAGCCCATCGTGGCGGCCGACCCCGAGTCCGCCGCGGCCCGGGTGCTGACGGCCATCGCCGAGCGGCTGGTGGAAGTCGCCGGGGGCCGTTCGCTGGCGCTCCCGATCCTGCGCGGCTAGCCCAGCTCCCGCAGCGCGGCCAGCCGCGCGTCCACATCGAGTCCCACCCGGCGCACCACCTCCAGGGCGCCGGTGAGTCCTTCCGGCGTGGCGGTGCCCGCGCGGAGCCGGAGCAGGTCCAGCCGCAGGGTGTCGAGCGCCGCCAGGGTCTTTCCCAGCTCGTCTGCCACCAGCCGTCGTTCCCGGTCCAGTTCCTGCCGCACCGACTCCCGCGCCGGAATCCCCGGCCCCCCGACCGACGCCATCATGGATCCCAGGTCCGCTTCCCGGGTGCGCAGCAGGACCGCGCGCTCCGTCAGGCGGCCGATCACGCTGCCGACCTCTCCCAGCCGCGCCCGGTCGTGCTCCGGCAGCGCCGCGAAGAGGGCCGCCGCCTGGTCGCCGAGCAGCATCTCGGTGGGGCGTTCGTCGGGGAGCGCGGACGGCAGCCGGTGGCGCCCGCCGCGGCCGAAGAACCGGAAGAACCATTCGGCCTTGCGGGCCATGACCCGGCGGAGCAGCCCGGGCTTGCCGTCGCGGGGCGCCTCGAGCCGCGCGCCGAACCAGCGGCCCAGCGCCACCGGGGTCACCATCGCGACCAGCTCCACCAGGATGGCCAGGGGTCCCTCGATGGTGGACATCAGCGCCTCGCGGGGGCCCAGCCAAAGCGCGAGCATCGCCGCCACGCCACCCAGATAGAGGAGCGTGCTGCGCGTCCGGGAGGGTGGCGCCGGCTGCTCCGCCGCCTCGGCCTGCACCTCGGCGTGGAACGCCTCCCGGATGTCGCGCGCCGTCCAGCCCTGGCGGGCGGCCTCGCGCAGCATCTGGGTTATTGAGAGTCCCTTGAGCGCCGTCAGGCTGAGCAGCACCAGCGCGATTCCGATGGTGTAGATCTGGCCGAAGCCCAGGAAGTCACGGGAGGCGGTGATCATCTGGGCGATGAGCGCCACGCCGGCCAGCGTCCCGTAGCCCGCCATGTCCACGCTGAAGGAGGCGGTCTCCCGCACCAGGCGCGCCAGGAGGGGCGGCGTGGGCTGGGCCAGCGAGCCGCCGGCGGCGAGGGCGCCGGCGAGATCCTCGCCGGAGGCGAACCGTTCCGCGGGGTCCTTTGCCAGGCAGCGGTCCACCGCGGTGGCCAGCGGGCGGGGCAGCCCGGGCACCAGGCTCGCCACCGGCGGCGCCGGCATGGTCAGGTGCTGGGCGAGGAAAGCGGCGGCGCTCTCTCCCTCGAAGGGGAGGCGGCCGGTGAGGGCGTAGAAGGCGGTGACCCCCAGGGAGTACAGGTCACTCCGGCCATCGGCAGGTTCGCCGGCGGCCTGCTCCGGGCTCGCGTACTGGGCGGTGCCGAACCGCTCCCCCGGCGGCGTGATCGGCTCCTGGGTCAGCACCCGCGCGATCCCGAAATCCATGACGAGGGCGCGGCCGGTGCCCCGCTCGATGAGGATGTTGGCCGGCTTGATGTCCCGGTGGACGATTCCCTGCTGGTGCGCGTACGCGAGCGCCCAGGCCACCTCCTGTACCATCCGCGCGACGGCGGCGGGACCCTCGGGGCCGTTGGCCTTCACCCGGTCCGCGAGGGTCTCGCCGGGGATGTACCCCATGACGAAGCAGGCGCAGTCCCCATGCTCCTCGACGGCGTGGATCGGGACAATGTTGGGGTGCGCCAGCCGGGCGGCGGTGCGGGCCTCCTGCAGGAAACGGAGCCGGAGTTCCGGGATGCCGGCCAGGTGGGAGGGCAGCAGCTTGATCGCCACCGGGCGCTCCAGTGCCAGGTCGCGGCCGAGGAAGACGACGCCCATCCCCCCGCGTCCGATCTCCCGCTCGATGAGGTAGCGGCCGGCCAGCGCGGACTGCAGGCTGCCCAGTTCAGGGGACATCGTCGCTCCGTGGGGCGGCCTCGCGCCGGGACGGGCGGGGGCTACCTTAGGGACATGGCGATCATCACGCTGCTGACCGACTACGGGACGACCGACTCCTACGTGGGCGAGATCAAGGGGGTTTTGCTCACCCTCTGCCCGGGGGCAACCCTGGTGGACCTGACTCACGAAATCCACCCGGGGGACCTGCTTTCCGCCGCCTATGTGCTCCACCGCAGCTGGCACCGCTTCCCGGCCGGGACCGTGCACCTCGCGGTGGTGGACCCGGGGGTCGGAACCAGCCGGGCGGCCCTCGCCTTCCGTACCCGGGAGCACAGCTTCGTGGGGCCCGACAACGGGCTCTGGAGCGGGGTCATGCACGGCGCCCCCGTGGAGGCGGTGACGCTGGCGCCCCCGCCCCAGGCGGCGCCCACCTTCCATGGCCGGGACATCTTCGCCCCCGCCGCCGCCCGCCTGGCCCGCGGGGAGCCGCTCTCCGGGCTGGGAGAGCGGTTCCTGGGCCTGCCGCGCCGGCTGAGCGCGGCCGTGCCTCACTATGAAGGCAAAGTCGTCGTGGGGGAAGTGATCTACGTGGACCGCTACGGCAACCTGGTCACCAGCCTGACGCCGGAGTTCGTGCCGGACTACGCGGTGCTGGAGGCGGAATCGCTGGTCATCGGCCCGCTCCGCACCACCTTCGGCGACGTCCCCACCGGGGGCCTGCTCGCCTACATCGGGTCCGGGGGGCAGGTGGAGATCGCGGTCCGGGACGGCTCCGCGGCGCGGCGGCTTGGCCTTGGCGTGGGGGGCCGGGTGCGGGCCCGGCTGGGGTAGGCCGGCGGCGCCCACGGCGCCGCCCGGCGGTCAGAGCGGAGGCGGGGTGCGGCCGTCCCGCGGCGGGCGCTTGACCGCGGTGACGCCGAACTGGGGCGTGGCCCAGAGGTACTCGTCGGTCAGCGATTCAGCAGAGATGAAGCGCCCGGCGAAGTGCTCGCGGAGCCCCCCGCGCGAGAGCAGCGCCGCCCCGAAGCCCACGGTGCCCAGCAGCCAGGTGACGAGCGCCGCCGTGGCGAAGATCACCGTGCCGGCCACCGGTACCCAGTCGAAGGCCACCCAGGCCAGCCAGAGCGCCATCACGCCAGCGAGGCCCATCGTCACGTAGCGATAGCTGTTGGCGGAGACCGCCTGGCCCAGCGCCAGCTGCCGCCGGGTGAGCTTCTCCCCCATCGCATGCGCCACCGCCAGGAATCCGCCCAGCACGGCCACCACCAGCAGCAGCGCGAACACCACCACTGCGAACGGCACCAGCAGCACCCCCGCGACGGTCAGGATCAGCCCCACCACCAGCATGCCGAACGTCGGCAACAGCAGCACCTGTCCCAGCACGCCCACGAGGAGGGAACGGCTGAAGGAGTGAATCACGGTATCGCTCACGACCTCGAGCGGCGGGCGCCCGAACAGCACCAGCCCGGTCCCGACCAGCATCAGGGTGAGGAACACTCCCGCCACCCCGGCCCCATTCCGCGCGGCCCGCATCCAGCCGGAGGGGGGCGGCACGGCGGCGGGACGGCCCGGCGCCTCGCGCGGAGCGTCCAGGGTACGGATCTGGCCCAGGATGTCGCCGCCGAGGTCCCGGACCTCGCCGGCCACGGCGAGCACGTCGCCGGTAATGACCGCTCCCGGGTGGACCAGGACGTTGCCTTCGACGCTCGCCAGGTTGCCTTCTACCCGGCCGAAGATCTCGGCGTCGCCGCGCACCACGAGCAGGTGCCCGGCGTAGCGCTCCGCCGAGCCGATGCTGAAGTGGCCGAGGTGGGCCTGTCCCCCGGGGATCGTGATCCGGAGCGCATCGCCGCGGAGGCTGGCCGCCGAGCGCAGCAGCGGCGCGAGATGCGCCGGATTGCTCAGGTCGGAGAGATTGATGGTCAGCCCTCCCGGCTGGGCCGGCGCCACCGCCTGGGGCGGGGGGGCGAGGGCTGGCGGCGCGCTCAGGCCATCCACCTGCTCCCGCAGCAGCTGCGCGAACGCGGACTCCTCACGGGAAAGGCCCGTCGGCTCCCAGTTCCGGAACCGCTGCAGGATCGCGGCGGAGTTGCTGCGGGATGCCTCGAGCATCAGGGACAGCCAGGCCGCTTCGAGGGCGCCCCCGACCGGGACCCGTCCCACGCTCCGGCCATCCACCCGCAGGTCACCGTTCTCCAGCGCGAGCACCAGCCGGCCACCATCGTCGTAGGTGAACGTGATGCTGGCGGCGCCGGTGGCCAGGGACACGGCATGGTCCCGCACCACCCGGCTCTGGTCGGTGCTGAGGTACTGGCTGATGAATTCGATGCGGGACTTCCAGGAGGGGCCGTTCTCTGCGGGGCTGGCGGCGACCGGACCGGGAAGCAGCGCCAGCGCGGCGGCGGCGATCGCGGGGAGTCTAGGACAGCGCACGAGCCGGTCCGGGCGCGGGAAGCGCAAGCAGCCGCCGCAGGGCCAGCACACCCGCTCCGTAGAGCGCCACGGCCAGGCCACCCACCGCGACGATTCGCCCGGGGGTGAGCCCGGCGCGGGCGCTCTGGTACCAGGACTGCTGTTCCAGCAGCAAGCTCGCGGTGCCCACCCCCTGCCAGAAGAGGGCTTGGGCATGGGTCATGACCCAGGTGCCGGCGCCGCTGATTGTATCCTGGTTGCCGGAGGCCCACGCCACGCTGGCCGCGATGGACCCGCCGAGCAGCCCGCCGATCCCCGCCGCCATGCCCACCGTCAGCGGATTGCGGGAGACGCCACGCCGCCACCGCTGCCACGATCCGATCAGCGACAGGCCGGGGAGGTCCACCTCGTCCAGGACCCGCTCGGCGAATCCGGGCCGGGGATCGAACAGCGGCAGCGCCTCCAGCCGCATGACCAGCACTCGCTCGGCATCCGCCAGGGCCTGGCAGTCGGGGCACTCCCGCAGGTGCGCCTCACGCGGCGCCGGCAGCGTCCCCAGCACCCAGAGGTCGAGGTCCTCGCCGGTGAAATGCTCCTCGGCGCGCCGGGCGGCCGCCCCCGCCAGCCCCACCCGCGCCATGATCAGGTCGGCGAAGTGGCCGCCGGGGGCGAGGCGAGGCAGGGCACGGAGCTGGGCCACGACCTCGCGGGTTTCCTCCGCGGCGGTACGGCACTGCTCGCACGTTTCCAGGTGGGACGTCCGGTTTCCGGAGAGACGCCCGTCCAGGTAGAGATCGAGCTCTTCGGGGCCGAGGTGGAAGGCTTCTGCCATCATACGGCGGTCTGTACGGCCTCGCGGAAAGGGGGGTTTCAGTCGCGCAGGTGCGCGAGCATGTCCCGCAGTTCATGCCGGGCACGGTGGATATACGTCTTGACCGTGCCGAGGGGCAGGTCCAGCAGCTGGGCGATCTCCTCATAGGCGAGCCCCTCGACGTGCCGCAGCATGATGCAGGAGCGGTACTCGGGGCGCAGTCGCGAAATGGCACGCTCGATGTGGGTCCCCAGTTCGCGGGCCTCGAGCTCGGCCAGTGGGGTTTCCCCCTTGTCCCCCACCTGCAGGGCGGTGGCCTCGATGTCATCGGCGCTGGTGGCGTTGGGCGCACCGTCAATCGAGAGGGTATCCACCTCGCGGCGGCGCAACTGATCGATGGCCGCGTTGTTGGCGATCTTGAAGATCCAGCTCGAGAACTTGAACTCGGGGCGGTAGCTGGCGATGGCGTTGAGCGCCTTGATGAAGGTCTCCTGCGCCAGGTCCTCGGCCAGCTGACGGTCCCGCACCATACGGAGGATGAGCGAGAAGACCGGCCGCTCGTAGCGCCGGATCAGCTCCCGATAGGCGGCCTCGCGGCCCTCCCTGGCGAGGGCCACGATCTCCTGGTCCGTCATTGAAACGAGATCGGGACGATCAGCCATTCGGGCTCCAGCGGCTTGCCCGGCCGCCGCTCCACGGACTACATTGCGCGCCTATGTTAGCCACGGATAGGAAGTTACCGCTCTCTGGCGGTCAGGAGAAGCGGTCCTACGTCCGGGCGATGTTTACGGCGATCGCGCCCCGGTACGACTTCCTCAACCACCTGCTCAGCCTCAACATCGACCGCCGCTGGCGGCGACAGGCCGTGAACCGCCTGGGCTGGGAGTCTTCCCCCGAGGGAACCTACCTCGATCTCTGCGCCGGCACCCTCGATCTGGCCGCCGAACTGGGGCAGCGGGCGGGGTTCCGGGGGCGGGTCCTCGGGGCTGACTTCGTCCTGCCCATGCTGGCATTGGGGCGGGAGAAGTCGCCCCGGGTCCAGCCGGTCAACGCGGACGCCCTGGAGCTGCCGTTTCCGGACGCCACCTTCGACGGGGCCACGGTCGGCTTCGGGGTCCGCAACTTCGCCGAGCTGGACCTGGGGCTGGCCGAGGCGGCGCGGGTGCTCAAGCCCGGGGCGCGGCTGGTCATCCTCGAATTCACCACCCCGCCGCGGCAGCCGATGCGGGGGCTCTATTTCTTCTATTTCCGCCGGCTGCTCCCCCTCGTCGGGCGGCTGGTGTCGAAGCATCGGGACGCCTACGACTACCTCCCGGCCTCGGTCCTCGCCTTTCCGGAGCCCCCGGCGCTGGCCCGGCTGATGGAACAGAGCGGGTTCCGCGGTGTGGAATACACGCTGCTCCTCGGTGGAATCTGCGCGATTCATGTTGGCGAGCGGGCCGGCGGATGACCGGCCGGGAAAGCTCTCGATGACCCTCGACACGTTGCAGGAATACATCGCCGCGATCGACCAGATCGGCGAACTGGTGCGCATCAAGGAACCGGTGCGGACCCGGCTGGAGATCGCCGAGATCGCCGATCGCTGCATGAAGAGCCCGGGCGGGGGGCCGGCGCTCCTGTTCGAGCGGCCGCTGCTCGAGGATGGCCGCCCGAGCGAGTACCCGGTCGCGATCAACCTCTATGGCTCGATGCGCCGGATGTGCCTCGGCCTCGGGGTGGAACGGCTGGACGAGGTCGGGGCCCGGATCAGCGAGCTGCTCAACCTCAAGGTGCCGGACGGGCTCTTCGGGAAGCTGTCCATGCTGCCGAAGCTGGCGGAAGCGTCGAAGTTCCCGCCCCGCACCCGGGGCGGGCGCGGGGCCTGCCAGGAAGTCGTCTGGCAGGGGGAGGAGATCGACCTCGACCGGCTCCCGTTCCTGACGACCTGGCCGGGGGACGGCGGCCGCTACATCACGCTGCCGATGGTGATCACCGAGGACCCGGCACGCGGCATCCGCAACGTGGGGATGTACCGGGTGCAGGTGCAGGGGAAGCGCGAACTCGCGATGCACTGGCAGCGCCACAAGGTCGGGGCCCACCACTGGCGGGAGCTGGCCGCGCGGGGGGAGAAGATGCCGGTCGTCATCGCCGTCGGCGCCGACCCGGCCAGCCTCTATTCGGCCTCCGCGCCGCTGCCGCCGACGATCGACGAGTTCATCTTCGCCGGGTTCCTGCGGAAGTCGCCGGTGGAGCTGGTGAAGGCCATCACCTGCGACCTCGAGGTGCCGGCGGAGGCGGAGTTCGTGATCGAGGGGTTCATCGACCCGGCGGAGCCGCTGGTCATGGAGGGCCCCTTCGGCGACCACACCGGCTTCTACTCCCTCGCCGATCTCTACCCGCGGGTGCACGTCACCGCCGTCACCATGCGGAAGCGGCCGGTGTACGTCGCCACCCTCGTGGGCCGGCCGCCCATGGAGGACTACTTCCTGGGCCACGCCACGGAGCGGATCTTCCTGCCGCTGCTCCGCCTGACCACGCCGGAGGTGGTGGACTACCACATGCCGTCGTACGGCATCTTCCACAACCTGGTCTTCGTGTCCATCGACAAGCAGTATCCCGGGCAGGCGTTCAAGGTGATGAACGCCCTGTGGGGCGCGGGACTCATGTCCCTGGCCAAGGTGCTGGTGATCGTGGACAAGGACGTGAACGTGCAGGACCCGGACGAGGCCTGGTGGATCGTGCTCAACAACATCGACCCCGAGCGCGACGTGCGCTTCACCAAGGGGCCGGTGGACGTGCTGGACCACGCCAGCCAGCATTTCAGCTTCGGGAGCAAGATGGGGATCGACGGCACCCGGAAATGGAAGGACGAGGGCTTCACCCGCGAGTGGCCGCCGCTCATCACCATGGATGAGGCCACGAAGCGCCGGGTGGACGAGCTGTGGCCGAGGCTCGGGATCCGGCTGTGAGCGCCGAAGGCCAGACCCTCGCCGGGGAGTCGCTGTTCGCCAGGTACGCGAGCTTCGTGAAGCTGCCGCACACCCTCTTTGCGCTGCCGTTCGCGCTCCTCGGGGTGCTGGCGGCTTCACTCGAGGCCGGCGTGCGGTGGCAGACGGTGGCCGTGGTGGTCGTGGCCTTCAGCGCCGCCCGCTGGGTCGCGATGGGGTTCAACCGGATCGTGGACCGCGGCTTCGATGCCCGGAACCCCCGGACCCAGGGCCGGGAACTGCCCCGCGGCCGGCTGACCCTGCGGCAGGCCTGGGGCTCGGTGCTCGTGGCGGGGACGCTCTTCCTGGCTGCCGCCTGGTTCCTCAATCCACTCTGCTTCTACCTGAGCCCGGTGGCGCTGGGCTGGATCATGCTCTACAGCCTGAGCAAGCGCTTCACCTGGTGGCCGCACCTCTGGCTCGGCCTCTCCCTCGCGATCGCCCCGGTGGGCGGGTACCTCGCGGTGACCGGGCGCTGGAGCGAACCCTGGTGGGTGCTGGTGGCCGTGACGGTGGCCGTGGCCACCTGGGTGGCGGGGTTCGACATCTTCTACGCGCTCCCCGATGAGGGCTTCGATCGCGACGCCGGGCTCCGGAGCGCGGTGGTGCGGCTGGGCCAGGCCCGCAGCATTCTCCTGGCCAAGGTGCTTCACGGGGTGACGATCCCCGCGCTGGCGCTGTTTGGCTGGGGCGCGGGGTTCGGCGCCTGGTACGTTGCCGGCGTGGTCGCCGCGGCGGGGATCCTCGCCTGGGAGCACCAGCTGGTGCGGCCCGGCGACCTCTCCCGGCTGGACACGGCGTTCTTTACCATGAACGGGGTGATGAGCCTGACGGTGTTCGTGTTCGCGCTGGTGGATCGATTGGTGGGCGGGTAGGCGGTTGGGCGGTTGGGCGATTAGGCGATTAGGCGATTGAGCGATTGCCGGATCGAAGCGCAGGGTGGGGGCGGGGCTTGTCCCCGCCCACGGTGGCGAAACGCAAACGGAGGCACGATGAGCAAGCGACCGAAAGAAAGCCTGATTCCGCAACGCGGCCGCGGCAAGCCCAAGCCGGAGAAGGGCGCCATGCAGCCGCGGGTGCCGCCGCCGCAGCCGGAGCGGCATCCGCCCAAGAACCCGACCGCCAACCGCCGCGGACGCTGATCCGTGCTGCCCGTCGTGCTGGCCATCACCGGCGCCTCCGGCGCGCCCTACGCGGTGCGCCTGGTGGAGGTGCTGGTCCGGAACCGGGTGCCCACCTGGCTCATCGTATCGAGCCACGGCTGGCGCCTGCTCCAGGAGGAGACCGGCATCGCGGATGAGGCGGGGCTCCGCGCCGCCACCGGCGGGGACTGGGCGGCGGTCACGGTGTTCACGGACCAGGACCGCGGCGCCCGGCCGGCCTCGGGCTCGGCCCCTACGGCGGGGATGGTGATCTGCCCCTGTTCCATGGGCACCGTCGCGGCCGTGGCCCACGGAACCAGCCGCTCGCTGGTGGAGCGGGCGGCCGACGTGACGCTCAAGGAGCGGCGCAAGCTGATCCTGGTGCCGCGGGAGACCCCGCTTTCCCTGGTGCACCTGCGCAACCTCACCGCGGTCACCGAGGCCGGCGCCATCGTGCTCCCGGCCGCGCCGGGGTTCTACCATCGTCCCGCGGGCATCCCCGAGCTGGTGGATTTCATCGTCCAGCGCGTCCTGGACCAGCTCGGGCTGGGAATCGAGATCGCGCCGCGCTGGCAGGGCTAGGGCCCGTGCGCCTCGGCATCATCGCGGACACCCACGGCCTGCTCCGGCCCGAGGTCTTTGACGTCTTCGCCGAAGTGGATCTGATCCTGCACGCCGGCGACATCGGCTCGCTGGACCTGCTCACCGAGCTCGAGGCCATCGCGCCGGTGCTGGCGGTATACGGCAACTGCGATGGCCCGGAAATCCGGGCCAGGGTGCCCCAGGTGCTGGAGCGGCGGATCGAAGGGCTCGACATCGTGCTGACCCACGGAGACCAACTCGGCAGCCCCGCACCGGCGGCGCTGCACCGCCGCTGGCCAGAGGCCGACGTCATCATCTTTGGGCACACCCACCGCCCGCTGCTCACCACCATCGACGTGGTCCGGACGGTCATGAATCCGGGCGGGGCGGGGCACCGGCGGTTCGACCTCCCCGCCTCGGTCGGGATCATGGAACTCGAGGCCGGCCTGCCGCCTCGCGCCCGGCTGGTGCCCCTCACCGGAGCCGACGAGGACTAGCTCCCCGCGGCGGTGGAATCCGGTGCCGGGGCCCGGCTCTTGGGCCCCATGCCGATGCCCAGGATCTCGCCCTTGTCGTTGAAGACCCAGCGGAAGACCAGCGGCTCTTCGACGAAGGTGGTGTACCGCGCCTCGCGCCAGTACTGCGGATTGCCGCGGCGGCGGGTCATCCGCTCCTCAACCAGCTCGGTTTCCAGCCCGGCGCGCGTGATGAAGTCGGTCACCGCCCGGTTGACGCCGTCCACCCCGCCGGAGGCCTCCCGCGCCTCGGGGCTCATGTGGGCGAGCAGGCTGTCCGCCTCCGCGGCGATGAACCAGTCGAAGTACTTCCGGCCGAGCGCCAGGTAGTCGGCGTCGGACATGGGGGCCTGGCCCGAGAGGGCGAGGGGCAGCAGGAGCGCCGCGCCGGCGGTCTGGAGTGTTCGCCGCAGCAGGACCAGCATATTGAACTCCGTGAGAGGGTGGCGGCAGGACGGTCGCCCGCCGCGGGAAGTTTCGTTCTGTAACCTCCGGGGCTCCCATGTTGCTGCTCCTCCTCTCCCTGACCGGCGATACCGTCCGGGTGCTCCCCGCCGACCGGACCCCCAGCTTCGACGGCAGGGTGACAGGGGCGGAGTACGGCGTGCCCACCCTGGAAATCGTCCGGCCGGCGGGCATCGCGCGCCTCTGGCTCCGGCGCAATGGACCGCAGGTCTATCTCGCCGCCCTGATTCCCGATGCGAGCTTCTACTGGGGGGATGACCTCGTCATCAGCCTCGACACAGGGGGCGACCGGGCGGCCGGCCCGATGCACGATGACTTCCAGTGGTACTTCCGGCGGGTGCTCGACAGCAGCGTGGTGCAGCGCGGCGAGGCGGGGCGGTGGCGGATGCCGCGGGATGATCCCGACTGGCGGCTTGGCCCGGAGCGGGAAGGGGGCGGCTGGGAGGTGCGCTCGGTGAGTGAGGCCGGCGGGTGGAGCCTCGAGTTCCGGCTGGACGCCGGCTACTTCCAGCAGGGGGGCGCCGAGCTGGCGGGGCTGTCGGTGCGCCTGTACGACGACGACCCGCACGGGTGGGTCGCCTGGCCGGCGGCGGCGGTGAAGCACCCGACCGAAGTGGAGCGGCGCCCCGACCTCTGGGCGCCCGTCAGCCTCACGCCGTGATCCTGATCCGGCGCCGCGCGGTGCTCCGGGATCCGTCCGGGCCCCGGACCTCGAGCGCCAGCTCGTACTCCCCGGGCGCCAGGCGGGACAGGGAGAGATTCCGCCCGACCCGGGTCACCGGTCCGGTTGCTTCGCCCTCCCAGCCGATGGCCAGCTCCACCTTCCGTCCCCGCCGGATCGAGAGCCGGGCATTGTAGCCCTCGCGGTCCGCCAGCCCGTACAGCTCATGGTAGAGGGTCAGCGTGTCCCCCCGGGCCCAGGTGGCGCGGGGGGTGAAGTAGGCGGTGTCCCCCAGTGCCGGCACCCAGGGGGCGCCGATCCCGGGGCGTCCCAGCACCAGGTCGCTCAGCGCGAGCCGGCGCCCGCCGAAGTCTCCTACCTGCAGCGAATCCGTGGGGAACACCCGTCCGATGGAGTCCTGCAGCGACAGCTCCACCCGGTAGCGCCACCGTCCCGGCGGGACGGTCAGCGTGACGCGGCCGAAGGCATCGAGCAGGCCTGGGCGGCCCTCGGGCAGGCTGGCCTCCGTGGTGGTGTCCACCCAGCCGACGACCGCGCCCCCGGGCGCCAGCACCGCGACCCTGAGGTGCACCGCGGTGGCGAGCCGGGCGCCGGGCCGGGCCACTTCAGTGACCTGGACCGGAATCTGGAAGGCGACGTGCACCAGGCTCCGTTCCCCCTCCCGTCCGACCGCGAACAGCTCCGAGCGGGCTTCGAGCCCGCGGGCGAAGCGCCGCTCCATCGCGTCGCTGCCGGTGGCGATGACCGCGCTGGCCGTGACCAGGCCCCGCTCCTCCGCCGCCAGCCGGGCCGCGCCGTTCGGCCCCCACGTCAGGTACTTGCAGTACAGCTCATGCAGCGCGCAGCGCGAGCCGAGCAGCATGTCATAGGCGGAGCTCTGGCGGTACATCCAGTCGAAGAGCGTGGGGACGAGGCGGTAGTCGTCGATCGCGCCGCCGAAGTCGAGCGACCGGCTGCCCGCCGCCTGGCTGTAGCCGCCGGCCTGGAAGTGGAGCAGCAGGTCGCCGTCGGCGCGGCGGTAGCGCCAGGTCTCCAGGGGCGGCAGCCCGAAGAGGGGGATGAGGATCCGGTCATCCGGCGGACCGTGCCGGATCCAGACCACCCCGCGGTCGTCGTACTGCGCCTGGCTGGAGCGGTAGATGTTGTTGGGGGCGTAGTAGCGGCGGTTCACCCGCAGCCCGAACGCCTGCACGGCATGCGCCAGCCGCCGGTAGTGCTCCGTCAGGCGCTCCGCCGGGTCGCGGAGGTCCCGCCGGGCGAGATCGCTCCAGAAGGTGCGGAGCCACGCGCTCCGTTCCGCGCCGCTTGCGCGGTCAAAGCCGGCGAGCAGGCTGTCCCCCGCCACCGCGCGGAGCGCCTCGCGGTATGCCATGGTGCCGGCGGCATCCGGGCGCTCGGCGGCGGCATAGTAGAGCGAATCGGCCCACGGCCGCCCGGCAACCAGGCCGCTCCACGCCAGCTCGTGGCCGGCGAGCGCCGTGGCGGGGGCCAGCCTGAGCAGCTCATCGAGCGGGGGGGCGGAATCTCCCCGGGCGCCGATGGGGCTGGTCCTCGCCACCCGCGCGAGCGCCAGCACCAGCTGGGAGTCCCGTACGCCTGCCCGCCAGGCGCCCTCCAGGGCCGGCACCACCTCGGCGCTCACCGCCTGGGTGTCCCGCAGGCGGGACGCCGCGTCCACCATCACGGTCAGCGCCGGCAGGTAGCCCGGCTCCACCGTGAGCGCCTGACGTGCGGCCCTGAGCGCCTCCGCGAGCGGTCCGTATCCCACCCGCGAGCCGAGATTGGTGCGGTCCGCCGCCAGCCATTCGGCGCGGCCCTGCTGGGCGAGGGCGACGCCGTACCACGGCACCGGCCACCGGGGACGCAGGTCCGCCGCGGTGGTGAAGTCGCCTGCCGCACGCCCGAAGCTCCAGCCATCCCCCGCGTGTCCCAGGCGGAGCCGGGTGAAGCCCCGGCGCAGCCAGCCCACGGCGGCCACCGTGCTGTCCGCCCGGCCGGGCTCCTGGGCCTGGACCAGGCGGCGGAGGGTGGTGGTGTCGCGGACCGTCTCCAGCTCGGCGCGGTACCGGTCGAGCTCCACCCTTGTGTCGGGACCCTGCGCCGCGAGCGGCGCGGCGAGGCAGAGCCCCGCGACCAGGGCACGCCGGGCTACCGCCATGACTCGAGCCGGCTGGTCCGGCGGAAGGCGTCGGGGTGGCGGCGGAACCAGGCCATCAGGAGCAGGATCTCGTCGAGGTGCTGGAACGGCAGGGGGCCGGGCACCGGCGCGGGGCGCCCCAGCTCGTCGCGCACCTCGCCGCGGAACGCCTCCCGCTCGATCGGGGTGGCCGGCCAGGGATAACTCGCCCGCACGATGCCGTGCCGGATGATGTAGGCGCGATCGTCCCCGAACGTCCCCGGGTCGCGGTACACGAAGGTGAGCGCCTCGACCGCGGCCCGGGCGCGGTGGGTCGCGGCCAGCAGCCACTCGAGCTGCTCGAACCGCTCCCGCCATTTCGCGGCACGCTCGAATTCCGCCGCCGCGGCCGCCGCCTGCATCTCCCGTACGGTGCGGTCGATCGGCTGGATGGTGCGGCCCTCGAGGAAGCCGATCGCCGTCTCGGCGCGCTGCCGGTACTCCGCCTCCGTGACCAGCCCGGCGCAGGGCCCGGTGCAGAAGCCGAACTCGTGCCGCATGCAGGCCGCCTGCAGCGCCGGGCGGAAGAGGTCCATCTGTCCCGCGAAGACGATCGGCATGGCCGGCGCGCAGTCCCGCAGCCCCAGCAGGTCGTTGAGGGCGCGCACCGCGTCGCGCACCCGTGCCACTCCGGTGAAGGGGCCGTACCAGCGATGATCCTCGCGGCCGGTGGCGCCCCCGACACCCAGCCGCGGCGCGGCCCCGCCCGACACCTTCACGAAGAGGGTGCGCCGGGCGCGGTTCATGTGCCAGTTGAACGGGGGCCGCCAGCGCGCGATCTGGCGCAGCTCGGTCAGGTGGGCGGCGAACTCGCTGGGCACGTAGTCCCACGCCAGATCGGCCGTGGCGTGGAGGATCCGGGCGGCCTTGTCCTCGGGGTAGCTGGCCCGGAAATACGAAAGCAGCCGCTGCCGCAGCCGCTTGGCCTTGCCCACGTAGATCACCCGGCCGTGCGGGTCCAGCATGCGATACACCGCGGGCCGGGGTTCGCCCAGGCGGCGCACCCGGTCACGCAGCGCGGTGAGGTCCGCGGCGGGGAGGGCTAGTCGAAGCGTTGCGGCCAAGGGTCAGTGGGTGCGGGGAGGTTCGGGGCCCGGTTCAAGCATAATGACGTTCCCCACCGGCCGGTCACCACCGCCGTCCCACCGGGCGACATCCCTCAGCGCTGGCAACGGTGGCAGAAGACGGTGATGCGGGCGTCGATGGCGTGGGTGCCGGCCAGGGTCGTGCCGCAGACCCGGCACGGTTCGCCCTCCCGCTCGTACACCATCAGCTCGAGCTGGAAGCTGCCCGGCTGGCCGGTCCCCGTGCGGTAGTCGCGGAAGGTGGTCCCCTCGGCGTCGATCGCGGCGGCGAGGATGCGGCGGGTCTCGTGGAAGAGCCGCTCGTAACTCTCCGGCCGGACCCGGTTGGCCGGCTTCGAGGGATCGATGCCGGCAAAGAACAGCGCCTCGTTGGCGTAGATGTTCCCCACGCCCACGATCCGCCGCTGGTCCATCAGCGCCTTCTTGATGGCCTGCCGCGACCCGGCCAGGCCGGCGCGGAACCGTTCCGGCGTGAGCGCCGGATCGAGCGGCTCGGGCCCCAGCGCCGCATCATAGGCTCGCCAGCCGCGCTCGTTGAGCAGCAGCAGCGTCCCGATGCGGCGGATGTCCCGGAAGACGAACTCGCCGCCGCCCTCCAGCCGGGCGCGGAGCACGGCGTACTTCGCCTCGGGGGCGGTGAGCGGCCGGTCGTAATACAGCAGATTCCCCGTCATCCCGGGCTGCAGCACGAAGCGCCACGCATCGAGATGGACCACCCCATGCTTGGCCCGGCGGGTGACGTCCCGGACGGTGGCGCCGGTCAGCGCCTGGAGCAGCTTCGGGCGGGTGACGCCACGGAGGATGTCGGTGTGGGACAGGGTCGCCTGCAGGATGGTGCGGCCGACGAGTGCCGGCCGCACGCCGCGGACCATGGTCTCGACCTCGGGCAATTCCGGCATGGCGGGGAATCTACCCGCATCGGTGGAGGAGCTACGCCGGCCGGGTAACGCCGAGCTTCTTCATCCGCGCCTCGAGCGTGGTGGGCTTGAGTCCCAGCCGCTCGGCCGCGCCCCCGGCGCCGCTCACCTTCCATCCGGCGGCCTCCAGGGTGCGGCGGATGTGCTCCCGCTCGACCTCCATCAGCGCCTGAGGCGCCACGGCCGCGGTGGCCGCCGCTACCGGCGTCGTCTGCCCGGTGGCCCACTCGGCGAGCTGCAGGGTGGCGCCGGTCGTCACGATCACCGAGCGCTCGATCACGTTCGCCAGCTCGCGGATGTTGCCGGGCCACGGAAAGCGCGCCAGCCGCTCGAGCAGCGCGGGGGGGACGGTCTCGATCCGCTTCCCCTGGCGCTCCGCGTAGAGCGCCGTGAAGTGCCGCACCAGGTCCGGGATGTCCGCCGCCCGGTCCCGGAGTGCCGGGACCGCCACCGGGAAGACGTTGAGCCGATAGTACAGGTCCTGGCGGAACTGCCCCCGCTGCACCATGGCGGCGAGGTCCCGGTGCGTGGCCGCGACCACCCGCACGTTGACCCGCACCGGCTGGCTGGCGCCGACCCGCACCACCTCTCCTTCCTGCAGGACCCGCAGCAGCTTGACCTGGAGGTCGGGCGGGAGGTCGCCGATCTCGTCGAGGAAGAGCGTGCCCCCATCGGCCTGCTCGAACCGGCCGATCTTGCGGGCGATGGCGCCCGTGAATGCCCCCTTCTCGTGGCCGAACAACTCACTCTCCACCAGGCCGGGGGCGATGGCGCCGCAGTTGAGCGCCACCAGCGGCCGCGCCCGGCGCCCGCTGCGCTCGTGGATGGCGCGGGCAATCAGTTCCTTCCCGGTACCGGTCTCGCCGCGAATGAGCACGGTGCTGTCCGTCGCCGCGACCTGGGCAATCTTCCGAAGCACCGCCTGTATCGCGGCGCTCGAGCCGACGAACTCGGGAAACTCACCCGCCATGCCGACCGGCGCCTCGGCCACCGGGAGCCGGGGCCGCGCCGGAACCGCCGCCGGCTCCGCTTCCGGCTCCAGCATCACCCAGATGGAGCTGAGCTGCCCACCCTCGGTGACGCCTTCCCAATGGGCGCGGTAGATTCTCTCGTCGCCCAGCGCGGTCCGGATCCGGATGGTGCTCCCGGCGAGGTTGCCTCCCCCGGCCAGAAAGCGCCGCACCAGCAGGGACTCCGGCCGGGGGGAACCGATCGTCAGCGCTCCCAGCCGGGTGCCGATGAGGCTGCCCGCCATGGCGGCGCCGGCGAGCCTGCCCCCGGCGGCATTCAGGTACCCCAGCCTGGCCTGGGTCTGCAGCTCGACCAGCAGGGTGTCCGGGTCCGTGGTAAGGGGGAGCGGCTGCGAGAGGTCCCAGCGAGCGACGGGCAGCGGCAGCCGGTCCAGCAGCCTTGCCGGCACCGCCTGGATGAGCGATTCTCGGACACTACCGCCCCCGAAGGACAGCGGCGTAAGCATCAGGGTATGGCTCGGCGGCATGCTGACTCCCGGGAGGGACAACCTGTGATAAGTGCGGCGGCCCCGAAATGGTTCCCGAGGACCGGATGACGATTACCGCGGCACAGCTGCAGGAGTTCCTGGGAGACCGCTACACCATCCGGCAGCCGCTGGGGGGTGGGAGCATGTCCCTGGTCTTCGCCGCCGACGACCTGCGCCACGGCCGACCGGTGGCGATCAAGGTCCTGCTGCCCGACTATGTCGCGACGCTCGCCGCGGAGCGGTTCAATCGCGAGATCCAGATTGCCGCCCGGCTGCAGCATCCGCACATCGTCCCGCTCCTGGACTCCGGGGAGACTCACGGCGTCTTCTACCTGGTCATGCCGCTGATCGAAGGGGAGACGCTGCGGGCCCGGCTGGTGCGGGAGGGGCGGCTGCCGGTGCGGGACGTGCTCCGCATCCTCGCCGACGTGGCCGACGCGCTGGCCTATGCCCACCGCAAGGGCATCATCCACCGGGACATCAAGCCGGACAACATCCTCCTCGCCGGGCGCCACGCCCTGGTGGCGGACTTCGGGGTGGCGAAGGCGGTGAGCGAGGCGCTGAGCGCCGACCGCAACCTCACCGGCGGCGTGGCGCTGGGCACACCGGCCTACATGGCGCCGGAACAGGCCACGGCGGATCCGGCGCTCGATCACCGGGTGGACGTGTACGCCTTCGGGATCCTCGGGTACGAGTTGCTCGCCGGCCGGCCGCCGTTCGACGGAGATACCCCGCACGAGATCCTGACGGCGCAGGTGCTCTCGGCTCCCGCGCCGATCGAGACCCACCGCCCCGATACGCCTCCCGCGCTGGCATCCCTCCTCATGCGCTGCCTGGCCAAGAGCCCGGCGGAGCGGTGGGCCGGCATCGAGGAGCTGCAGGGGCCGCTCGAAGGGCTCGCCACGCCGACCAGCGGGATCACGCCGGTGGGGATGGCGCCGGTGGCCGCGGCGTCCGGAAGGCGGAGGCTTGCCGCGGCCGCCGTCGCCGCCCTGCTCCTGGCGGGCGCCGCGTACCTGGGGCTCCGGGAACGCTCGGCTGCAGTGCTTCCCACCCTGAGCCAGCGGCAGCTCACCTTCCTGGGGAACCTGAAGTCCGCGGCCCTCTCCCCGGATGGACAGTTGCTGGCTTACGTGGCGGCGGAGGCCGATGGTGACCGGCTGCGGGTGACGGACCTGCGGGGAGGGGAGCCGCTCACCCTCCTGACCGGCCGGGAACTGGCGGGACTCGCCTGGTCGGCCGATGGGGCGGAGATCCGCTACCTCGCCGTGGACAGCACGGACCGTACACTGCTGCATACCGTGCCGCGCCTGGGCGGGGCCGACCGCACCCTCACCAACAAGTCAGTCGGCGTCCTCTCCCCGAGCGGGGACCGGCTCGCGGTCCTGCAGCGCGGGAGCCGGCAGCTGGAGTTCATCCACCAGGCCACCGGGGATACCACCGTGGCGCGCCTCGGCGGGTTCCTGTGGCAGAGCGATCCGGCGATCACAACCGACGGAGAGGCGGTCGCGTTCACCACCTCCACCCCGGCCGAGCGGCGCTATGCCGTCCTCGTCGTCCGGCGGCGGGACCTGGTCCCGGTCGAGGTGGCGCGTGACACGGCCATCCTGGGCACGCCGGCGTGGGCGCCGGACGGCCGGAGTCTCTTCTTCCTCCGTGGGGTCGGACCGTTATCCGACCTGATGCGCCTGCGGCTGGGGGAGGACGCGACACCGCTCGGGCCGCCGGAGCGGCTCGCCAGCGGCCTCGCGATCCAGCCCGATTTCGTCCAGCAGCTCTCGGTTTCCGGGGATGGCCGCAGCCTGGTCTATGTGCGTGGCGACCGCTGGTCCAACCTGGCGCTGGTGTCGCTCGGCCGCCGGGATACCGCGATGGGCGAGCGGTTGCTGACGATGGGGTCGGCGTTCTACGAGGCCGGTCGCCTCTCCCCTGACGGGAAGACCATCGCGTATGTCCGGCAACTCTCGGCTGGGGCCAGCCTGGAGCTGCAGCCGGCGTCGGGGGGTGCGCACCGGATCCTCGGGTTCCGCCAGACGATCCGCGACATCGCGTGGGCGCCAGACGGGACCCGCATCGCCGCCGCGACGACCGACAGTTTCGCCAACCCCAGGGTCGAGCTCTTTCCGATCGATGGCACCGGTGCGAGGGTGCTCGGCCAATTCCGCGCCGGCAGTACCATCGGGTGGCTCGACCCTGCTACGGTGCTGGCCACCCGGGAAGGAAACCGCGCGGTGCTCGCCGTGCCGCTTGCCGGTGGGGAGGCTGCCGCCCTCGCCGGCGTGGACTCGATGGGGTGGACCTTCTGGCCGGTTGGCTCGCCGGACGGGAGCCGGGTGGCCTACTTCGAGAACTTCGGACAGAGCGGCCGCGGGGTGTTCGAAGTGGCCCGAGGCGGCGCCTCACCACGCCGCCTGCTGGCAGGCTATCACCGGCCGCTCGCCTGGTCCGCGGATGGCCAGCGGCTCTACATCAGCAACTCTCGCTATCTCATGGATCCGGGGCGCCTGCAAGTCCTGTCGCGCACGGGCGGTGCCCCCGAGCTGGTCACCGTCTTCCCCCGTGGCGTCGAGGTGCTGGACGTCCACCCCGCCAGCGGGATTGCCCTCGTGAATATCCGGGACCTCCGGGCCGATGCCTGGGCCATTGACCTGTCGCCCCTGGGCGCCCCCTGAGGCTCCCTCAGGCCACCAGCGACTCCAGTTCCTCTTCCTCGTCCTCGACCCCGCCCACCGGCTCGCTCACCAGGCCCCGCTCGACCGCCAGTGCCATCAGCGACTGCATGAGCAGCTTCCGGCCGCGGTGCAGGCGGGAGCGCACGGTCCCGATGGGCCGGCCCACGATCTCGGCGATCTCCTGGTAGGCCAGGTCATCCACGAAGTAGAGGGTGCAGACCGTCCGGTACTCTTCCGGCAGCCGCGCCATCGCCGCGGCGATCTCTTCGGTGTCGAGCCGGCTGATGAAGGCGACGTCGGCCGGGGCGGGGCTCAGCTCCGCCGTCCGGTCGGCGCCGATGACCGCGTCGCCCGCATCGGGATCGTCGAGGGAAAGGCCGAGGGGCGCCCGCCGGGTGCGGCGATACTCCGAGCGGCAGACGTTGGTGACGATGCGGAGGAACCAGGCCCGGAAGTTGGTCCCCGGCTGGAAGCTCCCGAAGGCCCGCCAGGCCAGCAGGGAGGCCTGCTGCACCGCATCTTCGGCGTCGGCGGTGTTGCCGGTGAAGTGGCGCGCGGCGCGGTACGCCGGATTCAGCACGGGGACCAGCAGTTCCTCGAACAGGGCGGCATCGGCGGCGGCGTTCGGCATACACTCCTCGGCGGTTCGGGACGCGTGAGTCGGCGCGACATCGCGGGACGTGCCGGGGAGTAAGGCAGGGCGCGCGCCAGCCGCCGGGCGGATCGGGCCAGTTGGCTAACGCGAAGGAACGCAATGCATTGGGTGATTGGTGCGGGGGCCGAGCGGAGCCTGCGAACTCCCAATGGCTCCCATCCGATTGGGAGTGTCCCAACTAATTGGGAATGGGGGAGGGGGGCGGGCCAGGTGGAAGGAAATGGCAGCGGGGGCGCGGCATGCCGCGCCCCCGCTGGTCATTGCCCCAGGCCCGGGCTAGGGATTGACGATGATCAGGCCGCGCATGCCGGTGTGGATCGTGCACTTGTAGGGGTATTCGCCGGCCACGGTGAAGGTGAAGCTGGCCGTGTCGTTGTTGGCGGCGGTGAGGCCCACGTCGAACAGGGCGGCTGCGGTGGTGTCGGTGACGGTGTGGGCCACCCCGCCGTCATCGTTGCGCCAGGTCACCGTGCCGCTGGCCGCCAGGCTGATGGTGAGGGTGTCGGGCGAGTAGGCCTGGAAACCCTTGTTGAACGCGCCCGGGACAATGGAAACGTCCGCCGCGGGCTGGTTGCCGGGACCGTTGCTGTCACCGCCGCCGCAGCCCGCCACCACCGCGGCGGCAAGGAAGAGGGCGGGGAGTGGGGACCGGTGGCGCATGATGGAACTCCGAAGTGACGTGGTGGGGAAGGGCCAACCGACGCTGTACGCGCGAAAGGTGTCGCCGGATCTCTCCCCGCCCTAGGACCTGCGTCACACCCCGCGCCGCGCCGCCTCCCGCCAGCCGATGTCCCGGCGGAAGATCTTGCCCTCGAAGTGGATCGCCTCCGCGACCTCCCGACTGCGGCGCTGGGCCTCGGGGAAGGTCGGCGCCACCGCCGTCACATTCAGCACCCGTCCTCCACTGGCACGGAGCGTTCCGTCCCCATCCCGCATCGTGCCGGCATGGAACACCGTCACTCCGTCAGGCAGGGATGGCGGGATGGTGATGGCCGCGCCCTTCTCGGGGCTGTCGGGGTACCCTCGCGCCGCAAGCACCGTGGTCACGGCGGACCCCTTCCCGATCCGGAGCGGCGTCGGCGCCGCGCCTCGCGCGACGCTCTGAAGGCAGTCGAGCAGGCCCCCCTCCACCAGCGGCAGCACTACCTGGGTCTCCGGGTCTCCCAGGCGGCAGTTGAATTCGACCACCCGCATGGTGCCGTCCGGGCCCAGCATCAGCCCGGCGTACAGCACGCCATTGTACGGCGCGCCGTCCTTCTCGAGCTGGGCCAGGGTCGGAACCAGCACCTCGCGGCGCGCCCGTTCGAGCAGTGCCGGCGTGGCGAGCGCCACGGGGGCGTAGGCCCCCATGCCGCCGGTGTTGGGGCCCTGGTCGCCCTCGCTGAGCCGCTTGTGATCCTGGGCCGCGGGGAGGAGCTCGATGCCGTGGCCATTGGTGATGGCGAGAAGCGAAAGCTCCTCGCCGGGCATGAAGTCCTCGATGACCACGACCTTCCCGGCGTCGCCGAATTTCCCCTCGCCGAGCATGGCGGCCAGCGTCTCCCGGGCATCCTGCCGGGTCGGGCACACCACGGCGCCCTTTCCCGCGGCCAGTCCGGAGGCCTTCACCACCAGGGGCTCCGGGTGCGTCGCCACGTAGGCCAGGCCCGCGGCGAGGTCGGTGAAGGTCCGGCTGCGCGCGGTGGGCACGCTGGCCCGGTCCATGAGCGCCTTGGAGAACGCCTTGGAGGCTTCGATCTCCGCCGCGGCCCGGTCGGGGCCGAAGACCGGATGGCCGGCCGCGCGCAGCCGGTCGGCCAGGCCCAGCGCGAGCGGCGCCTCGGGGCCGACGACCGTGAAGGTGATGCCATGCGCCGCGACCGCCTGGACCAGGCGGTCGATGTCGGTGGCGGCGATGGGGAGGTTGGTCGCGAGGTCGGCGGTGCCGGGATTCCCGGGCGCCGCGAACAGTTCGGCGCCGGGGGCTTCGCGGCGGAGGGCCCACGCGATCGCGTGCTCGCGCCCCCCGCCGCCCACTACGAGGATCTTCACGTCTGCTGGGCCTTCCGAAACGCGTCCCGGGCCCGTTCCGCCGCCTTCTTGGCGGCGTCCACCACCTGACCGAAGGTCTCCTTCGCCTCCTGCGCGTAGTAGTCCCGGGCCGCGCCCACTTCATCGGCGAGGGGGCGGCCCTGGCTCTCCGCCCCGCGGCGGGTGTATTCCTCACGCAGGATGCGATCGTAGTCGCCGCCGCCTATCCACTTCTGCAGTTCCGCCGCCCGCACGGTGTGCATCGGGTGGGTGACCATGAGGGTGCTGAGCACCTTGTAGAGCACGTCCAGCCCCTCGTTGGCGGTGGCGTACTCATGCGCCTGGGCCATGAAGCTGTCGAGGTCCAGCTGGCCCTCATGCGAGCCCGGACGGATCCCCCCGGCCATCTTCATGAAGAGGCTCTGCGAGGCGATCGGGTCCTGACTACCAAGCAGCCCGGCCCGGTCGCTGGAAAGTTCGGACTTTCGCGACCACTCGAGAAATGCCAACTTGACGGGGATGAGCGCCAGCCCGGCGAGGGTGGGCAGGGCGGAGGCGCTGACGAGAAAGAGGATCGCCGCGATGGTCCGGTAGAACGCGTGCCCGCTCATCACGTGCCCCATCTCGTGGGCGATCAGCACCCGGATCTCGTCGTCGTTCAGCAGCTCGAGCGCCGCGGAGTGCAGGACGATGAACGGCGCGTCCACGCCATACGCCCCGGCGTTGAAGACCGGCGTTTGCGAGACGTACAGCTCCGGGACGGTGGGCCAGTCGAACGTGGTGCAGACTTCGACGTGGGTGGTCCAGAGCTTGGGGAACTGGGTGGGCCCGACCCGGATCGCGTTGGCCTGGAAGAGCAGCCGGATGCCGCGCTCCCCACCAAGGAACGCGAGGATCTTGCGGGTGACCTCCTCGAACCCCGGCACCGATCGCAGGGTCTGGAGGGCGGCCCGGTCGGCCGGGTGTTCCCAGCTCACGGGCGCGATATCGGGAAAGGTGCGCCGGGGGCGCGGGGCGGGCGTGGACATCGGCAACTCGTTGTTTGGGACCAGATCCGTACGCCAGAGAAGATAGGTGGTTTCAGGATGAGACAACTTGGCGGCTCGGCGGCTCGGCGACTCGGCGGAATGGCCGAGCCGCCGAGCCGTCGTGCCGTCGAGTCGGCTAACCCAACGCCTGCTCCAGGTCCGCCTTGAGATCCGCCACATCCTCTATTCCGCAACTCAGGCGCACCAGGCTGTCGGTCAGCCCCATGGCCTGCCGGAGGGGGAGCGGCACCGAGGCGTGGGTCATGCTCGCCGGGTGGCCAATCAGGCTCTCCACCCCGCCCAGCGATTCCGCCAGGGCGAAGACCCTGGTGCGTTCCACCACCCGGCGCGCCAGGGCGGCGTCCCCGAGTTCGATCGAGATCATCCCCCCGAAGCCCCGCATCTGCCGCCGGGCGAGGGCATGCTGCGGGTGATCGGGCAAACCGGGGTAGTAGACCTTCTGCACCTTCGGGTGGGTGGTGAGCCAGGCGGCCAGGTCGCGGCCGGCGGCGTCGTGCTGCCGCATCCGGAGTGGCAGGGTCTTGAGCCCGCGCAGGCAGAGCCAGCAGTCCATCGGCCCCGGCACCCCGCCCGCCGCGTTCTGCAGGAAGCCGATCCGCTCGGCCAGGTCATCGCGGGCGGTGACCAGCAGCCCCCCGACCATGTCGCTGTGGCCGTTGAGGTACTTCGTCGTGGAGTGCAGCACCAGGTCGGCGCCGAGCCGGAGCGGCTGCTGGAAGAACGGGGTGGCGAAGGTGTTGTCCACCACGAAGAGCAGGCCGCGGGCCTGGGTGATGTGGCCGATGGCTTCGAGGTCGGCCAGGAACATCATCGGGTTGGTGGGCGTCTCGCCGTAGACCATGCGGGTGGCCGGGGTGATGGCCCGGGCAACGTGCTCCGGATCCCGCATGTCCACGAAGGTGAACGAGAGGCCGAGCCGGCCGTACACCCGCTCCATGAGCCGGTGGGACCCGCCGTAGATGTTCTCGCCCGAGATCACGTGATCGCCGGCGGAGAGCAGCTTGAGCGTGGTGTCCAGCGCGGCCAGTCCGGAGCCGAAGGCGAAGCCGTGGGTGCCGCCTTCGAGGCTCGCCACGCAGCGCTCCAGCGCCTCCCGGGTGGGGTTCTGGGTGCGGGCGTACTCGTATCCCTTGTGCTTCCCCAGCCCTTCCTGGACGTAGGTGGAGGTCTGGTAGATCGGCGTCATCACCGCCCCGCTCATCAGGTCGGGGCCCTGGCCGGCGTGCACCGCGCGGGTGCTGAAGCCGTGGTGCGCGTCGTCGTCGCGAAGCTGTGTCATGCGGAGCCGGGTTCGAGTCGGGCGAAGGTTACCCGCGGGATGCACCGCCAGCAAGCCGACGCGCGGGCCGCCTGATGCCCGGAGCGCCGGAGGCGGAGCTGGATCCGCGGGTGGTGGCCCCCCGCTGCCTGGTCGTGGACGACGACGCCGCGGTCCGGTCCTCCATCGCGCGGGTGATCCGGACCATCGGGCTGGTCCCGCTCGAGGCGGAGGATGGCGGCGCCGCGCTCCGGCTGCTCGAGGAGCATGGCGAGGTGCCGCTGGTGATCACGGACGTCAACATGCCGGGTGTCTCCGGGATGGAGCTGCTGGAGGAGGTCACCCGGCGCTACCCGGACACCGCGGTGCTGATGCTCTCCGGGGTGTCTGACGTGAAGACCGCCGTGGCCTGCCTCGACAAGGGGGCGCTCGACTACATCGCCAAGCCGGCGCTGCTGGAGGAGGTCCGGGCCCGGGTGGCCAAGGCGCTCGAGAAGCGGGACCTGCTGCTGCAGAAGCGATTCTATCACCGGAACCTGGAACTCCGGGTACGATCCCAGGCCGGCCGGATCCGGGAGCTGTTCCTGCAGGGGGTCCAGACCCTGGCGCACGCCCTCGAGGCCAAGGACGCCTACACCAGCGGCCACTCGATCCGGGTGAGCCGCTACGCGGTCCAGACGGCGGTGCGGCTGGGCTTTGCCGGCGACGCGCTCGAGGAGGTCCGGCTCGGCGCGGAGCTGCACGACATCGGCAAGATCGGCACCCGGGAGGCGGTGCTCAACAAGCCGGGCCCGCTCACCCCCGAGGAGTTCGCCCATATCACCGAGCATACCCTCCTCGGCGAGAAGATCCTGTCGCCGCTGGCCCGGGAGAACCCGATCGTGCTCCGCATCGTGCGGAGCCATCACGAGCGGATGGATGGGGGCGGCTTTCCCGACCGGCTGCAGGGCGCCAGCATCCCGCTCGAGGCCCGCATCGTGTCGGTGGTGGATGCCTTCGACGCGATGACCACCACGCGCGCGTACCGCGGTTCCCGGACCCCCGCCGAGGCGCTCGGGGAGCTGGACCGCTGCATCGGCAGCCACTTTGATCCTGAGGTGGTGCGCGCCTTCCACGACGCCTTCCCCGATCCCTCGAGCCTGCCGGTTCAGGCCTGATCCCGCCGTCGGGGTGACCGCCATCACCGCCCCCCGGTGCCCGGCGGCGCGACACTCAGCCGTGCCCTCCACACCCGCTCCACGCCGACGGGGCTCCGACCCGGTTGCGGTCCGCCCCCCTGACCCGGCCGTGCCGTCCGGCGCCGGCCATGGGCTCTGCCTGCTCGCCGACGACGATGCCGACCTGCGCCGCTCCATGGCGCATGTGCTCGAGGCCATGGGCCTCTCCTGCATCGAGGCCGCCTCGGGGAACGAGGCGCTGGCCATCCTGGAGCAGACCGGGGAACTCCCGCTCCTCGTGTCCGACGTCTCCATGCCCGGGCTCGACGGCCTGGACCTGCTGCGGGAGGTCCGGCGGCGCTACCCCGACATGGCGGTCGTGATGCTCTCCGGCATCCGGGAGGCGGAGATGGCGGTCGAATGCCTGCAGGCCGGCGCGCTCGACTACATCACCAAGCCCGCCCTGCTGGGGGAGATCCAGTCGCGCATCCGGCGCGCCATGGAAAAGCGCGACCTGCTGCTCGAGAACCGGTTCTACCAGCAGAACCTGGAGCGGATGGTGGGCCAGCAGGCGCTCCGCATCAAGGAGATGTTCCTCGAGGGAGTCCAGACCCTGGTGCATGCCCTCGATGCCAAGGACCCCTACACTCGCGGCCATTCCACCCGGGTGAGTCACTACGCCGGCCGCGTGGCGGCGCGCCTGGGGTTCACCGGGCAGTCGCTCGAGGACATCCGGCTGGGGGCGGCGCTCCACGATATCGGCAAGATCGGCACCCCGGAGGCCATCCTCCGGAAGCCGGGGCCCCTCACCGCCGAGGAGTTCACCTCCATCAGCGAGCACACCGTCCTCGGCGAACGGATCCTGGCCCCGCTGGTGCGGGAGAACCCCACCGTGCTGTCCATCGTGCGGTCACACCACGAACGGGTGGATGGCGAGGGGTTCCCCGACCGGCTCGAGGGGAGCCGGATCCCCTGGGCCGCGCGGATCGTGGCCGTCGCTGACGCGTTCGACGCCATGACCACCGACCGCTCCTACCGCGCCTCCCTGCCCCCGGCCAGCGCCCTGGCGGAGCTGGCGTCCCACGCCGGCAGCCACTTCGACGCCGAGGTCGTGGCCGCGTTCCGGCGGGAGTTCGCCGAGCCGGAGACGTAGCCGGCCGCCTCCTCCTCCGCCCCCGCCGCCGCTACCTTACGCCCCATGTCTGATACTCTCATGATCAGCGTCTCCGGCATGCGCGGCATCGTCGGCAAGGACCTCACCCCGGAGCTTGTGGCCCGGCATGCCGCGGCGCTGGGCGCCTGGGCCCGCGCCAGCGGCAAGCCGGCCGTCGTGCTGGGCCGCGACGCCCGCACCAGCGGCCCGATGTTCGCCCGGGCGGCAACGGCTGGCCTGATGTCGGTCGGGGTGGACGTCATCGATGTGGGGGTGGCCCCCACGCCTACGGTGCAGCTGGCGGTGGAGCATCATCACGCCGGCGCCGGCCTCATCCTCACCGCCAGCCACAATCCCATCGAGTGGAACGCGCTCAAGCTGGTCGGTCCCGACGGGATCTTTCTCGACGGGGCGGACGGGACGGCGGTGCGCGCCCTGGCGGAGTCGGGACCGCCGCGCACCGGGTGGGATGGCATCGGCGGCGTCCGGGAGGATCGCGACGCGATCGAGCGGCACCTGGTCCAGGTGCTGGCCCTCCCGATGATCGACCTGGCGGCGATCCGCGCCCGGCGGTTCCCGGTGGCGCTCGACTGCGTGCGCGGGGCGGGCGGCACGACGATGCCGCAGCTGCTCGAGCGGCTGGGATGCGTGGTGCACGCCATCAATACCGAGACCGACGGACGCTTCCCCCGGGCGCCGGAGCCGGTGCCGGAGAATCTGGGCGACCTCTCCCGGCTGGTGCGGCAGTCCGGCGCGGCGGTGGGCTTCGCGGTGGACCCGGATGTGGACCGGCTGGCCCTGGTGGACGAGACCGGATCCCCGATCGGTGAGGACTACACCCTCGCCCTGGCGGTCCGTGCCGTCCTGCAGCATTCGGCCGTGCCGCGAAGCCACCGGGCCACCGAGCCTTCGGTGGTGGCGAACCTCTCCACCAGCCTGGTGGTCGAGGATGCTGCCCGGATGGGCGGGGCCAGGTTCGTCCGGGCCCCCGTGGGGGAGGCGAATGTCGCCCGGACGATTCGGGATGAAGGAGCCATCATCGGAGGCGAGGGGAACGGCGGGGTCATCCTCCCCTCGCTCCATATCGGGCGCGACGCCCCGGTTGGTGTGGCACTGATCCTGCACTTGCTTGCGACATCTGGGCAGTCGGTGTCCTCCCTGGTCGGGGGGCAGCCCCGGTACCGGATCGTGAAGGCAAAAGCGCCACGCGGCAACGACTTAGCTCCCGTCTACGCCCGGCTCCAGACCCGCTTTGCGGGCGCGGTGGCGGATACGCGCGACGGACTGAGGCTTGCATGGTCGGACCGCTGGGTGCATGTCCGGCCCTCGGGCACGGAGCCAATTGTCCGGTTCATTGCCGAGGCCCCGACGGAAGCGGACGCTCAGGCCCTGGTCGCGGCCTGTCATGAACTCTTCTCGAGCTAAGGACCCCCTGGCATGTGCGGGATTGTCGGCTACGTAGGCCCCAGGCAGGCGGTCGGCCTTCTCATCGAGGGGCTCCGGCGCCTCGAGTATCGCGGCTATGACTCCTCCGGCATCGCGGTCCTGAACGGCTCCGGGCTGGCGGTGGTCAAGCAGTCCGGCAAGCTCTCGGCGCTGGAGCAGCGGCTGACGGAGTACACCCCCAAGGGCACGGTCGGGATCGGGCACACGCGGTGGGCCACCCACGGTCCGCCGACCACCGGGAACGCGCATCCGCATGTGGACCAGTCGGGCAAGATCGCGCTGATCCACAACGGCATCATCGAGAACGCCGGCGCCATCAAGAAGGTCCTGGAGCAGCGCGGGCACACCTTCAAGTCGGACACCGACACGGAAGTCCTGGCCCACCTGGTGGGGGTCTGCTACCGGGGCAGCCTCGAGGAGGCGGTGGCCGAGGCGCTGCGCGAGGTGGACGGCGCCTACGGCATCGCGGTGATCTGTTCCGATGAACCGGACGTGCTGGTCGCGGCCCGGAAGGGATCGCCGCTCCTGGTGGGCGTGGGCGACGGCGAGTGGTTCGTCGCCTCGGACGCCTCCGCGATCCTGTCCCACACCCGCTCGGTGGTGTACCTGGACGATGGCGAGATGGTCGTCCTCACCCGCAAGGGCTACCACGTGCGGGACCTCGCGGCCACCCGGATCGAGAAGCCGGTCAACCAGATCGAATGGGACCTGGCCACGATCGAGCGGGGCGGGTACGCCCACTTCATGCTGAAGGAGATCTTCGAGCAGCCGGACACGGTGCGGAATACCATGCGCGGCCACCTGCTCGAGGAGGAGGGGACGGCGCGGGTCAGCGGCCTGAACCTCACCGACGACGACATCAAGCGCATCAACCGGATCGTGATCACCGCCTGCGGCACCAGCTGGCATTCGGCGCTGATCGGCGAGTACATGCTGGAGGAGCTGGCCCGGATCCCGGTGGAAGTCGAGTACGCCTCGGAGTTCCGCTACCGGAACCCCGTGGTGGACGACCGGACCCTGGTCATCGGCATCTCGCAGTCCGGCGAGACGGCCGACACCCTGGCCGCGATCCGCGAGGCCAAGCGCCGCGGCGCCCGGACCATCGGCCTGGTCAACGTGGTGGGCTCGACCATTGCCCGCGAGGTGGACGGCGGCATCTACCTCCACGCCGGCCCCGAAGTGGGCGTGGCGAGCACCAAGGCCTTCACCAGCCAGGTCATCGCGCTGGCGCTGATCACGCTCCGGTTCGGCCGGCTCCGCAACCTGAGCATCCTGCAGGGGCGGCAGATCATCCAGGGCCTGCGGGCGCTGCCCGAGCAGGTGCAGGAGATCCTGGACCGCGCGCCGGAGGTCGAGGCGCTGGCCGAGCGCTTCTGGCGCAGCAACAACGCGCTGTACCTCGGGCGCGGGGTGAACTTCCCCGTGGCGCTCGAGGGCGCCCTCAAGCTCAAGGAGATTTCCTATATTCACGCCGAGGGCTACCCGGCCGCCGAGATGAAGCACGGGCCCATCGCCCTGATCGACGAGAACATGCCGGTGGTGTTCATCGCGCCCAAGGACGCGGTGCACGGCAAGATCGTCTCCAACGTGGAAGAGGTGCGGGCCCGCGGCGGGCAGGTGATCGCCATCAAGAATGACGGCGACGACCAGATCAAGCGGCTGGCGTCGGCGACCTTCACGATTCCCGAGACCCTGGACCTGCTGACCCCGATCCTCGCGATCATCCCCTTGCAGCTGTTCAGCTACTACGTGGCCGTCCGCCGGGGCTGCAACGTGGACCAGCCGCGGAACCTGGCCAAGAGCGTGACGGTGGAGTAGCACCGCAGGACGGCAGGACGGCAGGACGGCAGGACGGCAGGACGGCAGGGGGCGGCGCGGGGCGGGCCGCCCTCGTGTGCTAGGGGAAGCTTCACTTCCTGACCGCCCTCACGATACCGGAACGGAGGGCGCGCCAGAGCAGGCCGAAGAAGGTGTCGCCCGGTGCCTGCTCGTAGCGGATGGGCGTGGGCTTGAGCTGCCCCTGCTTGTCGGGCAGCCGCTCCTGCCGCACCATCGTCCCCGCCACCATGCTGGTGAGCTTCTTCCCGAAGTTCTGCCTGCCGGTGACCTTGTCCACCAGGCGCAGCTCGAGCCCCGTATAACCCGCCCGCAGTTCCCCCCTGGCGTGCCCGCCGGCGATGGAGAACTCGAACTGCGCGGCCTGCAACATGCCGCTGGTGATCTCGATCCCGTTGCCCGGCAGCAGGAAGCTGTTGAAGCTGTCGAGGGGCAGCTCACCGAGTTCGCCCCGGGCGTGGAGGCGGATCGGCCCACGCTGGATCGGCACCTCGATGTCGGTGGCGAGGGGCCCCGTCCCGAACAGCTTCGCGGCGGCCCGGATGCGGACTGGCGTGCCGGCGGACGCGCTGTCATTGCTGAGGCCGTGGATGCGGGCATGGACCTGGGTGAAGTGCACGCTCCCGGGCAGCGGCCGGCCCGCCATCAGTTCGGCGTACCGGATCGTGCCCGTCGCGAGCACGATCGAATCCGCCCCGACGGTCCACGGCAGCGCCGCGAGCCGGGCGGGCCAGAGCCGGCGGGCGCGGCCGGGCCCCGGAGGAGGGCGCCGGTCGGCAAGCAGGTCCAGCTCCACGCGGGCGATCCACACCCCGCCGGCGGTGATCTGCCGGTGGCGGAGGTTCTGCTGCCGGAGCCCCGTGGCCTGCAGCCCCGTGGCGGCCAGGCGCACCCGCGTGGCGCGGGAGCGCGCGGCCGCAAAGAAGGTCGAGTCGCCTCCCGCCGGGACGTAGGTCAGGGAGTCCACCGTGAGTACCTGGCGCGCGTGGGAGCGCCGGACGCCCACGGCCCGGAGCTGGTGGCCGCCGGCGGTGCGGCCCGTGCGGAGCTCCCCGATGTCAAAGGTGGTATCGTCGGGGGTGACGGTCACCGCCACCGCGGACAGGACGAGGCTGTCCTGCGGATGTTCGGAGGCATGCACGAAGCGCCGGGCCTCGAGGGTGCCCCGCTCAAACACCCGGTGGCTCGCGGTGTCCAGCTGCAGCCCGCGCAGCTCCAGGGCGAGGCCGGCGGTGGAGTCCCGCGACACCGCGCTCCCCCGCACCTCCTCCGACTGCACGGTGGCGCCGGTCACCCGCACCCGATCGACCCGGGCGCCGCGCACCGCGTCCGGCAGCCAGGCGGCCACCAGGCGGAAGAGCAGGGAGTCCGGCGAGGTGAGTGTGATGGGAAGGGTGTCTCCCGGCTCGGCGCCGGGACGCGGCGGGGTGGTGTCCGGCGGGACTTCCCGCCGCCGGCGGATGGCCGGCCGGTCGATCGCCACCCCCGAGAGTCGCAGGCCGCGGCGCCAGATCAGGTCGCTCAGGTCGAGTCCGGTGAGGACGAGGACCGGAGCATCGGCCTCGAAGTGGAGCACCTCGCCGCCGGTGCGCTGATCGAAGCGGATCCGGACGTCGTGCAGGTCCAGCCGGCGCCGGAGGAGGCTCAGCCGCAGCACGGGCAGGTCGATGGTCAGGCCGGGGCTCGCGCCCGCATGGGCGAGGACCAGGGTACGCTTGCGGAGGTAAGCGTCCACCGGTGCGCGCAGGGCCGCCTCCAGCGCTCGATCGAGCAGCACCGCGCCCAGGGCCAAGGCGCCGATGCTGCCTCCAAGGATCAGCGCCGCCTGACGGCGGGACCGGAACAGCCACATGACTCAAGATATCCCGGTCGGGGAATCCGCCGCGGGCCCGCGCTCCCTTTTCCCGGTTGCCGGGGGCTGCTACCGTACGGCACCATGCGCATTGTGCTGCAGCGGGTGAGCCGCGCCAGCGTCACGATCGAGGGGCGGGTGGCGGGTGCCATCGGCACCGGCTTCTGCATCCTGGTCGGCTTCACCCCCGCCGATACCGTCGCCGAAGTGGACTGGATGGCGGAGAAGGCGGCGGGGCTCCGGCTCTTTGCCGACCCGGATGGGAAGATGAACCTGGGCCTCGAAGACGTCGGCGGCGGGGTGCTGGTCGTTTCCCAGTTCACCCTCTACGGCGACGCGCAGAAGGGGCGCCGGCCCTCGTTCCTCGGCGCCGCGCGCCCGGAGCAGGCCATCCCCCTGTACGAGCGATTCCTCGCCCGGCTGCGGGCGCAGGGCCTCCAGGTGGAGAACGGGGAGTTCGGGGCGATGATGCAGGTGGAGATCCACAACGACGGCCCGGTGACGCTGGTCATCGATCGCGACGCCCCCGCCGCATGACCCCCCCGATCCTCATCCTGGCCTCCGGTTCGCCCCGGCGGCGCGAGCTGCTGCAGATGCTCGGCATCGCCTTCGAGGTGCGGCCCTCGCACATCCCGGAGGAATGGCAGCCGGGGGAGGCGCCGGTGGCCTACGCCGAGCGGCTGGCGCGAGAGAAGGCGCTCAGCGTGCCCGGGGACCTGGTGCTCGGCGCCGACACCACGGTGCTGCTGGATGGCGAGTTGCTCGAGAAGCCGGTGGACGCCGAGGATGCGCTGCGCATCCTGCGCCGGCTGCAGGGGCGAACCCACGAGGTGATCAGCAGCGTCGCGCTGGTGGCGGGCGGGGTGGTCCGGCAGGCCACCGACGTCACCCGGGTCACGTTCCGGTGCGCCGATGACGACCTGCTCCGGGCCTACATCGCGACCGGCGAGCCGATGGACAAGGCGGGCGCCTACGGCATCCAGGGCTACGGGGCGGCGCTGGTGGAGCGGATCGAGGGAGACTTCTTCGGGGTGATGGGACTGCCGGTGCGGCTGGTGCTGGGGCTGCTGGAGGCGGCGGGGATTCCGTATCGCTTTGGGCGGCAGGGCGATTAGGCGATTCGACTTTTTGCGAACCGCCCAACCGCCCAACCGCCCAACCGCCTACGGCGTCAGCCCCCGCTTCTGCTCCAGCTTCGCCGCCCACAGGCCGCTGTTGAAGTCGGTGAACAGGATGTGCCCCTTCCACGGCATCGCGTTCATCACGAAGGAGGCATTGGGCGTGAAGCCCTGCGGGTCGAAGGGCTTGAACACCGCGATCTCCCGGCGCTGCTCGGCCAGGTTCCCCACCAGCTCGCCCGAGACATCCACCACCCGGAGCCCGCCGTCGTAGTACGCCTGGTACATGATGTCGTCCTCGACGATGATGTCGTGGGCGCCGAACTCCTCCTGGTGGTACTTGGCGATGTTCTTCGGGTGCATCGGATCGGTGAAATCGATGATGTGGGTGTATCCCGCGGAGGTCTGGGGTACGCCCCCCTGCTTCGGCTTGTCGCCGAAGAGGTCCTGCATGTAGGCCGTGCCCTCCCAGACCCGCCCCTCCCGCGACATGATCTCGTCCCCCAGGAAGAGGTACACCTTGCCGGTGTTCTTCTGCACGTAGGGGTAGATCTCGTGCGTGGCCCCGCTGGTGGTGGGGAAGGTGTTGATCAGCACCGGCTTCTGGATGGTGCCGCCCCACTTGCCGTTCCCCACGTCCACCACCACAACGCCGGTGCCCCATTCCGAGCTGTAGGCGATGCCGTCATTGACCCAGACATCATGGATGCGGCTGTTGGGGTGATCGTACTCGCCGGCGTACTTGGGCGCGTAGATGTCCCGCACGTCCACGATGACGTAGCGGTCCCCGCCCGAGACCGCGAAGAGGTAGTCGTTGGTGGCGAACATGTTGTGCACGCCGCCGGTCAGTTCCTGGTCGAAGGTCGCGGCGAGCTTCGGGTGCGCCGGAGTGGCCAGGTCCAGGATCACGACGCCATTCACCCGGTTGGAGGCGCCTTCGCGGGAGAGGACGCCGTAGCGGCCATCGGGCGAGACGGTGACATCGTTGATCACCCGGGCATCCACCTTCACCGAATCGGTGCGCACCGGATGGGCCAGGTCGGTGATGTCCATGACGTAGGCCCAGCCGTCGCCGCCCCAGGTGCCCACCAGCGCGTAGTCCCGGCCGTCTTTGCCGGTCCAGGGCCAGAAGTCGGAGGTGTGCACGTGGGTGATCTGGCCCCGGCCGGTGACGTTGATCCGCCGCCGGGCGTCCCGGGGCCGTGCCTCCACCACCTGCCGCGCGGTGATGCCGCCCGCCTCCGCCAGCAGGGTGTAGCGCCCCGGCACCTCGGCGGTGAAGAGCCCCCGGTCCAGCACCCCGGTGGCGCCCGGCGCGGCGATGGTATCATCGGGGATGTAGGTGTAGCTCCAGGTGACCGGCACGTCGGTGACCGGGGTGCCGTTGGCCCGCCGCGCCGTCGCCTTCAGGTGCAGCACTTCTCCGGTACGGATACTGGCCTGCTCCAGGTCCACCGTCAGGCTCCGCACCGGATTGAGCACCACCGTCTGCCGCCACTGGGCCCGCACCCCCTCCGATTCTGCGGTGATCGTGACGCTGCCGGGGCGATGGGCGGTGACAAAGCCATACCGATCCACGCTCGCGAGCGAGGGATTGGAACTCCGCCAGGTGGTCGTCAGCGCCGCGGCGGGGCGTTCGCTGCCGTCCGCGTGGGTGCCGCGCGCCTTGAGGCCGAGGGTGATGCCGGTGTAGAGCCGGCCGGGATCGGCGGTCAGGGCGAGTCCGGTGAGCGCGGGCCAGGTGACCTTCACCGGGATCGCGACCGTCACCGGCGCCGAGCCGACGCCCTGCACCGCGCTGAACACGATCTCAAAGTCCCCCGCGGACAACGCGGTGACCGCGCCGCGGCTCAGGCGGAGCGCGCCCCGGGGCGCGCTGGCCCGGAGCGCCGGCTGGGCGATCTCCCGGCCATCCGCTCCATAGGCCTTGACCGTGAGGGAGTCGGTGGCGCCGACCTCGAGGGTGAGGCTGGCCGGCTCCGCCGCGAGGCGGGCCACGGGCACGGGCGCCGGCTGCTGCGCCTCGAGGGCCGCGGCGAGCGCCGCGAGGGCCACCGTGACGGCGGCGGAGAGCGAGTGTAGCTTGGACACGATGATGCTCCGTGAGATTGACCGCGCTTCCTGCAACGACACGATGGCAACCTGATGCGCTCCACAGCTGTCCGCAAGCGGTGCCGGGGGTCCCTCCCCGCGGCGCTCCTCTGCGTCCTGGCCGTCCCGCCCCTGGCCGCCCAGGGGTCGCCGCGCCCGGTGCCGCCCACCAGCGACTACTGGGTGTACGTCGGCGCCGAGTCGGCGGACCTGCTGCACCGGATCCGCTTCGGGCCGGGCGGCGCGGTGGTGGAACGCACCATCCCGGTGGGCCAGTCCGCCGCCGAACTCGAGGGCCCGCATGGGCTGCAGATCTCGCGGGACGGCCAGTACCTCCACCTGACGACGGGCCACGGCTCCCCCGACGGCAAGTACTGGAAGATCGCCCTCGGCCCGGACACGCTGGCCGGACCGGGGATCTTTCTCGGCAACTTCCCGGCGTCGCTCGACGTGACCGGCGATGGGCTCTACGCCTTCATCGTCAACTTCAACCTGCACGGCCGGATGGCGCCCAGCTCGGTGTCGGTGGTCTACACCCCGACCAACACCGAGGTCGCCCGCACCGAGACCTGCACCATGCCGCATGGCAGCCGGCTCTCGCCGGACGGCCTGGCGCAGTACTCCACCTGCATGATGGACGATCAGCTGGTGGAGCTCGACGCCAGGAGCTTCGAGGTGGCGCGGCGCTTCGGGCTTGGCAGGGGGAAGGAAGGCCCGATTGCGGCCGCCGGCGCCGGGATGGACCACGCGTCGCACGGGGCCGGCCACACGATGCCGGCGCCGACCTGCTCCCCGACCTGGGCCCAGCCCTCGGCGGACGGCGCGCGGATCTACGTGGCCTGCAACAAGGCGGATCAGATCGTGGAGCTGGACCGTGCCCGCTGGACCATCACCCGGCGCTTCGCCACCGGGCGCGGACCCTACAACCTGGCGGTCACGCCGGACGGGCGGCTGCTCGTCGCCACCCTCAAGCAGGGGGGCGCGGTGCAGGTGTTCGACCTCGCGAGCGGGGCCAGCCTGCTCCAGGAGAAGAGCTCCACCACGATCAGCCATGGGGTGGTCGTCACCCCCGACTCCCGCTACGCCTTCGTGAGCAGCGAGGGCGTCGGCGCGGCGCCGGGGAAGGTGGACGTCTGGGATCTCACCGCCCTGGCACGGGTGGCGTCGGTGGAGGTGGGGCAGCAGGCTGGGGGCATCGCGTTCTGGAAGATGGCGGCGGCGCGGCCGTAGGCTGGCGTCAGACCTTCACCCGCCAGACGGGCACGGCCTGGGCGCGGTTCTTGACGCTGAGCGGATCCCGGGCCTCGACCGGCGGCTTCTGCTTGAGCACCTGGTAGAGCGGGTCGCTGATCAGGATCTCGCTGCCCTTGGCATTGGAGCAGAGCCGGCTGGCGACGTTCACCGCGTCGCCGATGACCGTGTATTCCAGCCGCAGGTGGCTGCCGATGTTGCCGGCGAAGGTGTCGCCGTAGTTGATCCCGATCCCCACGCTGATGCTGGGGCGTCCTTCCGCCACCCACTTCTCATTGAGCGCCGCGATGGCGCGCTGCATCGCAATCGCCGCCTGGACCGCCCGGTCGGGATCGTCGGCGTGGGGGATCGGCGCGCCCCAGAGCGCCATGATCGCGTCGCCGATGAACTTGTCGAGCGTCCCGCCGTTGGCGAAGATGATGTCCACCATCTCGGTGAAGTAGTCCGACAGCAGGCTGGCGATGCTGTCCGGGCTCATGTGCTCCGACATCGTGGTGAAGCCCCGGATGTCGGAGAAGAGGATCGTGACCGGGCGTTTGTCGCCGCCGAGCTTGACCGCGCCCTGCTGCATCGCGATCTCGGCGGCCACGTTGGGGGCGAAGTAGCGCTCGAAGTTGGACCGGACCATCGCCTCGCGCTGGATCTGCTCTGCGAAGCGGCTGTTCTTGATCGCGATCGCCGCCAGCCCGCCGAACGCGATCAGGAACTGCAGGTCCTCGTCGCTGAAGGAGTTGGTGGCGGTGAGGTTGTCCACGTAGAGGATGCCGAGGACCATCTCCGGGCCGGCCATGAGCGGGATGCACATGGCGCTGCGCACGCTCTGCAGCATGATGGAGGCGCCGCCCTTGAAGCGGTCGTCGGCCACGGCGTTGTCGGTCAGGATCGCGACCCGCTCCTCCACCGCCTTCCGGGCGATCGAGCGCGGCACATGCTGCGCCGAGCTGTCGCCGAGGCGGCTCTTGGAGACCCGGGGCACCAGTTCGCCGGAGTCGGTCTTGAGCAGCACCGAGACCCGGTCCACCCCCATCACGTCGAAGGTCGTCTCCACCACCCGGCCCAGCAGCTTGTCGAGGTCGAGCTCGCCGGAGAGCTTCTGCGAGACTTCGAGCAGCAGCGACAGCTTCCGCGCGTTCCGCTCGCCGGTGTTGGCGGCCGCCACCTTGAGCTGGCCCTGGCCGGCGTCGGCAGGGGCGGGCACTGCCTCCCCGACGATGCCGGGCGGCACCCCGCCGCTCATGGCGATCTGCTTGACGATCGTGCCGCCGGGGTGGGGCAGGTTCTGGCCGGTGGTGACCAGCCGCGCGCTGCCCATCTCCGGGGTCTTCAGCTGGAAGACCACCTTGCCGAAGGTGACGGAATCCCCGGCCTCGAGGGTGCCGTCGGTGACCCGTTCGCCGTTGATGAAGGTCCCGTTGGAGCTGCCCAGGTCCTTGAGCGACACGCTGGCCTTGCCCACGCGAAGTTCCGCGTGGCGCCGGCTGATGGTCGGATCGAAGATCGGAATTTCGCTCGTCACCGCCCGGCCCACGATGTAGGTCTGGTCGGGGATGAGTTCGAAGTCCTGGTCCCCGGTAAAGGAGACGAGCTTGAAGGGCATAGGCTCCTAATCTAAGCATCCAGCCCGGTGCGCGCTAACCGGGCAGCCCTGTAACCCCATGCGGCTTAAGGACCTCGGGCGCCCGCCAGGCCCAGCGCCGCCAGCACCGCGCGGGCCTTGGCCTCGGTCTCCCGCCATTCCATCAGCGGATCGGAGTCGGCCACGATCCCGGCGCCCGCCTGCACCCAGGCGCGGCCGCCCCGGAGCACCACCGTCCGGATCGCGATTGCGGTGTCGAGGGTGCGCGCTCCCCACCCGACGTAGCCCACCGCGCCGGCGTAGGGCCCGCGCCGGGTGGGTTCGAGTTCATCGATGATCTCCATGGCGCGCACCTTGGGCGCCCCGCTCACCGTCCCGGCGGGGAAGCAGGCGCCAAGGGCGGCGAGCGCGTCCAGTTCGGGCCGGAGGCGGCCGCGCACCTCGCTCACCAGGTGCATCACGTGGGAATACCGTTCCACGGTCAGGAAGGCCGTGAGCCGCACCGTGCCGAACTCCGCAACCCGGCCCACGTCGTTCCGCCCAAGGTCCACCAGCATGAGGTGCTCGGCCCGCTCCTTGGGATCGGCCTCGAGCTCGGCCTGCAACGCCTGATCCTGCGCCGGGGTGGCGCCCCGCGGCCTGGTGCCGGCGATGGGGCGCACGGTGACTTCGCCGTCTTCTACCCGGATCAGCACCTCAGGGGAACTGCCCACCACGTGGAGATCGTCGAAGTGCAGGAAGTAGAGGTAGGGCGCCGGATTGAGCGCCCGCAGGTAGCGATAGGTGAGGAACGGGTCGGGGGCGTCGAGATCGAGCCGGCGGGAGAGCACCGTCTGGAAGGTGTCGCCGGCGGCGATGTACTCCTGGATCCTGCGGACCCCGTCCTGGTACGCGGCGTCCGGGTAGGGGGAGGTGGCCGGGGGAATCGGCGGGTCACCCTCGATGGCCAGCGGGCGGAGGGCGGAGTCTCCCTGGAGCCGGTCGAGCCAGTCCTCGATCCGCCCGATGGCCTGGTGATAGAGCGCCTCCAGCTCACCCTTCCCCATCCCCTCCCGCACCTCGACGCTGGCGATGATCGTGGCGCGGTTGAACAGGTTGTCGAGCACCAGCAGCGTATCGGCCACCATCAGCAGGGCGTCCGGGAGCTGGCGATCGTCGGCCGGGGGGTGGGGCAGCCGCTCGAGGCTCCGCACCACGTCGTAGCCGATATAGCCCACGGCCCCGCCGGTGAATCGCGGCAGCCCGGGCACGTCCACCGGCGGGTACTGGCGCATGGTGCGCGCCAGGTGGTCGAGCGGCGCCTCCTCGGTGGGCAGGGTCCGCCAGCCGTCGGTCGCGGTCCACCGCCGGATCTCCCGGCCATGGTAGCTTAGGACTTCGCGGGGGTCGGTGGAGAGGAAGGTGTAGCGGGCCCAGCGCTCGCCGCCCTCGAGTGACTCCAGCAGGAAGCCGTACTTCCCCCGGTGCAGCTTGGCGAACGCGGCCACCGGGGTGTCGCCGTCGAGCACGACCTGGCGCACCACCGGGACCATGCCGGGACGGGCACGGGCGAGGAAATCGGACAGGGAGCCGAAGCCGGGTGCGTTCATGTCGGCGCGGCCACCAGGTATCGGCCGGCACCCCGGAGCGGCGCCTCGAGATTGTCCGCGGCGGGCCGGGTGGATGGCAGCACCCCCCAGCTCAGGCTGTCGATCTGCACCAGGACCAGGAGGGCGCGCTCGTACCGGGCCCGGGTGCCGTAGCGCGCGAGCCCCGCATTCGTGGCTCCGAAGTGCACCGGGTACTTGAAGCGCACCTGGGCGCCGGGTGCCGGTGGCAAGCTGGTGTCGAGGCGGAACCCGTAGAGTCCCGGGGTGGGCTGGACTGTCACGGTGACGCTGTCGAGCGGCCCGGTGTCAGGAAAGGTCCCCGCGGGAAACGTCAGTTCCACGAAGACGGTGTTGTCCGGGGGGCCGTGCCGGAGGATGATCCGGCGCTCGAGCGCCGCCGGCCAGGTGACGCTCGTGTCCCCGGGCGCGACACCGGCCACCTCCAGCGCCAGCAGCTGGTCGGCGGGGAGGGTCCGGGTGATCTCGGCCGGGGCGGGCGCTGCCGGATCCGGGACCCCGGCGCGGCCGCAGGCCGCCAGGGCCCCGAGCGTGGTAACGACGAGGAAGGCGCGATGCACCGCTGCAACTTATCACCGCCCGGCGGGGAATGGTGACCGGGGCCCGCCTCGCGTGGGTCGCGGGCGCCGGCGCCCTCCTTGTCGCCGGCCCGCTCACGGGGCAGGGGTGGGATGACTCCACCACCCTCGCCCTGGTGCGGCGGGGGATCGCCGCGCGGCAGCAGGCCGAGCCCGACTCGACCCTGCGCAGCTACCACACGGTCGCCCACGGGTTTGTCTTCTTCCTGGGCCAGGCGGGCCGTGAACTCGAGGCGCCTCCCCGGCTCATCAAGGCGGACGAGCTGCTGGTGGACGTCTACTGGCAGGCCCCCGACACCCACCGCCAGGTGGTGCGCGGCTGGCGCGACGGCCGCTGGCTGCCCACCGACATCCACTACCATCGCGATCACCTCGGCATCGTCACCAACAACTTCGGCGACCGGATCCGCATCGGCGAGGGCGACGAGGTCCGGGACGTCATCCATCCGCTCGCGCCGGAGGGTCCGGAGTCCTACGAATACCGGCTCACCGACTCGGTCCGGATCTCCACCCGGGACGCGGTGCGCTCGGTGTACGAAGTCGCAGTGCGTCCGCGGGATCCCGCTCGTCCCCGGGTGATCGGGACCCTCTCCCTCGACGCGGCGAGCGGAGACCTCATCCGCTTCCGGTTCAGCTTCACTCCCGCCTCCTACCTCGACGCCTCGGTCGAGGACCTGAGCGTGACGCTCGAGAACGGGATCGTCGAGGGCCGCTGGTGGCTCCCGTGGCGGCAGGAAATCGAGATCCGCCGCCGGCTCACCTGGCTCGACCTGCCCGCGCGGTCCATCATCCGCGGCCGGTGGGAGATCGGCGACTACTCGCTCAACGCGGAGCTGCCCCGCGCGGTGCGCTTCGGGCCGATGATCGGCGGCCTGCGGCAGCCGGCGGAGAGCAGCGCGGCGTGGCCCGCCCCGCTGCCGGAGACCATCCGCGACGTGGCGCGACCGGTGGAGGAGCGGGACCTCGCCGCGCTGCGGGACGAGGTCGCGGCGCTGGCGGGAGGGGGGCGGCTGAGCGGCCTGGCACGGGCACGGCTCGGCATCTCCTCGGTCAGCGATGTCGCCCGGGTGAACCGGGTGCAGGGCCTGGCGCTCGGCGTCGGGCTGTCGCTGGATCTGGCGCCCGGACTCCAGTTCCGGCCGCGGGGGGCGATCGGCACCGCCGATGGACGGATCACCGGAGACGGCCAGCTCCGCTGGCGCCGCGGCGCCACCGACCTCACCCTGCGCGGGGGTCGCGCGGTGGCGGACATCGCTGACCGGCCACTGGCCTCGGGCGTCATGCGGTCGCTGCTGGCGCAGGAGGGGGGCCGCGATCTCGGGGACTACGTCCGGCTCGATCGCCTCGCGCTCGGCGTCACCCATCGGCTCAGTCCGAGCGCCGTGCTCCGGGGAGAAGTGGGCCTCGAGCATTCCGGCAGTCTCGTCACCGAAGCCACCCCTGCGCGCGGCAGGTACCGCGACAACCCGCCGCTCGGCGTGGGGCGCGTCGGGGTGGCCCGGCTCGGGCTCACGGTGGAGCGCGCGCGCCTCGATCGCGACGGCGCGGTGCGCCTCGACCTCGGGCTCGAGGGGGGGAGCGGCGAGCGGGAGTACGCGCGAGGGACTGCGGAGCTGGAGGTGCGCGGACCGGCCGGGCCCGGCGTCGTCGCTGTGCGCCTGCTGGCGGGGGGAGGCACCCCCCGGCTCCCGCCGTACCGGAGCTTTGCGATCGGGGGTTGGGGTACCCTGCCGGGGGAAGACTTCCGCGCCTTCGGGGGACGGCGGGTGGCGCTCGGATGGCTGGAGTACCGGGTGCAGGCCCCGGTGCCGACCATCCACCTCGGGCCGCTCTTCTCGACCGGCAACCGCGTGGTCATTGCGCCCTTCCTGGCCGCCGGAGTGGCGGGGGGATCGATCGGTGGCATGCCGTGGCGGGCCACCGGTGAGCTTCGTCCCGTCGCTGGGGTGGCCGTGGAATGGTTCCACCGGCTGATCCGGGTGGAGACCGGCGTCAGCCTCCGGACCGGTCAGGTCGGGATCACGGTCGACGTCGACCGCGAGTGGTGGGAGATCCTGTAGCCGCCGGGCGCAGACGGGGCGGGGACGGGCGGGGACAAGCCCCGCCCTTACGGCATACGCCTCGGATCCGGTTTGGCCCTACCTTTCCCCGGGCCACCCGTCCCGCTTAGTTTCCCTGACCGGTTACCGCATCGGTAACCGATTCTCCCGCTTGGGCTTGCATGCAGTTCACCGATGAGTGGCTGGTCCAGACCATCGAGAAGCTCCTGGATGCGGAGCTGATCGCCACGCTCCGCGCGGAGCCGGCGCAGGATCCGCAGTCGCTGTGGGCGACGGTGGTGCAGCGGAAGCTGGTGAGCGACGACGAGATCCTGCGCGCGGCGGCCGCGCGGTTCCGCCTGCCGGTCGCGGACCTGTCGGTCCTCGACCGCAGCATGCGCGACGCGGTGCCGGAGCCGCTGGTGCGGCGCTTCGGCATCCTGCCGCTGCGCCAGACCGACTCCCTGCTCGAGATCGCCACCGCCAATCCCTTCGACATCGATGCCGAGAAGGACCTCGCCTTCGCCACGGGGCGGGAGGTGCGGTCGTTCCTCTGTTCGCCGCTCAAGATCCGGGAGAAGGTGGACGAGGTCTATCGCGGCGGCGGCACCGATGTCGTGGCGGCGCTGCTGGGCGGGATGGACAGCGGCCTCGAGATCACCCAGCTGGACGAGAACGACAGCGTCACCGACCTTGCCGCCTCCGCGGAGGAGGCGAGCCAGCGCCCGGTGGTGCGCCTGGTGGACCTCATGCTGTCGGACGGCATCCTCTCCCGGGCGAGCGACATCCACATCGAGCCGGGCGAGGCCGGGGTGGCGGTGCGCTACCGGATCGACGGCGTGCTGCGGCAGGTGATGAACATCCCCCGCAGCGCGGGCGCGCCCCTCATCTCGCGCATCAAGATCATGTCCGGGCTGGACATCGCCGACCGGCTGCGGCCGCAGGACGGCCGGGCGCGGGTCGCGGTGAACGGGTCGCCGGTGGACCTCCGGGTCTCGACCCTCCCCGCCTCGATGGGCGAGAAGGTCGTGATCCGGATCCTGAATGCCAAGGCGACGGTGCTCACCCTCGAGTCGCTGGGCATGTCGGTGGAGGAGCGGGCGCAGATGCAGGCGCTGCTCAACAACAAGGAAGGGGTCATCCTCGTCACCGGCCCCACCGGCTCCGGCAAGACGACCACGCTCTACTCGATGCTCCGGATGGTGCAGAGCGAGGGCGTGAACATCGTGACGGTGGAGGACCCGGTCGAGTACCGGCTGGGCAAGGGCATCGTGCAGGTGCAGGTGCACGAGAAGGCCGGCCTCACCTTCGCGGCCGCGCTGCGCTCGATCCTGCGCCAGGACCCGGACGTGGTGCTGGTGGGCGAGATCCGCGATCGCGAGACGGCGCAGATCGCGATCCAGGCCTCGCTCACCGGCCACCTGGTGCTCTCCACCCTCCACACCAACGACGCGCCCAACGCCGTCACCCGGCTGGTGGACATGGGCATCGAGGGCTACAAGCTGGCCTCGGCGCTGCGCGGGATCATTGCCCAGCGGCTCATGCGGAAGCTCTGTACCACGTGCCGCGAGACCACCGACCAGGCGCCCCCGGAGCGGATCCGCCGGTTCATCCCGGAAGGCACGAAGATCTACCGCCCCGTGGGCTGCCCCGACTGCTCGATGACCGGCTATCGCGGCCGGTTCAGCGTGGTGGAAGTCCTCACCATGAACATCGAAATGGAGCGGCTGATCGGGGGCGGCGCCACCGCGGAGAAGATCGCCGAAGCCGCCCGGCTCAACGGGATGAAGTCGCTGTTCGACAGCGGCCTCAAGCACGTGCTGGCCGGCGAGACCAGCACCGACGAGCTGCTGCGGGTGGTGGACGTGCCGATGGCGGATGGCGGCGCGGCGGGAAGCGGACGGATCTCCGGCGGCGTCCCCGCGCCCAGGACCGACGGCGCGCCCCGGAAGACCCCCACGTCGAGCCCCGTGATCGCCGCCGTCGCGCCCGCCCCGCCGGTGGAGGCCCCGGCCCGGCGCATCCCCGAGGCGGATCTCTCCGGCGCCTTCGACCTGCTGGACGAGGAGGCCGCCCACGAGGTCTCCGGCGTGCGCCGGGCGCTCCGGGGCATTTCAGTCCTGCTGGTGGACGACGAGGACTCCCTCCGCAAGGTGATGAAGGACCTGCTCACCCGCGACGGCTACCAGGTGGTGGAGGCGCGCACCGGCATCGAGGCGCTGGACCAGACCGACCGGCACGCGCCGGACATCATCGTCCTCGACCTCAACCTCCCGGGCATGGACGGCTACTCGGTGCTCAAGGAACTCCGCACCCGGCCCGCCACCCAGAAGATCCCGGTCATCGTGCTGACCGCCAAGGGCGACGAGGACAATGAAGTGCGGGTCTTCGAGCTGGGGGCCGACGATTTCCTGAGCAAGCCGTTCCGCGCCAAGGCGCTCTCGAAGCGGCTCGAAGTCGTTCTCGGCCGCCGGAAGTAACCGGCCGCCATGCTGCCCGATCCCGCGCCCGCCCTGGGCCTGATCAAGCCGTCCGTGCGAGCCCAGGCGGCATACACCCTCGACGCGCCGGTTACCGCCCGCAAGCTCAACCAGAACGAAGCGCCCGAGGACCTGCCCCCGCGCCTCAAGCAGGAGGTGCTGGCCCGAGCCGCGGCCGCGCCGTGGCACCGCTACCCCGGCTTCGTCCCCGTGGAGCTGGCGGGCCGGCTCGCGGCCCGGCACGGGTGGACCCCGGAGGGAGTGCTGGTCGGCAACGGCTCGAACGAGGTGATCCAGGCGGCGCTCACGGCACTGGTGGGCGAGGGGGACGCCGTCGTCGCCCCGGCGCCCACCTTCTCCCTCTACCGCCTGCTCGCCGGCGTGGCCGGGGGGCGCTACGTGGCGGTCCCGCTGGGCACCGGCTTCCGCTACGACGTGGATGCCCTGGTCACCGCCGCCGGCCGGGAACAGGCCCCGGTGGTGGTCCTCAACAGTCCCAACAATCCCACCGGTTCGGCCCTGCCCGCGGACGCCGTCGAGCGCCTCCTGGCCGAGACCGATGCCCTGATCCTGTGCGACGAGGCATACCAGGAGTTCGGCGGCCCCACGGCGGTGCCGTTGCTCAGTGTCTCCTCCAGGGTCATTGTGCTCCGCACCTTCTCCAAGGCCATGGGCATGGCCGGGCTCCGCTTCGGGTACGCCCTGGCCCACCCGGAGGTGGCGCGGGAAATCGCCAAGGCCAAGCTGCCGTACAACGTGAACGCCGTGACCCTCGCGGCCGTCAGCGTCGCGCTGGAGCACGCCGCGGAGTTCGAAGCCCGCACCCGGACGATCATCGCGGAGCGGGACCGGGTCCTCCCGCTGCTCGGCGCCCTCCCCGGCATCCAGGCGTTCCCCAGTGCCGGCAATTTCATCCTGTTCCGCTCGGCACAGGTCCCGGCCCGGACCATCTTCCGGCGACTGGTGGAGGAATACGGGATACTGATCCGGGACGTCTCCGCCGCCCCCGGCCTCGCGGAATGCCTGCGGGTCTCGATCGGGACCCGTGAGGATATGGACGCGGTCCTGGCGGCGCTGGAAGCGATTCTGCAGGCGGACTAGGCTGGCGGACGGACGAGTGGGGAGTGACGCTTCAGGGGTGAGGAGGTGCGGTCCCGCGGGTGTGGGGTTGGCGGGGTCTGGCCACACCCGTGGGGCCGCGCCGACGAGCCCCGCGTAGCAGCCGAAGTACGAACCAGGCGAGGGACCATGGGACGAATCGCGGAAGTCACCCGCAACACCAACGAGACCCGGATCCGCGTGCGCGTGGACCTGGACGGCAGCGGGCGCGCCGCGGTAAAGACCGGCATCGGCTTCTTCGATCACATGCTCGACGCCCTCGCCCGCCACGCCCTGCTCGACCTCGAGGTGGCATGCGCGGGCGACCTCCAGGTGGATGGCCACCACACCGTTGAGGATACCGGCATCGCCCTCGGGCAGGCCCTCGCCCAGGCCCTCGGGGACCGGGCCGGCATCCGGCGCTACGCCGACGCCACGGTGCCGCTCGATGAGGCGCTGGTGCGCGCGGTCATCGACGTCTCCGGCCGCCCCTTCCTCGCCTATCACGTCGAGATCCCGAAGTGGCAGATGCTGGGGGACTACGACGTCTTCCTCACCGCGGAGTTCTTCCGGGCGCTGGTGCTCAACGCCGGGCTCACGGTGCACCTCGACCTGCTGCGGGGCGAGAATCCCCATCATGTCGTCGAGGCCACCTTCAAGGCCTTCGCCCGCGCGCTGGATCACGCCACCGGCCGGGACCCGCGGGTCACCGGCGCGCCGTCCACCAAGGGCACCCTGTGATCGCGGTCGTGGACTACGGGGTGAACAACCTGCGGAGCGTAGTCCGCGCCGTCGTCGCCGGCGGCCACGAGGCCACCCTGACCGCGGACCCCGAGACCGTCCACCGGGCCGGACGGGTGCTGGTGCCGGGCGTCGGCAACTTCGGCCAGGCCTCCCGCAACCTCGCCGCCTCGGGGCTCGGCGCCGCGATCCGGGAGGTGGCGGACGCCGGCCGGCCGGTCATGGGCATCTGCCTCGGGCTGCAGCTCTTCTTCCGCACCAGTGAGGAGGCGCCCGAGGCCGCGGGGCTCGGCCTCCTGCCGGGAACGGTGCGCCGTTTCCGCACCGACCTGCCGGTCCCGCACGTGGGCTGGTCCAGTGTGCGGCTGACCGCGGAGGGCACGCGCCACCCGGTGCTGGCCGGGCTGTTCCCGGACGGCGAGCAGTTCTTCTACCACGTGCACAGCTACCATCCGGCGGGACTGCCGGACGGCGTCGCGCTCGCCACCGCGGACTACGACGGGCCCTTTCCGACCATCGTCGGCCAGGGCAACGTCCTCGGCGCCCAGTTCCACCCCGAGAAGTCCCAGCAGGCCGGCATCGCGCTGCTGGCCCGGTTCGCCGAGTGGGCGCCGTGACCACCTTCCGGGTGGCCTTCGTGGACGTGTACGTGCTGCGCCAGGGCCCCGCCGGACTGGAGACGCTGATCCTGCGGCGCGCCGCGGGGGGGCGCTGCCCCGGCGCCTGGGAGACGGTGCACGGAAGCATCGAGGCCGGGGAGACGCCGGTGGCCGCGGCCCTCCGCGAGCTGATGGAGGAAACCGGCCTCGCGCCGGCCCGGGTCTACAACCTGAGCCGGGTCGAGTCCTTCTACCGCCACGCAGCGGATGAAGTGGGGTTCATCCCGGGCTTCGCCGCCTTCGTGGACGGAGGCGCCTTCCGGCTCTCGGCGGAGCATGATGCCGGCGAATGGCTCCCGGTCCCCGCGGCGCAGGGCCGCCTGGCCTGGCCCCGGGAACGCCGGGCCCTCGACGACATCCAGCTCATCTTGTCTCGGGGGGATGCCGGGCCGCTCGCGGACGTTCTCCAGGTGGACCTGGGCATTGAGAGCGCCGCACCAATCGCCCAGCCGCCTAACCGCCCAACCGCCTGATGCTCGCCCGCCGCATCATCCCCTGCCTGGACGTGGCCGCGGGCCGCGTGGTCAAGGGCGTGCACTTCGAGTCGTTGCGCGATGCCGGCGATCCGGTGGAGCAGGCGGCGCGCTATGATGCCGAGGGGGCCGACGAGCTGGTGTTCCTCGATATCTCCGCCAGCCACGAGGCACGGGAAACGCTGCTCGAGATCGTCTCCCGCGTGGCGGACACGATCTTCATCCCCTTCACCGTCGGGGGCGGCATCCGCTCCGTCGAGGATGCCGGCCGCGCGCTCCGCGCCGGGGCGGACAAGGTGGCGGTGAACACCGCGGCGGTGCGCGATCCCGCGCTGGTGCGGCGGCTGGCGGACTCCTTCGGCTCCCAGTGCGTGGTGGCCGCGGTGGACGTGCGCCGGGTGCCGAACGGCGAGTGGCGGGTGCACGTCACCGGCGGCCGGGAGCCGACCCCGCTCGAGGGGATCGAGTGGATCCGCCGGCTGGAGCAGCTGGGCGCTGGCGAGATCCTGCTGACCTCGATGGACCGGGACGGCACCCGTCAGGGCTACGACCTTGACCTGCTCCGCGCCGCGTCGCGCCCGGTGCGCATCCCGGTGATCGCCTCCGGCGGCGCCGGGAACCTCGAGCACCTGGCCGACGGGCTCGCGGCCGGGGCGCACGGGGTGCTGGCGGCGTCCATCTTCCACTTCCAGGGCTGCTCCCTGCCGGAGGCGCGTGCCTTCCTCCGCGAGCGCGGCATTCCGGTGCGACCATGAACGTGCTCCTGGCTGCTCTCGTCCTGGGTCTGGGCCTCACCGTGCCCGCCACGGTGACCGATCGGCGGACCGACGGTCCGTCGGGCCGTCGGGCCGCCGCCCCCTGCCTCCGGCTGAGCCGGGCGGGCACTCTGGTGAGCGGCGAGGTGAAGGTCTGTCCCGGCCGGTACCGGATCGCCGATCCTGCCGAGCGCGGGGTGATGATCGTCAACGGGTCCGGGACCCGCATTGACCTGACGGGGGTCACGCTGGAGAGCGGCGACAGCCTGCCGGAGCGCTTCGTCGGCATCGGCATCGCCACCCGGGGCGCGGACAGCGTCACCATCCGGGGCGGCCGGGTCCGGGGCTACCGCTACGGCATCCGGATCGAGGGGGGGCGGGGCCACCGGGTGAGCGGGGTGAACCTGTCGGGATCCCGGGCCCAGGCGCTGCGCTCCACCCCGGAGCGGTTCGACGAGGCCGACTGGCTCGACATCTTCCGCCCCGACACCTTCGAGACATACGGCGCTGGGCTGTACCTCCGGCGCACCGAACGGGCCCAGGTCACCGGGATCATCGCCCGGGGCAGCCAGAACGGCATCGGCCTGTTCGAGAGCCGGGAGGCGTGGATCGCGGACAACGACGTCTCGGGCAATTCGGGGTGGGGCATCCACCTCTGGAAATCGTCGCGCAACACCATCCTTCGCAACGACGCCAGCCGCAGCGTCCGCTGCGAGAGCCCCGCCTATCGCCGCGGGTGTGACAGCGCCGCGCTGCTGCTGCGCCACGAGAGCGATTCCAACCTCGTCAGCGAGAACAACCTGACCCGCTCCGGCGACGGCTTCTTCCTGAGCGGCCACCGGCCGCTGGTCCAGCCCTCGATCGGCAACCTCGTCATCCGCAACGACGCCAGCCACGCCTTTCACAACGCCTTCGAGTCCACCTTCAGCTCGTGGAACAGCTTCATCGAGAACCGCGCCGACTCGAGCGACTACGGCTTCTGGCTCGGCTACTCCCGCGCCAACGTGGTCCGCGGCAACATCATCCTCGGGAGCCGGACCGCCGGGATCGCCATCGAACATGGCGGCGAGACCACCCTGGCCGAGAACACGATCATCGGCGGCGAGGCCGGCATCCGGCTCTTCGCCCCGAGGCCGGAGGACGAGCCCAGCACCGACTACCGGGTGGACGACAACACTATTGCCCAGGTAGGGCGGGGAATCGTGCTGGAGCGCACCAGCCGGAGCCGCATCCGGGGCAATCTCTTTGATGGGGTGGGGGATGGACTGGTCGTGGACGGCGCCGGCAGCGGCTCGCAGGTTGCCGGCAACGTCTTCCTCTCCGCCCGGCGCTGGCTCATCGACGCGGTGGAGCTGGATGCCGGCGGAAACTTCTGGGGCCCCCCGGACGTGGCCCAGGCCCAGCGGCAGGTGCGGGGGCGGGTGGTGCTGCAGCCCTACCGACACGCGCAGGACGCGGGGTACTGATCAGTCCAGCTGGTTGGCCTAGCTCACGAACTTGAACCGGCCGCCGCGCTCCACGATCAGCCCGAACAGGCCGGCCCCTAGCGTGTCCGTTCGCTTGCCAGGCACCGAGTACTATCGCGCCACCTCTCCCTGAGCGGTGGCGGGCGCGGCCAGCAGGTCGCCGGCCGCGGCGACGAGGTCACGGGGAAGAAAGGGTCTGGGCAGGGTTGTCAGCCCGCGCCCCCGGCAGCGGGCCGCGTAGTCGGGATCCGCCGTGGCCACCAGGACCCGGCGGCCCTCGAGCAGGACCTCCTCCTCCGCCAGACGCCGGGCACCGTCCGCGGAGAGGGCACCATCCAGCAGCACGACGCTCCAGCTCCCCTCCGCCAGCCGGGTGGCCCCCTCCGTCCCGTTCCTCGCCACCTCGACCACGTAGCCCGCTGGCTCGAAGAGGGCCCGGACCACCAGCTCCGCCGCCGGATCGCCATCCACCAGCAGCAGCGCCCGCTCGGTGGGGGGAGGCTCGCGGCGGGTCACCGGCGTCCCTTCCGCGGCCAGCGGGAGGCTGAACCAGAACTCCGGCCCGGACTGCCCTGGCGGCGGCGGCCGGTACTGCAGTCGCCCCTCATGGCTCTCGATGATCCGGTAGCTCAGCGACAGCCCGAGTCCGGTGCCTTCGCCCGGATCCTTGGTGGTGAAGAACGGGGTGAAGAGCTGCGACGTGAGCGCCTCCGGCACCCCCGGGCCGCTGTCCCGCACGGCCACCAGGGCGCGGCCGGCGGCCTGCTCGGTCCGGATGGTGATCTCCCGCGGCGTTCCCTCCGGCAGTCCCCGCACCGCCTGCCCCGCGTTGGTCACCAGGTTGAGCAGGACCTGTTGCAGCTCATCGGCATTGCCCCGCACCGGCAGCGGGGCGGGGGCGCGCTCTTCGCGGAGATGAATGCCGCGGACCCGCAGCTCGTAGCCGACGAGCAGCGCGGTGCGCTGCACCAGGTCGTTGAGGTCCACCACTTCCTCGCCGGGTGAGCCACGGCGGGCGAAGGTGAGGAGGTTCCGCACGATCCGGCCGGCGCGCTCCGCCTGGGTATGGATGACCTCGAGATGCTCCCGCTCCGCCCGGGGGATGCCGGGCCGCTCCTGCAGGAATTCGGCCAGCCCGGCGATGGAGGTCAGGGGGTTGTTCAGTTCGTGCGCCACGCCGGAGACCACCTGCCCCACGGCCGCCAGCTTCTCGCTCTGGATCAGCTGGGCCTCGAGGGCGCGCTGCTCGGTGACGTCTTCCACCAGGACCACCAGGGCAGCCCGTTCCTCCGGCTCCGCCAGCGGGGCCGCGGTGAGCCGCAGGGTGCGGTTCACCACCGGGCTCTGGAACTGCATCGGCGGGACCCGTTCGCCCCGCCGCGCGCCGCCCAGCAGCGCCACCTCGCCCGGAAGGTCCCCGGCTACCGCGGTCCAGAACGGCTGGCCCAGCAGGGTCGCGGCCGGGACCTCCAGCAGCCGGGCCAGCGCGTCGTTGGCCCGGGCGATCCGGCCGCCGCCGTCCAGCACCGCGATGCCCTCGGTGAGCGCGTTGAACGCGGTTTCCCACTCCTCCTTGGCCCGCCGTACCATCTCGAACAAGCGGCTGTTGGCGAGCACCACCGCCACGTGGGTCGCGACGGTGGAGACCAGCCAGAGATCCTCCGGGCTGAAGGCGCCCTGCCGCCGGTCGGCGACCGCGAGCACCCCCATGGTGAGCCCGTGGGCCCGGAGGGGCGCCGCCAGGCCGGTGATCACCTGGTGGCCCGGGAGCAGAAAGACCGGCTGGGTCGCGGTGCCGTTCGTGACCTCGATCCGCTCGGTCACCACCGCCTGGACCACGAGGCTCGGCGTCTCGTCCGTCACCCGCCTGCCGTTCCACGGTGCGAGCGAACCCTCCGCCGCCGCCACCTGGAGCGATCCGTCCGCTTCGTCGGTGAGCAGCACCGCCGCCCCCTCGGCGTTCAGGAAGCGGAGGGCGTACCGGGTGACCTGCCCCGCGATGCGCTCGCTCTGCAGCGACTCGGCCAGGACGTAGCTCAGCTCCTGCAGGGAAAAGATCTCGTTGATGCGCCGGTCCACCTGCCGCGCCAGCGAGCGGCGCTCCTCATCCAGCGAGCGCAGCCGGTGCCGCGCCTGCACCAGGTGGCCGCCGACGGTGAGCAGGCAGGCGGCCGCCCCGAACGCGGCTGCCCAGGCTCCCCCCCCGCGGACCAGCACCGCGAGCAGGATCGCCAGCGCACCGCCGATCAGCTGGGCCACCGGAAGCCAGGAGCGGCGCTCCCATCCCGCGACGCCCAGCGCGCCGCCGCCCAACACCAGGGCCACGGCAAGGGCGAGCTGGTCGGAGCCGCTGCCCAGCAGCACCAAGGCCCCCCCCAGCCAGGCCGCGGCAGGGAGATAGGAGAGGAGGGCGTCCCTCGTCTGGGCTTTCACGGTGGCGGCGCAGCGGTCCCGGGGAGAGTTGAGGGAGTCTAGAAGGAGTTGGGCGGGTTCCGCTACGTCTGCGATTGACAGGGGCTTCAATGGGGAGTAGACTGCTCATGAATATAGGTGATAGTCATTCTCAACTAGACTTCACGGAGTCGCTGTGCCCCATCGCCCCACCATTGCGCTGAGCATGCTTGCCGCCATGACCGCCGCCTCCCTCGCCGCACAGGAGCCTGAGGCGCCGGCGGAACGAACCACCATCGGCGGCTACGGTGAGGTGCACTACACCAATCGGAGCGGCCTTCGTTCTCCCGGTGAGGTGAACGTCAAGCGCTTCGTGGTCTTCCTCTCCCACACCTTCAGCGATCGCCTGGTGTTCCGCAGCGAACTGGAGCTCGAGGATACCAGGCTCGAGGGTGGGGAGGATGGCGGTGAAGTCGCGCTGGAGCAGGCGTACCTGGACTACCGGCTCAGCGATGCGGCGACGCTCCGGACCGGCCTCGTGCTCACTCCCGTGGGGATCATCAACGAGGTCCACGAGCCCCCCACGTTCAACGGGGTGGCCCGGCCGCAGTTCGACCGGGAGGTCATCCCCACCACCTGGCGCGAGATCGGCGTTGGCATGGTGGGAAGCCTCTCCGCGTCGCGGGGCCTGGCCTACCGTGTCTATCTCGTCAGCGGCCTGCGCGCCGATGGATTCGGCGGTGGGACGGGGCTCCGGGGCGGGCGGCAGGGGGGCAAGGAAGCGAGCTTCGCCAACCCGTCCCTCACCGGGCGGCTGGAGTGGGCCCGCCCGGGCCTCAAGCTCGCCGGTTCCTTCTGGTACGGGGGCTCCGCCAATCAGGACACCCTGATCGGCACCGACAGCTTCGATGCGCCGGTCCTGATGCTCGCCGCCGATGCCCGCTACGATGCGGGGCCGCTGTCGTTCCGCGGCGTGGTGGTGCGCGCCACGATCGGCGACGCGGCCGGCATCAACCAGGCGTACGGCACTGACGTGGGGAGCCGCATCCAGGGCGGCTACCTCGAGGGAGCGGTCAACCTGGTGCAGCTGCTGCAGCCCGCCGCCGGCCAGCGGCTGCTGGCCTTCGCGCGGCACGAGCGCTACGATCTCCATGCGGCGGTCCCCGCCGGCACCAGCCGCAATCAGGCCTATGCCCGGCGGGTCACTACCCTTGGCCTCGCATACAAGCCGCTCTGGAACGTCGTCTTCAAGGCGGACTACGCCATCTTCCGTAACCGCGCCGGCGCCGGTGAGGACGAGGCACTCGCCCTCGGCGTGGGCTACCAGTTCTAGGCTCCATGGCGCGAACCGGCAGGCGGGCACACCATGCACCAGAGTGAGCGAAGGAGCCGATGGCTCCCCGGCGGCCTGGCGGCCCTGCTGCTGGTGGCCTTGCCGTCCCTGGCCCCGCTCGCGGCGCAGTCGGTGCCGGCCCGAAAGCTCCTGGCGTCGCTGGAGCGGGTGTACGGTCAGGGACTGCGCGCGGACTCCATCGCGCTGGACGGCGCCACCGTGCTGCGGGTCCGGCGGAACGATTCGGTGCTGGGCTTCGCCCAGGTGCGGGATGTCATGGGGAAGGACCAGCCCATCACCTACCTGGTGGCGACGGACACCGCGCTGGTACTCCGGGACATTGATATCCTCGTGTATCGGGAAGCTTACGGTGGCGAGGTGGCGTATGAGGCGTGGCGCAAGCAGTTCCGGGGACGGGACGCCCGGGATTCCCTGGTTGTCGGTCGCCAGATCCGCGGCATCTCCGGGGCCACGATCAGCGTGAACGCGGTGACGCTCGGCGTCCGCCAGGCGGTGGGCCAGCTGGCGGAGTGGCGCCGGGCCGGCCGCCTGTGAGCGCCGCCGCTCCGCTTGCCTGGCGCACGCTCCCGCCGGCGCTCCGGAGCCTCGGCCGGTGGCTGACGGCCGTGCAGCTGGTGGGCTACACCACCTCGCTGGTGTACGTCTGGTGGACCACGCGGCTCACCCCCGTCGGGATCGCCGATCACTACCGCGGCAGCGAGGCGGCGGAGGGCGCCATGCAGTTTCCCAAGTCCTTCGCCGAGATGCTCACGGTGACCCATACCCACCTGCTCGCGATGGCGGTCATCTTCGTGGTGAGCGGGGTCGGGCTCACGCTCTGCGAGCGGGTGCCGGAACGGTGGAAGCGGCTGCTCGTCGTGGAGCCGTTCGTGGCGCTATTGATCTCCTTCGGGGCGATGTGGCTGATGCGCTACGCCGACCCGCGCTTCAGCTACCTGCTGGCCCTCTCCAGCGGCGTGATGGCCCTGACCTTCTACCTCCAGTCCTTCCTCGCGCTCCGCGAAATCGGATGGGGGGAGTGATGCGCCGCCGGGACTTCCTGGCCCTCTCCACGGCCGCCTTCCTGCCGCGTCCGCCGTTCCGCGCCGAGCCCCGGCTGGTGGAGCGCTGGTCGTGGGCCATGGGGCAGGCGGTGCATCTCCGGCTGTTCCATGCCGACGAGGCGCGTGGACTCGAGGCCGCCCAGGCGGCGCTGGCCGAGCTGCGCCGGGTGGAGGGAGTGCTCTCCCGCTTCGACGGCGGCAGCGCCCTCTCGGAGCTGCACCGGCAGGCGGGCCGCGGCTGGTTCGGCGGGGCGCCGGAACTGGCCGCGGTGCTGGCGGCGGCCCTGCATGCCCGCTCGGCGACGGGGGGCGCATTCGACGTCACGATCGAGCCGTTGATGCGCGCCTGGGGCTTCCGGGAGCCGCGCAAGGCGCCGCCGGGGGAGCGGGAGCTGGCGGAGGCGACGGCGGCGGTGGCCGCGGCGGTGATCGAACTGGACGGCTCGCGCATCCGGCTACCGGCACGGCATACACGGCTGGACCTGGGAGGGATCGGGGTCGGGTACGCCATCGACCGGGCGGGGGAGGTGCTCGGGGCGCATGGGGTCGAGGCGGCGCTGCTCGAGGTGAGCGGGGACCTGCTGGCGCTTGGCGCGCCGCCCGGCAGTGCCGGGTGGGAGGTGGAGATCAGCGATCCGCGCCACGCCGGGACAATCCTGGCGAGGACCCGCCTCCAGGATGAGGCGCTCGCGACCAGCGGGCAATCGGCGGAGGTCGTGGAGCTGGCGGGCCGTCGGCACGGCCACGTGATGGACCCCGCGACGGGCCGGCCGGCGACCCGCCTGTTGCAGGCCACCGTCACCGCCCGGACGGCGCTTGCGGCGGATGTCCTCTCGACGGCCTCGCTGGTCCGCCCGGCGAGCTACGCGGGGGTCCGTGAGCGCTGGACGGTCTGACGCCCGAAACTGAGCTTCGTCCTGCCGTCCTGCCGTCCTGCCGTCCTGCCGTCCTGCCGTCCTGCCGTCCTGCCGTCCTGCCGTCCTGCCTACTGCGCCTGCAGCCGGACGAAGAGGGTGTCCATCGGCATGGTGTTGAGCCACAC
>JAEUJI010000188.1 GCA_016794805.1 Gemmatimonadota bacterium
GGCCGCCGGCCACCCCGCCGACGCCGCGGAGTCGCTGTGGCAGGCGGTCCAGCTCGATCCCGGCTCGGCCCCGGCGCACCGCTGCTTCGGCCTCGCCCTGGCGGCGACGGGGCGGTTCCGGGAGGCGGCGCACATCTGGGACCAGTGGAAGCGGCTTACGGACAAGCCGCCGGAAGAAGACGTGCAGGGTCCGCACGTGGAACGGGTGCGGCAGGCGGTGCTGGCGCTGGATCTCGCCCTTCGGGGGTCGCGTGACTGAGGATATCCGGGCACTCTCGGCGCAATACGCGGCGGACCCCTCGAGCCTGGTCTTTCTCCGGCTCGCGGAGGCGCTCCGCCAGCGGGGGCAGCTGGAACCGGCGCTCAAGATCGCGCTCTCCGGCCTCAACCGGTATCCGCACCTGCCGGATGCCCACGACCTCTACGCCCGGATCCTCGCCGACCGGCGGGACTACGCCTCCGCCTTCGACGAGTGGGACACGGTGCTCCGGCTGGCGCCGCATCACATCGGGGCCCACAAGGGGATCGGCTTCCTCTATTACCGCGCGGGGGAGCCGGAGCATGCCCTCTATCACCTGCGGGTGGCGGCGGAGCTCGATCCGGGCGACGAGGGCCTCCGCGCCGCGGTGGAGCGGGTGGCGGGGGGCCGCGAGATCTGGGATGTGCCGCTGCCCGTCAGTCCTCCGGTGCGCGACGCCGAGACCCGGGTGGCGCCGGCCCCCGCGGCGGGGGACCCGTTCACCGGGGTGGAAGGCGCGGGCCAGCGACTCCTGCTGGTCGATCGCGACGGGCTCCGGCTCGGTGGCGCGCTCGCCGCGCACGGTGGCCGGGATGTGAGCGAGGAGACGGCCGCCTCGCTGGCCGGCGTGGTGCAGGAAGCCGAACGGGCCGCGCGGCTGCTGGAGCTGGGGGAGTGGGACCACCTGACCATCGAGGGAACCGCATTGAGCGCCTGCCTCCTCTGCCCGACGGCGGACACCTCGCTCCTGGCCACGATGGACCCCGGGCATCCGGTGGGGCAGCTCGCCTTCTATGCCGAACGCGGGGCCAAGGAGGCGCGGGCCTGGCTGGAGCGGGCGCGATGACGGATGCCTACGCCGCCCCGCTCGACAGCCTGACACGGCTGCGGGGCATCCGTGGCGCCATGGTGGTCGCCGCGCAGGATGGGCTGGTCGTCGCGGAATCGCTGATGGGCGGGGTGAAGGGCACCCCGCTCGCCGCGCTCGCGGCCAACCTGGCCGCGCGGGTGATCGAACTGTCGGCCCGCGCGGCGGTGGGCGAGCCCCGGTTCGTGCACCTGCAGGCGCAGGATGGCTCGCTCCTGGTGGCGCCCGCGGCCGAGGAGCTCCTGCTGGTGGCGGTGGCGGGGCGGGATGTGCCCCTGGGGCTCATCCGGCTCGAGATGCTGCGGCTGGCGGAGCGCCTGGCCTGATGCGGGCCATCGAACCCTGGGTGGTCACGCCGCTCCGGTCCTTCGTGGAGGAATCATCCGCCCGGCTGGCCCTGCTCATGACGACCTCCGGGCAGGTGGTGGCCCAGCACGGGTTCACCGGCGCCCTGGACCTCATGGCGGCGGCGGCGCTGGGCACCGGGATCATCGCCTCGAGCGGGGAACTGGCGCTGCTGATGGACTGGACGCCGTTCCGCACGGTGGCGCACCAGGGACAGCGCCAGAGCCATTTCCTGGGGTGGTTCGACACCCCGCATGGCCGCTGGGTGGCGCTGGTGGTGTTCGGGGGAGAGACCAAGCTCGGGCTGGTGCAGGTGTACTTCGACCAGCTGGTCGTCGAGCTGCTGGCCGCCGCCCCGCCCGCGCCGGTGCAGAAGCAGGAGGTCCTCGCGGCGGACTTCGAACGGGAACTCAACGCGAGCCTCCGGGCTCTCTTCGGACGCTAGCCCATGTCCCTGGTCAACTTCACGACGCGCGAGATCACCTGCAAGATCGTCTACTACGGGCCCGGTCGCTCGGGGAAGACATCGAACCTGCAGTACATCTACGGCCGGGTCCCGGAGGCGCGCCGCGGGCGCATGGTCTCCCTCGCGACGCAGACCGACCGCACCCTGTTCTTCGATTTCCTTCCGCTCGACCTCGGGGTCATCAGCGGCTTCACCACCCGGTTCCAGCTCTATACCGTGCCGGGGCAGGTGTACTACAACGCCACCCGCAAGCTGGTGCTGCAGGGGGCCGACGGGGTGGTCTTCGTCGGCGACAGCCAGGCCCGGCGGCTGGATGACAACATCGAGAGCCTGCAGAACCTGCAGGCCAACCTGCTGGGGCAGGGCGTGGACGTCCGCACCTTCCCCATGGTCCTGCAGTACAACAAGCAGGACCTCCCGGCGGACCTGATCCTCTCGCACGCCGACCTCGACGAGGCGCTGAACTTCCGCGGGCTGCGGAGCTTCCCCGGCGATGCGCTGCGCGGGGCCGGGGTGTTCGAGACCCTCAAGGGCATCTCCGAACTGGTCCTCAAGCGGCTCGCCCAGACGGGATCCGGCGCGGCCTGATGCCCCGGCTCAATCCCCGGCACCGATTCGACTCCTACGTCGTCGGCTCCGCCAACCGGCTGGCGGTCACCGCCGCGCGCGCGGTGGCGGAGTCCCCGGGGGCGGTGTACAACCCGCTCTTCATCTATGCCGGCTCCGGCCTGGGCAAGACCCACCTGCTGATGGCCATCGGCCATCACGCCATCGAGGTCAACCCGCAGCTCACGGCGGAGTACCTCACCCTCGACGAGTTCATCGAGGCCTTTCACGCCGCCATCGCGCAAGGGCAGGGCGAGGCGTACCGCCACCGCTATGCCGACGTCGGGGTGCTGCTGGTGGACGACGTGCAGTTCCTGACCCACCGGCGGGAGATGCAGGCGGAACTGCTCCGGCTCACCAACACGATGCTCACCGCCGGGCGCCAGATCGTCCTCTCCAGCGACCGGCCCCCCAACGAGATCTCGGCCCTCGACGAGCGCCTGATCCAGCGGTTCGCGGGCGGGCTGGTCATCGACATCTCCGCGCCGGACTACGAGACCCGGGTCGCGATCCTCCGGCGCCAGGCGGAGGAGCGGAAGGCGGCCTTCGATCCCAGCGTGCTCGAGGCGGTCGCGACCCTCCCCATCGGCAGCATCCGGGAACTGATCGGCGCCTTCAACCGGCTGGTGGCGTACCAGGCGGTCCAGGCGGCGCCGATCACCTCCACGGAGGCCCGGGCGCTGCTGGCCCGCTCCATGCCGCAGACCGCCCGGACCGCGCCCGCGGCGCCGGCACCGGTGACCGCTACCCTGGTCGGCGCCGGGGAAGTCGGCGGCGGGACCGAGGCGCCCCCCGGGGCACCCGGCGCGCTGCCCGGCCTCACGGGCGACGAGTTCGGCGCGTTCCTGTCGGAGATCTCCTCCGCCGTCGCCCGGCAGGTGGAGGCGTGGCGCGGCCGGGTGGCCGAGGCCATCCTCCGCTGGCAGGGGGAGGGGTTCCGCACCGCGCGCCTGGAACTGCTGCTCGAAGGGGAGGCGCCGGTGGATCCCGACGCCGCCCTGCGCGACTTCGAGGAGGACATCGAACGGCTCAAGCTGTTCGAGGCAGAGGCGCGCGAGCTCGACCCCCAGGTGGGGGACCAGCCCGCCTTCCGCGATCCCGACCGGGTGGACGAGGCGCGGATGGAGGTGGAGCGCGCCCGGGAGGGGCTGAGCCCGCCGCCGGGCCCGTCCCCCATCTGGCGGGTGGAGCAGTTCGTGGAGTCCGGGATCAACCGGGAAGTCACCCAGGCCGCGCGCAATGTGCTGGAGCAGCCGGGCGTGGCGTACAACCCGCTGGTGGTCTACGGACCGGTCGGGGTGGGGAAGACGCACCTGCTGCACGGCATCGGCAACGTGCTGGCGGCCACGCCCGGGGCGGTCGTGGCCTGCCAGGGGGCGCAGGATTTCGTGGATGAGCTGATCAAGGCGATCGAGCGCGACCGGGTGAGCTGGTGGCGGTCCCGGTACCGCCGGGTCACCGCCTTCCTGCTCGATGACGTGCACCTGCTGGCCGGGAAGGACCGGACCCAGGAGGAGCTGTTCTGGCTCTATAACCAGCTCGCGGACCAGGGACGGCAGATGGTGTTCACCTCCCAGGTGCCGCCCCAGCAGCTGGAGGGCATCGAGTCGCGGCTGCGCACCCGGCTGGAGGCCGGGCTGGTGGTGGAGCTGCCGACACCGGACCGGGAAGTCCGCGAGGCCATCGTCACCCGCCTGCTGAATGACAAGCTCGGCGAGGCGGACGCCGAGCTCTCCGCCTACCTGGCCGGGCGGCCGGTGGACACCGTTCGCGGCCTGCAGGAGCTGGTGCAGCGGGTGCTCGAGGCCGCCGACGCGGAACGCGCCCGGCCCACCGCCGCCCTCGCGCGGCAGGTGCTGGAGGGGAGCCCCGCGGGGCCGACCCGGCGCACCACCGCGGGCCGGACCAGCGGGCTGCTCTCCCCGACCGGGAGCCTCCGCAGCCGGGAGAAGATGGTCTGGGACTGGCCCGACATCCCCGATCGCCTCATTGAGGACCAGCGCTGATGGCGATCAAGGGCAGCCTCAAGGAGGCCAGCCTGCCGGACGTGCTCCAGCTGCTGGCGCTGGGGAAGAAGACCGGCTGCCTCGCCGTCGCCGACCGGCAGAACTTCGGCTACATCTACTTCGACGAGGGGCGCATCAGCTACGCCTCCATCGTCAACCGGCGGGACCGCATCGGCGACCTGCTCCGCAAGAACCAGCTGGTCACCAGCGACCAGCTGGACCAGGCGATCCGGGTGCAGGAGGTGCACCGGGAGCGGCGGCTGGGGGACATCCTGATCGAGCTCGGCATCATCTCCCGGGAGCGGCTGGAGCAGCTGCTCTACCTCCAGATCGAGGAGGCGGTCTACCACCTCTTCGCCTGGGCCCAGGGCACCTTCAATTTCGAGGCCGGCGTCAAGCCGGAGCCGCAGGTCTTCACCGTCTCGATCAACCCGGAGTCCCTGCTGCTGGAGGGGGCCCGGCGGGTGGACGAGTGGAGCCAGATCGAGAAGAAGATCCCGAGCTTCGACCTGATCTTCGCGGTGGACCCGGGGCACGTGCCCGGTGACGACGTGGATCTCTCGCTGGCCCAGCGCCGCATCCTGCCGCTGCTGGACGGCACCCGGGACGTGCGCCAGGTGATCGACGAGTGCTCGCTCATCGAGTTCGAGGCCGCCACCGCGCTGTTCGGGCTGATCACCGCCGGGTACGCCCGCCGGGTCGGGACCTCCAGCAAGGTGGCGGCGCCCACGGCCAACGACGGCCGGGTGCAGGAACACCAGAACCTCGGGGTCGCCTTCTACAAGACCGGCATGCTCGATGAGGCCCAGCGGGAGTTCCGCCGGGTGGCCGATCTCCGCCCCGACGAGCCGGGGGCGCACTTCTTCCTGGGGCTGATCGCGCTCAAGCAGGCCCGCTGGCTCGAGGCGGTGGAGGCCCTGCAGCAGGCCGCGGACCGGGGAGGACGCCGGGCGTCGGCGCTGCACAACCTCGGGTTCGCCTTCGAGCAGCTGGGCCGCCTGTCCGAGGCGGAGGCGGCCTACGCGGAGGCGGCGTCCAAGGCGCGCGAGGATCCGCGCATCATGCTGGGCTGGGGCGTCGCCGCCCTCAAGCGCAACGATCCCGAGGTGGCGCTCGGCCGGCTGCAGCGTGCCGCGGAGCTCTGGGGCGAGCGGGTCATCCCGGCCACCTGGTACTGGGCCATGGCCCTCGCCGTGGGGGGGCAGGGGGACCTCAACGGCGCCCTGGCGATCGCCATGGAGGGGACGGAGAAGCACCCCGGCGTCGCGGCCCTGCGCAACAACCTCGCGGTGCTGCAGGAACTCGCCGGCGACCTGCCGCTGGCCGAGGTGACGCTGCGCGCGGCCCTGGCGGAGAACCCCACCCTGGCCCAGGTCTCCAAGAACCTCGGCGACCTGCTCTACCGCGCCGGCCGGTACGACGACGCCTTCGAGGCGTATGAGCGCGCCGCCAAGCTCGCGCCCTCCCTCGGCGACGACCTGTTCTTCAAGATGGGCAACATCGCCTTCAAGCGGCGGGACCGGGACCGCGCCCGCGCCTGCTGGCGGCGGGTGACCGAGATCAACCCGGGGCACCAGCTGGCCCGCGCCAACCTCGACACCCTCGAAACCTCGACATGACGGCGGGAGAGGACCCGGGGTTCGCGCAGCTGGCCGAGCGGATCGCCGGACGGACCGGGCTCGACGTGGGGGCCTACAAGGACCGCTGCCTGCGGCGCCGGATCGCGGTCCGCATGCGGGCCTGCGGCGTCGCCAGTTACGGCGAGTACGTGGCGATCCTCGACACCCGGCCGGCCGAGTTCGACCTGCTGCTCGACGCCCTCACCATCAACGTCACCCGCTTCTTCCGGAATCCCGAGACCTGGGCCTGGGTGGGCGCGGAGGCGCTGCCCCGGCTCCTGCTGGCCCGGGAGGGACGGCTCCGGGCCTGGAGCGCGGGGTGCGCCTCGGGGGAAGAGCCGTACACGATCGTGATGCTGGTGGCGGAAGTGCTCGGCCGCCTGCACCACCCGGACTGGCTCCCGCGCCTGCACGTGGACGCCACCGACCTGGACCGGGCCTCGCTCGACACCGCGAGCGCCGCGGAATATCCGCCGGCCGCCTTTTCCGAGGCCGATCCCGCGGTGATCGCCCGCTGGACGGACCCGGCGGAGCACGGCCGGCGCCGGGTGCAGGCTCCGCTGCGCGCGGTGGTCCACCTGCGGCGCCTCGACCTGCTCCGCGAGTCCGCGCCGCAGAGCGCCTATGACCTCATCTTCTGCCGCAACGTGATCATCTACTTTGACCGCCCCACGCAGGAACGCCTGATGGACGGCTTTGCCGCCCGGCTGGCCCCCGACGGACTCCTGGTGCTTGGCAAGGTGGAGACCATCCTGGGCGCGGCCCGCCAGCGCCTGCAGCTGGTGGAGCCGCGCGAGCGCGTCTACCGGCGGGCCGGCTGATGGGGCGCGGGCTCTTGGTCGGGGTCGCGGAGTGCACCGCGGGCGGGGCGGATGCCGTGCTGGCCACGCTCGGCCTGGGCAGCTGCGTCGCCGTGATCCTGTTCGATCCGGATCGGAGGATCGGCGGCATGGCCCACATCCTCCTCCCCTCCCGCTCCCT
>JAEUJI010000235.1 GCA_016794805.1 Gemmatimonadota bacterium
CCGGATACTCCACCGAGGTTTCCTCCGCTGGACTGGCCGAGATCTTCACCGGCGCGAGTGCCCTCTGCCCCGCGCTGGCGGCAGGCGAGGTGCGCCGCACCTGGGCCGGCCTGCGCCCAATGACCCCCGATGGCCTGCCCATCCTGGGGCGCGAACCCCGCCTGGCGGGGCTCTGGTACGCCGCGGGCCATGGCCGGAATGGCATCCTGCTCGCGGCGATCACCGCCGTGGTGCTCCACCGCCTGCTCGATGGCGAGAACGACATCGAGCACCTTGCGGCCCTCCGACCCGAGCGTTTCTGGTCCTGGTAGGCTGTGACGCCGACGCCGCTCCCCCGACGAGCCCGCGCACCACGCGGGCTCGTTCGCGTTCAGGCGACCGCAGGGGCGGAATGTCCAGGTGCCGGGCTCCGAACGTGGTCGGCAGGCCCGGAGGAACATCCACCGCCGAACGGGCGACGTACGAGAGGCACCGGCGGGTATGCCCCCCTGCCGCTGCACGCGGACCGGGCTGGTCCGCACCACATCTGCCCAGGAGTCTCCTCATGTTTCGCTGGCGCGCGCTCATGCGCTCCCACGGGCTCGCCGCCCTGCTGGCCCTCGCCACCATGGCCGGCGGCGCCGCGGTGCTGGCTGGATCCGACCACCAGGACATGCCGCTGGTCGAGTTCAATCCCCGCATGGACCTGACAGACGTCTACGCCTTCCCCGGCTCCGCCCCGGGCCGGATCGTGCTGGTGATGAACACCAGCGGGTTCCTCTCCCCGGCCCAGACCGCGGCCGCCGCCTTCGACCCGAACATTCTCTATCAGTTCAAGGTGGACAATGACGGCGACGCCCTGGAGGACCGGGTGATCCAGGTCAGCTTCGAGGGAAAGGGCACCGGCCAGCGGGTTGTGGTCCGTGGCCCGGACGCGCCGCTGGTGAGCGGCGCCATGATGAACGTGGTGGACCAGAACGCCTCTACCCTGCGGGGGGACTTCAACTCCGCCTTCGGTTCGGCCAACGGCATCCAGGTCTTTGCCGGGCCGCGGGACGACTCGTTCTTCCTGGATCTCGAGGCGGCCTTCTGCGTCCTGCCCGACCGGCGGCCCGCGAGCGGCCCGCTGTCGCAGCCCTGTGCGCTTCCGAGCGTCGGGTTCCGCGCCGCCGGGCAGGCCGTGAACTACGTGAGCGGGTTCAACGTGCTCTCGATCGTGATCGAGCTGCCGTCCTCCCTGCTCGAGAATGGCGCCCCCGGCAAGCTGGGCATCTGGGGCACCCTGAGCCGCTGACCTTCACCACAGAGACCACACACGATGCGTACCCGCATGATCCTGCTCGCCCTGGCGCTCGGCGCGGCCGCGTGCAGCAACGATGACGGCGCCGGAACCGGCCCCGGCAAGACCACGACCTACAACCAGGTGCAGCGCCTCGGCAACCCGCTGATCAGTGAAGTCCTGCTGGACAAGCGGAGCCACCCGACCCACGGCTCGATCGGACCGGACCAGGACGGCGCCCTCATCGGGCCGGAGATCTTCGCCCACCTGGTGAAGGGTTCGCCCACCAGCTTCGCCAACCGCGACACGGCGTACGTGAACGTGCTGGCAAGCGTCCTCCTGCCCGACATGCTCATCGTGCAGACGGACAAGGATCCGGCGACAGCCAGCTGGCTCAACTGGGTCGGCGTGCCCCCGCTCGCCAACGGCTGGGGCGGCCGCACGCTCCAGGACGATG
>JAEUJI010000280.1 GCA_016794805.1 Gemmatimonadota bacterium
ACCGCCAGCAGCACCGGCCGGCGGACGCGGCGGAGCTGGCTGGCGATCTCCCGGTCCACCGGGTTGAGCCCCTCCTTGCCGTCCACTACGAAGACGATGAGGTCCGCCTCCTCCACCGCCAGCTCCACCTGCTCCCGCACGGCGATATCCATGGAGTCGGAAGAGCCGGGCATGAGGCCGCCGGTATCCACCAGCCAGAAGTGTCGGCCACCCCACTCTCCGTCACCGAAGTGGCGGTCCCGGGTGGTGCCGGGGCGGTCGGAGACGATCGCGTCCCGGCCGCCGAGCAGGCGATTGAAAAGGGTCGACTTGCCGACGTTGGGTCGGCCGACGATGGCAACGGTTGGTTTGCTCACGGGACCAGCGGGGTGTCGAGGGCGTCGGTGAAACAGTAGGAGGGGCGGACGGGCACGCGGGCACTGGCCACCAGGTCGGCAAGGGACAGGTCATCCACGAAGATCTGGTCGTCGTTGAGCGCTTCCGCCGGGATCAGGGCCAGATCCAGGTCGGGCCGGCTCGCGAGGGCCTCCCGGAACGCCCGCCCGGGCAACAGGCCGGCGCAGGTGACGGAAGCGCCGAACAGCGAATTGGCGACGGGGAGCAGGTCGAAGTGGGCGCCGGTGGCCTGGGTGAGCGGCGCCAGGACCTGGGGCATGAGCGGCGCCATGGAGGCGCCGGTGAGCACGCCGATACGCCGCCCGCGCCAGTCCGCCAGGCCGGCGGCCTCCACGGCGATCCGCTGCTGCAGGAAGCGGACGGAGCCCACGCCGTTCTCCACCTGCTCGAACCCGTCATACCAGTCGGCCGGCGGGAGTTCGAGCTCGGCGCGCAGGTACAGTTCGTCCGCCCCGAGCGCCCAGCTGATGCCGCGCTCCGCACGGGCGCGGCCGGCCCAGCGTTCCAGCTGGTGGAGCGCGGCTCGGCATTCATCCCGGGTGGGCTCGCGGACCAGGTGATGCTTGCTGAACGTCGTCAGGCCGACGGGTACTACCGACACGCTGAGGACGGCCCGGCCGAAGGCCCAGAGGTCGGAAAGCGTCTGCTCGAGGACGGGCCCGTCGTTCACCCCCGGCGACATCACCACCTGGGTATGGAACTCGAGCCCGTGGGCCGCGAACAGCCGGAGCTGCTCGAGGATATCGGGCGCCAGGGGATTGCGGAGCAGGTAGCGCCGGGCGACGGGGTCGGTGGCGTGGACCGACACGTAGAGCGGCGACAGCCGGTACTCGAGGATCCGCTCGACATCCCGCGGCTTGAGGTTGGTGAGGGTGGCGAAGTTGCCGTACTTGAAGGACAGCCGGTAGTCGTCATCGCGGATGTACAGCGTCTCGCGCAGTCCCTCCGGCAGGCCGTCCACGAAGCAGAAGTCGCACCGGTTGGCGCAGCGCCGGATCCGGGGCGGCTCCACCGCCACGCCCATGGGCAGCCCTTCGGGCCGCTCCACGTCGTACTCGATCTCCTCCCCATCCGGCTGGCGGATATGGAGCAGGAACTCCTCGTCGGCGGTGAGAAACTCCCAGTCGAGGAAGTCTTCCACCTCCCGGCCGTTGACCGTGAGCAGCTCGGTGCCCGGCCGGAGGCCGAGTTCGGCCCCGAGGGAGTCCGGATGGATGCGGGTAACCTTGAGCATGGCGGGGGGGAAGATAGAGGGGGAGCGCGGGGGGGGGAACGGCGCGGGGGCAGGATCCCGGTCCGGGACCCTGCCCCCATGCATCAAGGCGGTTGGGACTTACCAGCAGGCCGGCGCACCCTCCTGGGTCACGGCCGCGTTCGGCGCGTTGGCGACCGGGCCGACGTACACCCCGCAATTGAGCAGGCCGCTCACCAGCACCGGATTGGTCATCACGGCCTTGTAGCCGGTGTTGGAGACGTAGGTCAGCGTCAGCACGTTTCCGGTGGAAGGCAGGAAGGTGACCTTCCCCGCCCCGGCGAGGGCATTCACCTGGGCGCCGACCGTGGTGCTTCCGGCGTAATCACTGTTGTCGAAGTAGAAGGCCTCCTGCCCCGTCACGAGGTTGCGCAGGTCGGACTTCATGCTGGAGAGGATGGCCTTCTCCTTGGTGTTCGCAAACTTCGGGATGGCGATCGCGGCCAGAATGCCGATGATCACCACCACGATGAGCAGTTCGATGAGGGTGAAGCCCTTGTTCGACATGGCGGTTCCGCTCCGTCAAAGAGGGGCGCCGATGCGGCGGCCCAGCGCACGGCCTGAAAGAATGGCAACGGGCGTGCCAGCGCTGTCGATCCTATGTAAAGCCTTATGGCGCAAGATGATGCATTCCGACCCCGTGGCCGGGAATGCCACAGATAGCGGAAAATCATCCGCGTAGTGCGAGAAGAAAACGCCGACCCGCGAGGCGGGCCGGCGTTGGTCCTCGGCTCCCGGGAGGCAGGCTACTTATGGCTGAGCGAATAGACGTATGCGGCGACCGCCTTCACGTCGTCGTCGCTGATGCTCGATCCGCCCTTGGCGGGCATCGGCACACCGGACTTCGACTGCTCCTTGGTCACGCCGAGGGTGATCTGCTTGATTAGCTCCTCGTAGGTGCCCTTGCTGTGGAGCCAGACGTCATCGGTGAGGTTGGGGCCCACCAGCCCCTTGCCGTCCTGCCCGTGGCAGGCGTAGCACAGCCCCTGCTTGTGGTAGATCTCGTTTCCCTTGGCGACCATTTCCTTGGTCGCACCCTGCGGGATGGCCTGGGCGGAAGCCGGCGCGGCCTGAATCAGGGCCAGCGCACCCAGGGACATCGCCACACGGAGGATCGTCTTCATTCCAGTCTCCAAGTGATTGGTCGGTTTTCGACGCTGTCCACCCCAGCGACGTTTTGGGGCCTAGAATGGCCCTGCAGGGGCATATCGCAAAAGACAGGCCCGCCGTGGCCATCGGGCCAGGCGGGCTCAGAGCGGGCGACCGGACTCGAACCGGCGACGTCCAGCTTGGGAAGCTGGCATTCTACCAACTGAATTACGCCCGCGAGCCGGGATAAATTGGCCGGGGCCGAGTTCCGTTGTCAATGGCGCGACGGTCAGGCGTCCAGGATGCAGTACACCTTGATGGCGTCCCGGGCCGTGGTCAGCGTCTGGAAGAGTTCTTCATGCCGCTCCAGCCCGTGGATCGGGTGGGTGAGCAGCCGCTCCAGCCAGCCCGTGAACTGGGCGCCGCACTGCGCCAGGTCCTTCACCCCCAGTTCGAAGTACTCCCGGTTCGCGTTCACCGTCCCGACCATCACCCGGTTGCCCAGGACGAATTCGAGGTTGATCCGGTCCGCGGGGACCTCCACCCGCCGGTCGCCGCCGGTGACGCTGGACAGGACCAGGACGCCGTTCTTGGCCAGCGCCTGCATGCTCTCGAACACCACCCCCGAGTGGCCGGTGGCCTCGAAGATGAGGTCCCACGGCCCGAACTGGTCCCGCGCGGCGAGGATCGGATGCGCGGCGGTGGAGATGTACCGTGCGCCGATGGCCTCGAGCAGCTCCGCGTTGCGATAGGGCTTCGGCCGCAGGCCGAAGACCGTCACGTCCAGCCCCCGGAGGCGGAGTACCATCGCCGCCAGCAGGCCGATGGTGCCGGCGCCCATGACGGCCGCACGCCGTGGCCGCCAGACCCGGAGCCGGCGCTGGATCTCCCAGGCCTGGGTGATCCCCTTCTCCACCACGGTCAGCGGCTCGAGCAGCACGCCGACGTCCTTGAGCCCGGCCGGGACCTTGACCAGGAATTCGGCGTCGTCCACGTAATACTCTGCCAGGTAGCCGTGGCGCAGGTTGATGCCACGCTCGTAGTAGGTGTCGTCCGTGGTCATGTCATTCGTGCCGATGACATCGTACAGGCTGGAGCCGGGGCGCCGCACCGTGGCCACCACGTAGTCCCCGGGCACCAGTTCGGTCACCGCCGGGCCGACGGCTTCCACCCGGCCGAAGCTCTCGTGCCCGATGATGAGATAGTCGTCACCTGGGGGCGACATGCCGTACTCGGCGGCGTTGATCTCCTTGTCGGTGCCGTCCACCCCCACCTGCAGCACCTTGACCAGTACCCCGCGCCCGCCGGGCACCTGCGCCAGTTCCGGCAGCGGCACCTCTCGCAGGTGCACGCTGTCCGGGATGCCCGGCCGGACCGCGAGTGCCTTCATCATGCCGGGCGCGGTGCTGGCGGCGAAACCGACATCGGGTCGGGTCAAGGTGCTCATGCGACGGCTCGGTGGTGAGGAGTGATGTTCGGGTCGGACGCCGACGATGGCGTCCGGAACAGGGTCGTGGCGTGCTTCCGCTCGTCGGCGGTGTTGAAGCTGTGCACCTGGAGCCGGAGCCAGGTTCCGACCTCGGCCAGGAACCGCTCCGCCCGGCGGCCGATCCCCTGTCCCCGGTATTCGGCGGCCAGATACAGCGCCGTCACATACGCGCGCGGCTCCCCGTTCAGGCCATGGTCGCGGACCGTCAGGACCGTGTACCCAGCAGGGACCCCGCGCTCTTCGATGATCCACAGGTGGCCGAGGCGGCTGTCGGCCAGGAAGCGATGGAGCCCCTCCCGGAGACCGCCAAGGGGGGCGCCCGCCTGGTCGGCCGCGAGCCAGCCTTCGATGCGGCGTGCGGCGACGTCGGCGTCAGCGGCGGCGCAGAGGCGGAACGTGGTGGCCATGGGACCTCCGGTCAGGGAGCGACGAGGGCGATGGCGTGGCCATCGGGGTCACGGAGAAGAACGCCGGCGGTCACCGGAGAGTTCCGGGAGATCATCCGGTACCCCTGGGCGGCCAGCCGTGCCGCCACCGTGACCGGGGAGGGCACCGCCAGGGTGGTCTCCCAATGGACCAGGTCGGTGGGCCGGGCATCCGCCGGGAAGGGCCGGCCGTCGCGAGGCTGCAGGTACTCCAGGAACTCGATCCCGGGCCCGTTCGCCGCCCGGAGGGCGGTGATCCGGAGGTGGGCGCCCTCGACGTTGTTGAGGTGGGCCTGTTCGGTCCCGAAGTTTTCGCTCCCCCCGGCGACCTGGAGCCCGAGCCGGTCACGATAGAATGCCAGGCTGCGCTCGGTGTCGCCGACCACGATCGCGGTGTGGTCGATCCCCAGGAACAGCGACCCCCTCGCCTGCCAGCGCGGGGCCCCCTTGTCGGGCGGGAACTGCAGGATCTCGAGCGCGTGGCCGTCAGGGTCCCGGAAATAGAACGCCCGGATGCCCGCCGCAGCCGGAATCGTCGGCGGCAGGAGCTGCGGCCCGGTCGAGGCGGAGCGAACCCGGTGCCCGCGCAGGCGCCGGTAGGCGGAGTCCATGTCGCTGGTAATGATCGCGACGTGCTGGAACCAGCGGTCGTTGCTGCGCCCGTCCACCGGCAGGGGGCGGCCCGGCTGCGCGGCCGCGAGGAACTCGGTCAGGTCCAGCTCCTCGGTGCCGAGCCGCAGCCGCACCATGCGCAGCCGGACGCCGAAGACCCCGGTCCGGGCCTCCCACTCGAGCCCGGCGACCTCGGTATCGGCCACGACGGCGAACTGGAGCACGCCGGTGTAGAACGCGAGCGAGCGGTCCATGTCGGCTACCGTCATGCCCACGCGGAGCACCGCCTGGGCCGGCTGCAGGGAGTCGAGCCCGACCCCGGGACCGTTCCATGGCCGCGCCTGGCCCGCCGCGCCACTGGTCGGCGCCAGCGCGCAGAGGACATAAAGCAGGTGGCTGAGCGGCAGGGCCAGGTGATACAGCCGGCTCGCGAAACGGAGCAGCCGCGTCATGCCAGGCGCTCCAGCAGGTGGTCACCGACCCGCAGGGCATTCGCCATGATGGTGAGCGCCGGATTGACCGCTGCGCTCGAAGGGAAAAAGCTCCCGTCCACGACGTACAGGTTGTCCACCTCGTGGGCGCGGCAGTGGATGTCCAGTGCCGACGTCGCGGGATCGGTGCCGAACCTGATGGTGCCGTTCTGATGGGCCACCCCGGCGAGCGGGATCCGCTGACCCACAAAGAGCTGGCGGGGCACGATGTGGCTCATGCCCACATCCCGCATCAGTTGTCGCAGGCGGGTGGTGAGCCGCTCGTGCGCCTCGAGGTTATTGGGCCGGTAGCGCAGCACGATCTTCCCGTCGCGGTCCAGCTCTACCCGGTTGTCGGGATCGGGGAGGTCCTCCGAGGTCAGCCAGAAATCGAGCGAGTGCCGCGCCATGAGGTCCAGCGTCATCCCTGGGACGATCGGCGGGGCCCCCGCGGCCAGGGTATCGGCGTCCAGCTTGCCGACGAATGAGATGTGCCCCATCGGGTACTGCCACTCCGGGCTGCCGAAGTAGAAGTCGTTCAGCGCCAGCGTCTTCTGGAAGACGGTCGGATTAGGCGTGGTGGAGATCGCCATGAGGACCGCATTCACGTGACCCATGTAGTGCCGGCCCACGACCCCCGACCCATTCGCGAGCCCCTGGGGGTGGCGGTCGCCGGCGGAGCGGAGCAGCAGGGCGGCTGAGTTGATCGCCCCGCAGGCGACCACCACGATCCCGGCGGAGTAGACCTCGGGGACGCCCTCGCGCTCGACGTGCACCCGGGTCACCTCCCGGCCGGACGGCCCGGTCTCGAGCCGCAGGACCCTGGCGCCCGTCCGGAGGGTCAGGTTCGGGTGGGCGGCAAGCGCCGGATCCACGCAGGTGACCTGGGCGTCGGACTTGGCGTTCACCAGGCAGGGGTGGCCATCGCAGGTTGCGCAACGGATGCACGGGCTCCGGCGCCGGTCGGTTTCGTCCAGGTGAACGCCGAGCGGGACGTGGAAGGGCCTGAGGCCACGGCGGGTCAGGTCGTCGTGGAGCTGCTGGATCCGGGGCTCATGGCTCACCGCCGGGTGCCGGTACGGCGCGGAGCTCCAGGGCTCGGTTGGATCCACCCCCCGTTCCCCGTGGACCTGGTAGAGGTGTTCGGCCTGGGCATAGTAGGGCTCGAAGGCGTCGTAGCCCACCGGCCAGGCCGGGGAGATCCCGCCGTGATGGCGCAGTTCCCCGAAGTCCTCCCGCCGGAGGCGGAAGAGCGCCGCACCGTAGAACTTGGTGTTCCCGCCCACCCAGTAGTTGGTATGCGGATGCAGCGGCTTCCCCGCCCCATCCCGCCACTGCTCGCGGGTGTTGTAGCGCCCCTCGACGTTGACCGCGCGGGTGTTCCAGTTGGCCGGCTCCCGCGGGACGTAGTCGCCCCGCTCGAGCAGGAGGATACGCCGGCCACTCGGGGCCAGCTTCCAGGCCAGGGTGCCGCCCCCGGCGCCGGATCCGATGATGATGACGTCGAAGTGCTCCACGGTCACCGCCCCTCCGGCGTACGCCAGTTCAGGGTCTGGGGCCGGGCGGCGGGCCGGGGCTCGAGCCCCCCCTCGCGCCGCACGACCCAGCGCTCCCACTCGGCGCCGCGGTGCACGTATACGGTGTGGCCGGCCAGGGCCGGGTGATCCAGCAGAGTGTCGGGTGATACCGTGAGCATGGATGGCTCCTCCCTGGCCATGAGAACGCCGGCCGGGCGCGGAGGTTCCCGGAGGGGAGAGGCCACCGGCGTCACCGTCCGGAGGACGGCGGCGCCGGTGGCCAGGCCGGTCTCCCTCAGCGGGTGGCGGTCTCGGGCTGCGCGAAGGGCACGTAGCCGGTGACGCCGAGCCGGATCCGGTAGAGTCCGGTGGAGGCGGTGATGTACAGGGTCCGATAGTCCTCGTCGCCCCAGGCCATGTTGGCCACATGTTCCGGCGGCGTGATGGTGCCGAGGTGCCTTCCGGCGGGACTCAGGACATAGATCCCGCTGGGACCGGCGGCGTAAACGTTGCCGTCGCGATCCACCTTGACGCCATCCCAGCAGTCGTCCCCAGGTTCGGAACGGGTGATATCGAAGAACACCCGACCGTTCTGGAGCGCGCCATCGGGGCGGACGTCGTAGGCCATGATGACCTTGCGGCCCGGGTCCCAGTTGCTGACGTAGAGCGTCCGCTCATCCGGCGACAGCGCAATGCCGTTCGGGCCGCGGAGGTCGGACGCCACGCGGGACAGCACCCCGTCACGGAGCTGGTAGACGCCACTCCCGGGCTGCTCCCTGGCCGGATCATCAAACACCTGCGGCAGGCCGAAGGGCGGATCGGTCAGGTACAGGCGGCCGTCCGAGGCATAGACCAGGTCGTTGGGGCTGTTGAGCCTCCCGCCCTGATAGCGATCGGCGAGCACGGTGACCGCGCCGGTTCGCTCCACCCGGACCACCCGGCGATTGCCGTGCTGGTCGATCGTGACCCGACCCTCCCGGTCAAGCGCCAGCCCGTTGGAGCCGGGTTGGCGGTAGCGGCCGATGTCCTCGCCGGCGTAACCGCTCTTGGTCCGGTAGATCGAGACTTCGCCATTCCGGGTCCAGCGGTAGATCGCGTTGGCGTTGGGATCGCTGAAGAGCAGATACCCGCCCTCCGGAACCCAGACCGGGCCCTCGGTGAAGATGAAGCCGCCCGCCAGGTGCTCCACCTTCGCGTCGGGCGGGACGATCCGGTCAAGCTCGGGGGCGAGTCGGGTCACCGTGCCATTCGTCTCGTGGGCCACTGCAGCCTGGGCCGGGCGATGGAAGTCGAGCGTGGCCGAACGGATCCAGATGAAGTTCGCGGGCGGGCTCGACAGCGGCCCATTGGCCACCAGGACCGCGAGCTCGAACCGCTGTCCCGGCCGCGCGTCGCGGGTGAGCACCACGCGATTGGGGGCGTTGAACCCGCGGATCACCGCGCCACCCACCTGCCCCAGCACCGCCGGCTGCGCGCCGTTGACCCAGATTTCCGCGTAGTCGTCGGCCACCAGCTCGAGCACTACGGTCATGCCGGTGGGATCGAGCCCGCCGACGCGGCCGGGAATCGTCATGGGCAGCCGGTACCAGACGAACGACACCCGGCCGTTTCCGCGGCGGGCCTCGAGGCTCTCGGCCGGGACCGTCGCCCAGGCGGAATCATCGAAGCCCGGCTGCCCGGCGCGGGGCTCGAGGTCAAGGGTCCGGATGGGAGCCCCGGAGGCGCGCAGGTCGGCGCCCGGCGCCCGGTGATCTACCTCCACCAGGCGGGCGACCCGCACCCGCCAGGCGCCACCGACCAGCTGCACCCCGCGCTCAGTGCGGAGATCGATGATGGCGGAGGGCAGCCCGGTGGGGGCATCGGGCGTCACCTGGGCCGCGAGTGGCGAGCCCAGGCCGGCGAGCCCGGCGAGGAACACGAAGCTGCGGAAGGATGTCACGGCGCGCCTCACTTGACCTTGACCACATAGTAGGTGAACGGTCCGCGGACCTCGCGGAACCAGTGGGGGGTGCCGTTCGGCACGGTGATCACGTCGCCCTTGACCAGCCGGCGGGTCACGCCACCGACGATTGAGTCTCCCCGGACTTCGTTAGCCTCGAGCGCGCGCGGGTTGGCCAGCGTGCCGCCGGTCACGAAGGTCGCGTAACCGTCCTGGACGTAGATCACGTCGGTGTCGAGCGCGTGCACCTCCGCCTGCCCGCCACGCTCGCGCCGGCTGGCGTGGACCATGTAGTTGCGCCCCACCCCGTCCACCAGGACGCCGCCCCTGGCGAAGGCCTGGCTCACCTCATCCCGGGTGAAGTAGCGCACCTCCGGCGCGGGCGGCATTCCGGCGCGCTCCTGGCCGATGACGGCGGCCGCCCCCGCGATGGCCACCTCTTCATCCTCCGCCGCGCTGGCGGCACCGCTCACGCCCACGCCGCCGACGATCTGCCCGTCCACCACGATCGGGACGCCGCCAATGAGCGGGGTGAAGTCCGCGAGGGCGATCATCGGGGTGCGCCCGTTGCGGATCAGCTCCTCGAAGAACCGGGTCGGCTTGCGGAACATGACGGCGGTGCGGGCCTTGCCGATCGAGACCTGGGCGCCGGCGGCGAAGGTGCCGTCGAGCCGCTCCAGGGCCACGAGGTTGCCGCCGTCGTCCACCACGGCGATGACGCCGGTGCCGGCGCGGGTCCGGGCGAAGGCGGTGGCGGCGGCGAGCACGTTGCGCGCGCCTTCGAGGGTGAGGGTGGGCCGGGTGGTGACCTGGGCCGTCGCAGGCGCGCCGAGGGTGGCGAGCGCCAGGCCGGCGGCGAGCAGGAGTCGCGGGTGCATGATCGGGTCCGTTCCTGGGAATGCGAAGGCCGCCGACCGGGAGATCCGATCGGCGGCCATCGGCGCGGGTTACTTGACGACGGTGGTGAAGCTGCTCTCGCCCAGCAGGGCCTCGGCCCAGGCGCACCAGATCTGCACCTTGGCCACGTCCTTCACGTACGCCGGGAGGATGATCTCCTGGTTGTACTTGTCGCCCTTGATCACCAGGCGCTGCAGCAGGTAGGTGTTGCCCTTCGAGTCCACGACCTGCCAGTGCGGGGCCGGGGTATCCGGCACCTTGAAGTCAGCCGAGAGCTTGAGGGTGATCTTGCCGGCATCCACCGTCGCCGTGACGGTGCCGGTGTTCGCCTTGGCGCCGGCGAAGGGCGTGCTGGTGAAGGTCTTGATGGGCGCCGCCGCCGCGGTGGTCACGGTCACGAGCGCGAGAAGAACGGTGAAAGCCTTGAGGATCCCCCGCATGCCAGCCTCCAGAAGTGTTGTCCGGCGCCGCGCCCCGTGCGCGATGCTCGCCGTGACAATGCCCGGAAGCCCGGGGGAGTTCCCGGCTCAGCCGCCGCCCGCGCCGCAGAAGATGCAGCGGTAGCGCGGGTCATGGTCCAGCTTGGCGCAGAAGGCGGCGCGCCGGGCGGACAGCCGGGTGAAGCACCACGCCGCGACGGCCATTCCGGTGACGGGCGCCAGGAAGTAGGGCCAGAGCGGCTCCACCCCCGGGGACCAGGCGGCGGACGCGAGGGTCCGCGCGGGATTGATGCTCATGCCCGATACCGGGGCCTCGACGGTGATGAACAGCGCGACCAGCAGCCCCGCGACCACTCCGGTGTAGCGCGCCCACCGGGCGCTGCTCGAGATCCACAACACCAGGAACAGCAGCAGGAACGAGAGCGCCAGTTCCGCTGCGAACGCGGCGCCGACCCCCCAGGGCCCGGGCACCGTGACCACGTAGTTCACCGCGGGATCGGCCACCCGCCGCCCGAGGAGCAGGAGTGCCAGCGCCACCCCGGCGAGGCCGCCGGCCAGCTGGGCCCCGATGTACCCCGGCACATCGGCACCGCGGACCTTGCCCAGCCGCCAGAAGGCGAGGGTGACGGCCGGGTTGAGGTGAGCGCCGGAGCGGCGGCCCCAGGGGGAGTAGATGTTGAGCACTGCGGTGAGACCCATGGCCAGGCCCATCAGGGCCCCGCGCCAGAAGTGGGGCACGGGCCAGGCGGCGGCCGGTGACGCGGGATGGAAGAGGAGCACCGCAAAGCCGCAGGCCGAGAGCATGAACAGGCCGAGCCCGAGCGCTTCCGCCGCGTACTCGGTGGCATGGTGTCGTGCACGCGGCGGCACTATTCCGGTGCTCATGCCATGGCCCGGGTGCGACGCCGGGTTGCGGCGGGTGCCGGCGCGTCGGCCAGCACCTGGCACTCGAGCCGGAGCGCCTCCCCCACCGACCAGGCCTGGAAGGGGCAGCCGCGAGGAGTGTGCGGCGCGTTGGCATCGGCGATCTCGGGCAGCTGCCCGGAGGCCGGGAGCTGGCCGAGCCCGAGCAGTGGTTCCAGGAACCGGGCACGGGCCTCACGGCGGGCCGCAGCGCTGTTGCCCCGTACCCGGACCCAGGCCTCGACAAATGGCCCGGCGAGCCAGGGCCAGACCGTGCCCTGGTGGTAGGCGCCATCCCGCTCCACCGGACCGCCCTCGTAGCGCCCGACATAGCCCGCCTCGCCCGGCGCGAGGCTCCGCGGGCCCGCGGGGGTCCACAGCCGCCGCTCGAAGGCGTCCACGACGCTGCGGGCCGCTGCGCCCTCAAGCAGCGGGAATGGCAGCCCGCC
>JAEUJI010000296.1 GCA_016794805.1 Gemmatimonadota bacterium
GAGGGGTTGGGACACCAGCGGATCATGCGGGACCCGGCGGCGATGGACCGGGTGGCGGGGTTTGTGGTCGGTTAGGCGGTTAGGCGGTCAGGCGGTTGGGCGGTTGGGCGATTCACACCCACCCGTTCAACAGGGCGTAATTCACGGCCATCGCTAGCAGGGCCACCGCCAGCACACCCTTCCAGCGCGAGGTGAGCAGGGCCATCCCCTGGAGCTGCGAGATGTCCTCCCCCCGCTCCAGCCGCTCCTGGCGGTAGCCCTTGAAGAGCACCAGCCCCAGCCCGATCACGCAGAACGCCGGCCCCATCAGCGCCGCCGCCATGCTGAACTGGCCGTCCCGCCGGGCCTGCACCCAGGAGAGGTTGGTCATCCAGGCGCTCACCGCCGCCATGCCGAGGCCGACGGCGCGGCGGACGAGGGGAGAAGGGCTGGTCTGGAGGTCCATTACAGGATCTGCTTCCCGAACGCCGACTGCACCAGCTCCACCGCGAACTCGGCCGAGCGGTTGCGGTCATCCAGGATCGGGTTCACCTCGACCATCTCGAGGCTGGTCATCACCCCGGCATCCGAGAGTGACTCCATGACCAGGTGCGCCTCGCGGTAATCCAGTCCGCCCTTCACCGGCGTGCCGACGCCGGGCGCGAGGGCGGGATCCACCGAGTCGAGGTCGAAGCTCACGTGCACGTAGTGGGTGCCGTCGGTGACGTTGGCCAGCGCCTTCTCCATCACCACGTGGATGCCGTGCCGGTCGATGTCCGCCATGGTGTAGACGTGGACGCCGAGCTTCCGGAGGTGGGAGCGCTCGCCGTCGTCCACGCTGCGGATGCCGACCAGCGCCACGTTGCCCGCTTCCACCTTGCTGAACCGCCCGGCGATGTGCCGCAGGGCGCTGGGCCCGAGCCCGAGCAGCGCGGCGAGCGGCATCCCGTGGACGTTGCCGGAGGGCGAGGTCCGCGGGGTGTTGATGTCGCTGTGCGCGTCCACCCAGAGCACCCCGACCTTTCGCCCCCGGGCGCGGGCGTGCGCCGCGACGCCGGAGATGGTGCCCACCGCGATCGAGTGATCCCCGCCCAGCACCAGCGGGAAGTGGCCGCGCCGGATCACCCGTTGCACCCTGTCCGCCAGGATGCGGTTCACCTGGACGATCTCGGTCAGGTAGCGGGCGTGGGCATCCCCGACCCGCATCTCTTCCATGTTGCGGATGGCGAGGTCGCCTTCGTCGATGACGCGGTAGCCCTGGTCGGTGAGCCGGGCGTCGAGCCCCGCGATGCGGATGGCGGAGGGGCCCATGTCCACGCCGCGGCGCCCGGACCCGAGGTCCATGGGAACGCCGATGACGTGGATGGGTCGGAGGCGGGGGGAGGGCATCGGATGATCAGGCGGTTGGGCGGTTAGGCGGATAGGCGGTTAGCGCGCACAAACCGCCCAACCGCCTAACCGCCCATCCGCCCTAATCCACCAGCCGCAGCGGCATGACCAGCGTCAGGTACGCCGCCGGGTCGTTCCACCCCACCGGCTCGCAGGTGGCGGCGCGTTCGGGGCCCTTGAAGGTCATGCGCACCTCGTCGGTCGGCATGTACTTCATGATCTCGAGCAGGTAGGCGGCGTTGAAGCCGATCTCGAGGTTCTCCCCGTCGTAGCCCACCGAGAGCTCTTCCTGCGCCTCCCCCAGGTCCGGGGTCTGCACCGAGAGCTTGCAGGAGCCGTTGGCCAGCCCCATCCGGATCCGGTGGGTCTGGTCGCTGGCCACGATGCTCATCCGCTTGAGCGCCGACGCGAGGGCCGCCTTGTCGGCGGTCATCATCTTGTCGTTCTCCCGCGGGATGACCTGCTCGTAGTTGGGGTACGGCCCCTCGATGAGCCGGGTATAGACCTGGGTGGTGGCGGAGCGGAAGCCGAGGTGGTTCTCGCTCTTGGCGATCTCGAGCTCGTCCTGGTCGCCGAAGAGGCGGCGGATCTGGTCCAGCGCCTTGGGCGGGATGATGAGGTCCGCCTGCCCCTTCCCGATGCCGGCGGTGACCGGCACGTCCATCCGCGCCAGCCGGTGCCCGTTGGTGGCGACCATCCGCATCCGCTCGGGGCGGAGCTCCCACAGCACGCCGTTCAGGATCGGGCGGCTCTCCTCGGTGCTCGCGGCAAAGGCGACGTGGGAAACCAGCTTCTGCACGTCCCCGGCCTTGGAGCGCCAGGCGTCGTCGAACTTGACCGCCGGGAAGGCGGGGAACTCCTCCCGCGGCAGGCCCAGCAGCCGGAACTTGGAGCGGCCGCACTCAATCGAGGCCCGCTGCTCCCCG
>JAEUJI010000300.1 GCA_016794805.1 Gemmatimonadota bacterium
ACCTGTGGACGATCTGGGGGGTCTTCAGCCCGGTTCCGTACTCCGCCGTGAACGGTTCCGCCTGGATCTCCCCGGTGGCGGGCCTGACCCTGCGCGCCCACGGGGAGCGGTACTCCTACGATGACGCCAAGGCCAGCAGTCCCCTGGTGACCGAGGAGAAGGATGGCTGGCGCTGGAATGCCGGGATCGGATTCTCCCCCGCCGACGCCTGGTTCCTGGATGCCGGGTACCATGCCGAGTTCGGCACCGGCGCCGCCTCGCAGGGCGGCGAGGGGAGCGTGAGCTGGCGCCCGGTCTCGAGCCTCAACCTGAGCCTTGAAGGCGGCCACCTCGTGCGACCGCTGGAGTTTCGTACGGAAAATCCTGCGGTGACCTGGTACGGCGGCAGCGCCGACCTCCGCGCCACCGAGCGCCTGCGCCTGTCCCTGGCCGTGACCCGCTACGACGAGGACAACCGGCGGCCGGACGCCTCGCGCATCGACTGGTCCCAGACCCGCATCCGCGCCGGGCTCACCTGGCTCTTCGGGTCGAGCGCCGACCGGTTGCCGCTCCCGCCCGCGATCCGGAAGGAGCGTGGCCGGTGAGCAACATCCGACTCGCGTTCCCGCTCCTCCTCGCGCTCCTCGGCGGCACCGCCGGGGTGGCCGCCTTGCGGCAGGACCCGTTCGATCACGCGGAGCATGCCAAGCTGTTCCCCGGCTGCGAGAACTGCCACGCGGGCATCACGGACCCCGCCAGGTCGGTGTGGCCGACCGCCGAATCCTGCGCCAGCTGTCACGATGGAACCGTGGAAAAGCAGGTGACCTGGACGGCGCCCGCCGGCCCGGCGCCCAGCAACCTCCGGTTCACCCATGCGAAGCACGCCGAAGAAGTGCTGGCAAAGGCCCCGGCGGACTCCGCCCTCCAGTGTGACGCCTGCCACCTGGAGAAGAACGGCCAGTGGATGGCGGTGAGCCGTACCCGGTCCGCGCAGTGCCTCGATTGCCACAAGCTCCCGGCCGAGCACCTCGCCGGGGCGGACACCTCCTGCGCCACCTGCCATCTCTCGCTTGCCGAGGCGACGACGCTGCCGCGCGAACGGGTGGCGAAGTTCGGCACCCCGGCCAACCACGACGCCGCGAACTTCATGACCTCCCGGGGCCACGGCGAGCTGGCCAAGCCCCCGGCAGGCACTGACTGGGCCATCGCCCCGAGTTGCACCACCTGTCATGCCCGGGATTTCTGCGCCCAGTGCCACGTGAACGCGCCGGAGGTGAAGCTGATCCAGGCGATGGCGCCGGACCCGCGGTCCCTTGCCATCACGGCGGAGCTCAAGGAGCCGGCCAGTCACGAGGACGGCCGCTTCCTGGCGCGTCACGGCGGTCAGGCCCGCAAGGATGCCGCATCGTGCGCCACCTGCCACACGCAGCAGAGTTGCGTGGCCTGCCATCGAACCCAGCCGGCGATCGCCATGGCCCTTCCCGAACCCGGCCCTGGCCGCGGCACCGGCGCGGTCATTGAGCGGCAGCAGCCCGCCAGCCACACCGTCGGCTTCGCCGACTGGCACGGCCAGGAGGCGAATGCCGCGCCGAAAACCTGCGCCGCCTGCCACGCCCGGGCCGAGTGCCTCGACTGCCACCGTCCCAATCCCGGGGCGAGCGGGAGCTACCACGCCGCCGGGTTTCTCACTCGACATCCGGCCGCCGCCTTTTCGCGGGAATCGGACTGCGCGGGCTGCCACAACCAGGCCACCTTCTGCGCCACCTGCCATGAAAAGGCCGGACTGGCGAATTCCGGCCGGGCGCTCGCTGGGGGGTACCACGATAGCCGGGGATCGTTCCTCCTGAGCCACGGTACGGCGGCGCGGCAGAACCTGGAGAGCTGTGTCACCTGCCACACTGAGCGGGATTGCCTCGCCTGCCACTCTGCCCAGACCCGCCGGTTCAACCCGCACGGCCCCGGCTTCAATCCGGAACGGCTCCGGCGGCGGAACCCCCAGACCTGCGCCGCCTGCCACGGGAATGCGATTCCGGATGATGATTGAGTGATGGGCAGCAGGGTCTCAGGACGGCAGGACGGCAGGACGGCAGGACGGCAGGACGGCACGGAAAAGGGTGGGCCTCCATCACGGAAGCCCACCCCTGTCGTTTCGCCGCGCGCTATCGCCCGCTAGGCCTGTGCTTCGGCTTCCTTGTACTGCGCCTCGTAGCGGGACCCGCACTTGGCGAGCAGCGTGGTGGCGTGAAACACGCCATCCCGGCCCAGCCGACCCTCGACCACAACCTCGATTTCCATGGCGTCCGTGAAGGTATCTGGAGCCAGTCCGCGATAGGTGACGGGGATCGTCTTGATTCCGTCACTCACCTTGAATTCGATGGTCTGGGTAGCGGCGTCCCGCTTGATGGTGCCCGGGACGACCTTGGCCTCCATCTTGAGCCCGGTCTCGTACAGGCTGGGATCGCGTTCCACCCGCTGGGCCAGTTCGGAGGGCTTGAGCGAATACTGGCCAAATTGCTTCACACCCTGAGCCATGAGCAGGGTCATCGCACTGACGATGACGCCCGCCCCGATCAGGAACTTTGTACCAGCTTTCATCTGCACTCCTCGGTCGGG
>JAEUJI010000308.1 GCA_016794805.1 Gemmatimonadota bacterium
CGGGACGCCAAGCGGATCAACCGCCTCGTGAGCCGGGTCCTGACCCTCGATGCCGATCTCGAGTACGCGCTCCAGGGAGAGCGCTACTGGATGCCCTACCGCCAGACGGTCTCGGGACGGGTGGAACTGCCCTGGCTCGGCGAACTGGTCGTGCCATTCGAGGCCCGCACTACCTTTGAGGACTACGAGATCAACACCGGGCGGCCGCTGGTCTTCCTGCTTCCGCCCCCCGACCAGGTCAGCGATCCCGACAGCCTCAAGGCGCTGGCCGCGGCGCGGCGGGATTCCCTGCGGACGGAGCGGCGCCGGCGCCGCGACGGTTCGGAGATCCCCGAGGACTCGCTCCCGCGGGACGATGCCGGCTGGTGGCAGAACGGCCGCTACGAGATCCATCGCGCCCCGGCGGATTCGCTGGCGGGCTACGGCGCCTGGGGGGATGACCTCACCCTCGGCGACGACGCTGCGAGCGACCGTGCGGTGCGGGAGATCCAGTCGGACCTCGAGCGGATGGCGGTGGACCTGCCGCGGGAACTCACCGGACGGCCGGGAAACGGCTTCACCTGGGAGCGGCTGCCGGAGCGGGTGCGGTTCAACCGGGTCCAGGGGGCGGCGCCGGGGCTGGGTTACGAGTGGAACTCCGGGTTCACCACCCTCCGGGCCGATGCCCGCTTCGGCTTCTCCGATGAGCGGGTGATGGGGGGCGTGGCGGTGATCCGGGAGGCGCCGGGGGCGCGCTGGACCCTGCGCGGGCAGCGGGACCTCGCGAGCAGTGACCCCTTCGGGCGTGGCAACGGCTTCGGCAACAGCCTCAACGCGCTCTTCGCCGGTCACGACGATGCCGACTATCACCTGGTCCATGGCGGGTCGCTCCGGCGCGAGAGCGCGCTCGGCACGGGGATCGAGCTCAGTACCACCCTCCGGGTGGAGCACCAGCAGAGTGTGCGGCGGGAGAGCCGCAACTGGCTCAATGACGCCCTTGGGGGCACCGGGCGGTACCCGGGCAACCCGCCGATCGAGGAGGGCACCTTCGGCGGGGCGGAGGTCCGGCTGGATGGCGGGCTGTTCCGCTCCCGCTGGAGCCTCGCCACCGACCTGCTGGCGAACGAGGACCGCGGCACGGTGCGCGTCTGGGGCACAGTTCGGCGGGCGCTCTGGACCGGCCGGTCGGTGCCGACCCTGACGCTTCGGGCCGGCATCACCAGCAACGATCCGCTGCCACAGCAGGCGTTCCGGCTGGGCGGGCAGGAAACGGTGCGCGGCTTTGACTATGGCACGCGGCGGGGCCAGGCGCTCTGGGCGGCACAGGTGGACTGGCCGGTGAGCGGCGGGTTCTTCCGTCCCTATCTCTTCATCGACGCGGGACAGGCGGCGCCGGCCTCCGGGCTGTTCCGAACCCGCCTCCTCTCCGGGGGCGGTGCGGGGCTCGGCCTGTTCGGCGGGCTGCTGCGCTTCGACCTGAGTCACCCGATCAGCGAGGGGGGGAGCGGGCTGCGCTTCGACCTGGTGGTGCGGAGTCTCTTCCAGTGAATCCCGACTGCCGGATTCCCGTGGATCCACGCCGCCATTCGCCTCGCCCCTAACAGATTCTTGGGGCGGGCTTCACTCCGGCTTCAGCCGCACGGCCCACATTCCGCTCAACCTTTTTCCCCTGGAGCGGGTATGCGTGGTGTTCGCGTCGGGCTGTCCCTGGGTCTCCTCCTTCTGAGCGCCGCCGGCCTGCAGGCCCAGACCAGCCATCCCTGGCTGGTGCGGGCGCGCGGCATCGTGGTGGCGCCGAATGCGTCGAGCAAGCCCTCCGGGCTGGACGTCGAGGCGGACGCCACGGTCGAGGTGGACATCAGCCGGCGGCTCAACCAGTACCTGTCGGTGGAACTGGTGCTGGCCACCGCGTCGCAGGAGGTGAAGGCGGGGAGCACCAGCCTGGGGACGGTGCAGCACCTGCCGCCGACCCTGGTGCTGCAGTTCCACCCGATCGCCAAGGGGGGCTTCGATCCGTACGTGGGCGCGGGCGCCAACCTCACGATCTTCTACGGCAAGTCCGGCGGCCTCGAGGCGCTGGATCTCTCCACCAGCGTCGGCTACGCCTTCAACGCCGGGTTCGACGTGCCGATCGGCGAGCGCGGGGTGTTCAACGTGGACGGCAAGTACGTCTACATCAAGACCGACGTGAAGTCGGGCAGCACGCTGGCCTACGAACTCAAGGTCAACCCGTTCGTGATCGGCGCCGGATTCGGCTATCGCTTCTAGTCGGCGCCATCCTCCAAGACGCCCGCCGGCCCCGGTGGCCGGCGGGCGTCGCGGCGTGCAGGCGCCCCTTTGGCATTTGCCCCCGGCACCGCCTAGGTTCCCGCCCATGCGATTGTCCCTCCCGGCCCCTGCGCGCGCGCGGTCCCTCGCCGGCCTCGTGCTGTGGCTCTCCGGCTGCGAGCAGAGCGGGACCGGCCCCCGGATCGAGGCGGCGTGGACCGGCACCGACACCGGCGCCATTGCCGCCAGCGCGCGGGTGGCCTGGTGCCCCGCGGGGGCGCGGCTCGAGGTCCTGGCGATCCGCGCCGACCAGGGCTTCGGCCTGGTGCTCTTTCCCGCCGGGGACAGCCTGGGCGCCGGGGAATTCCAGTCGTTCGACCCCGGCATCGATACGGCGGTGCGCCCGGGGGTGGCGGCGGCGGCGCGGTGGTTCACCGACGAGAAGATGGCAGCGTTCCAGAGCGACTCCGGCACGCTGGAGCTGGCGCGGGCGGGGAGCGGGTACGATGCCCGGTTCGGGTTCCGGCTGCGCGGGCTCGACGGCGCGGACACCCTCCTGGTCACCGGCCGCGCGACCGGGCTGGTGGCGGACACCCCATGTCCCGCCGACTCGGTGCCCCCGCCCGCCTCGGTGTCCCCGCCCGCCCCGGGGGAGTAGCTTCCCTCTCATGACCGACGGCTATTTCCGGAAGGGCTTCGGGCTCAAGGCGGCGATCGAGGGCCAGCTCACCAGCGACTACTCGAGCGCGGTGGTGGACGCCTTCCGCGCCGGCGACTATCGCCTCACGGCGGGGCCGCTGAGCTTCCGCCTGGCGCGCGAGTTCGGCTTCTGCTACGGGGTGGACCGCGCCGTCGAATACGCCTACGAGACCCGCACCAAGTTTCCCGACAAGCGGCTCTTCCTGGTGGGGGAGATCATCCACAACCCCCACGTGAACGCCAAGCTCACCGCGATGGGCATCACCATCCTGGCCCGGCAGGCGGACGGCGGCTTCGACTTCACCCCGATCGGGCCCGAGGACGTGGTGATCCTGCCCGCGTTCGGGGTCACGGTGCAGGACTTCCAGCGGCTCCGGTCGCTGGGCGCGGTGCTGGTGGACACCACCTGCGGCTCGGTCCTCAATGTGTGGAAGCGGGTGGAGCAGTACGCCCGGGACGGATACACGGCGCTGATCCATGGCAAGTACTTCCACGAGGAGACCCGCGCGACGGCGAGCCAGGTGACGCGCTACCCGGGGGGCCGCTACCTGGTGGTGTTCGACATGGACGAGGCCCGCCTGGTCTGCGACTTCATCGAGGGCAAGGTGGGCGCGGACGCGCTGCAGGCCCGCTTCGCGCACGCGATGTCGCCCGAGTTCGACTTCGGCCGCGATCTCGAGCGGGTGGGGCTGGCCAACCAGACCACCATGCTGTCGGGAGAGTCCCTCGCGATCGCGCGGGAGGTGCGGGCCAGCATGGCGCGGCGGCATGGGGAGGCGGGCGTCGCCGCGCACTTCCGCACCTTCGACACCATCTGCTCCGCCACCCAGGAGCGGCAGGACGCCGTGCTCCGGCTGCTGGAGGAGCCGCTCGACCTCATGCTGGTGGTCGGCGGGTACAACTCCAGCAACACCACCCACCTCGCGGCGCTCTCCCGGGAGCGCGGGGTGCGGACCTATCACATCGAGGATGCCACCTCCATTGACCTCGAGACCGGCGGACTCCGGCACCAGCCCATGATCAAGGCGGCGGAGGAAGTGGTGCCGGCCGGATGGCTTGGGGGCGCCACGCGGATCGGCATCACCGCCGGCGCCTCGACGCCGAACAACAAGATCGGCGAGACCGTGCTCCGGCTCTGCGCCATCGCCGGGGTGGAGCCGCTGCTCCCGGCCTGAATCGTCGCCTCCCGAGCCGGCGCGCTGTGGCCCCACCGCCACGCCGGGCCCCCCTGCCGCAGCCGTGCGCTACCTCACCGCCCGCCAACTTCCGCCACCACCGCCAGATCCGGCGCCGTTCATGACACGGCGCGGTGGCCCCGATCCTGCCATTTCATCGGTGGGGGCCCGGGGCCGTACGGTCGCTCTTCGGGAGCGGACGTGCTGGCGCCACCGGCCCTCGGGTGGTACGTTAGCGACCCATTTTCTGGCATCACCGGACCGGGAGCGGACTGTGGCGCGCACGAGGAGCGATGCGTACGAGGTCGTCCATGCGGCGATTCGCGCGATGCCCGAGGTCTCGACCAAGCGCATGTTCGGCGCCGAGGCGTTCTTCACCCACGGCCGGATGTTCGCGTTCCTCTTTGACGAAGCGATCGTCCTCAAGCTCCCCGAGTCGGAGCGCCAGGCGGCGCTCGACACC
>JAEUJI010000314.1 GCA_016794805.1 Gemmatimonadota bacterium
GGGATGAGCTGCTCGCAGCCGGGACAGCGCGACCGGGGCCGCACCACCGACTCATCCCGCGGCCAGCGGAGGATGCAGACGTTGAGGAAGCTGCCGAGCATGGCGCCGACCAGGCCGGCCGTGACGGTCAGGTAGGTCTCAAGGCTCACGCGTCACCTCATACAGGAGAATACCGGCCGCCACCGCCACGTTGAGCGACTCCACTCCACCCGAGAGCGGCACCGAGACCGACCGGCTCGCGGCCACCGAGAGCTCCGGGCGCACGCCGGCGCCCTCGTTGCCGAGCAGCAGGGCGATCGGGCCGGCCCGTGGCGCCCGGCCGACCGGCGTGCCGTCCGGGGCCGTGGTCCACAGCTCCACTCCGGCGCCGCGGGCCCAGGCGACGAATCCCTCGAGCGTGGCGGGCACCGCCGGCAGCCGGAACAGCGCACCCATGCTGCCGCGCAGCGCCTTCGGGTTGGAGAGATCCGCCGTGCCCGGCAGCGCCACCAGCGCGCCGGCCCCGAGCCCAAGCGCGGTGCGGGCGAGGGCGCCGACGTTGCCCGGATCCTGCACCCCGTCGAGCACCAGCACCACCCCCCGGGGCTCGACGGGAATGTCCGCCAGGGTCCAGGGCCGGGGCGCGATGACCGCCACCACCCCCTGCGGATGCTCGGTGTCGGCGAGCTGGCCAAGGAGGTCGTCATCCACCGCCTCGAGCGGCACCGCTGCGGCCTCCAGCCGCCGTTTCAGCGCGCTTCCGCGAGGTGTACCTTCCAGCGCCGGGGCCACAGCGGCGCCCCGCACCGGAATCCCGGCGGCGAGCGCCTCCTCCAGCAGTCGGACGCCTTCCGCCAGCGTCAGCCCGCGGCGCTCGCGCGCGCGGCGGCGATGCAGGTCCCGGATGGTGCTGATCAGCGACACGGACGGGCCGGCCTTTCAATGAGAATCGCTCTGACCATTGCAGGCTCCGATTCCGGCGGCGGCGCCGGCATCCAGGCCGACCTCAAGACCTTCCACCAGTTCGGGGTGTACGGCACCAGCGCCATCGTGGCGCTGACCGCGCAGAATACCCTGGGCGTGCACGCGGTGCATCCCGTGCCGGAGGCCATGGTCACCGCGCAACTGGAGGCCCTGGCCGGGGACCTGCCCCCGGCCGCAGTCAAGACCGGCATGCTTGCCACCGCGGGCCTGGTCCGGCTGGTGGCGGCCGCCATCCGGCGGCATGGGTGGCGGGAGTATGTCCTCGACCCCGTCATGGTCGCCACCTCGGGGGACCGGCTGCTCGATGCCGCCGCCGAGGCCGTGGTGCGCGCCGAGCTGCTGCCGCTTGCCGCCCTGGTGACGCCCAACCTCGACGAGGCGGCGATCCTCACCGGCGAGCCGGTACGGACCGTGGCGGACATGGAGCTGGCGGGCCGGCGGCTGCTCGCGCTGGGCGCGGCCAGCGCCCTGGTAAAGGGCGGCCACCTCGAAGGCGACACCATGACCGATGTCCTGGTGACCCCCGCGGGGCTCCGCCACTTCACCCGGCCCCGGCTGGCCACGTCCTCGACCCACGGGACCGGCTGCACCCTGTCCGCCGCGATCACCGCGGGCCTGGCGCTGGGGCGGCCGCTCCAGGCCGCCGTGGCCGATGCCCTCGACTACCTGTATCGGGCGCTGCAGTCCGCCCCGGGGCTGGGCGGCGGGCATGGGCCACTCAACCACCGGGCCGCCGCCCCGGAGCCCTGACCCGCCGGCGCGGTCACAGCCGCGCCACCACGCCGCCGATCAACCCTTCCAGCCGTCCCCCGGCCTCCGCCGCCGCCGTCATGACCTCCGCGTGGGAGAGCGGCGCGGGGGAGATTCCCGCCGCATGGTTGGTGATCACGCTGACGCCCAGCACCCGCATCCCGAGTGCCCGCGCCGTGACCACCTCGAGGACCGTGGACATGCCGACCGCGTCCGCGCCCATCCGCGCCAGCATCCGGATCTCCGCCGGCGTCTCATAGCTCGGACCCGCCACCCCGGCGTACACCCCTTCCTCCAGGGGCAGCCGCGCCTCCCGCGCGACCGCCCGGGCCCACCCCGCCAGCTCCGCGTCATAGGGCGCGGACATGTCGGGGAAGCGCCCCTCCCCAGGCCGCACGGGCCCGATCAGGGGATTGCGGAAGGTGAGGTTGACCTGGTCGGCCAGGAGCAGGAGGCTGCCGGGCCGCAGCCCGCGCCGGATTCCTCCCGCAGCGTTGGTAAGCAGCAGCGTCCGGATGCCGAGGGCCGCGAACAGCCGGATCGGGAGGGCGAGGAGCTCCGCAGGATGACCCTCATAGGCGTGAAACCGCCCGCTCTGGCAGAGGAGCGCGCGCCCGTTGAGCGACCCCGCCACCAGCCTGCCCGCGTGCCCCTCGACCTCCGGTTCCGGAAACCCCGGGATCTCCCGGTAGGGGAGTTCCCGCCGCTCCGCGAGGCGGTCGCCGAGCCGCCCCAGCCCCGATCCCAGCACGATCGCCGCCACGGGGCGCCGTCCGTCGAGCCAGCGGGCCACCGCGGCGGCGGCGGTGGTGACGAGGTCGGGCCGCGCCGTCAGATCAGCATCCCCGCGATCGCCGCCGAGGTGAACGCTGCGAGGTTGCCGGCCACCATGGCGCGGAGGCCGAAGCGCGCGATTTCGCCCCGGCGCTCGGGCGCGAGCCCGCCGATGCCGCCGATCTGGATCGCGATGGAGCCCAGGTTGGCGAAGCCGAGGAGCGCGTAGGTGAGGATGAGGGCGCTCCGGGGCGAGAGCGCAATCCCGCCGCCCAGGTCGCGGCCGAACTGCGCGTACGCCACGAACTCGTTGAGCACGGTCTTGAGCCCGATCAGCCCCCCGACGTACCCGGTGTCCTGCCACGGGACGCCCATCACCCACGCGAGCGGCCGGAGCAGCTGGCCCAGCACCAGCTGCAGGCTCAGTTCCGGGATCCCCGCGAGACCGCCGACCCAGCCCAGCCCGGCATTCACCAGCGCCACCAGCGCCACGAACGCGATGAGCATGGCCGCGACGTTGATCGCGAGCTGCACGCCCTGCAGCGCCCCGCTGGCCGCGGCATCGATGACACTGGCGTCGGTGCGCTCCAGCCGGATGCGGGGCGCATCCCGGGTGAGCGGCTCGCCGGTTTCCGGCTCCATGATCTTGGCGAGGTAGAGTCCGGCCGGGGCGTTCATGACGCTGGCCGCGAGCAGGTGGCCGGCGATGTTGGGAAAGCTGCCCGACAGCATGCCGATGTACGCCGCCATGACCCCGCCCGCCACCGTCGCGAACCCGCCGACCATGACGGCGAACAGCTCCGACGGGGTGAACTCCCGCACGAAGGGCTTCACCAGCAGCGGCGCTTCGGTCTGGCCCAGGAAGATATTGCCCGAGGCGGAAAGGGTCTCGGCGCCGGAGGTCCGGAGGGTGCGTTGCATGACCCACGCAATGGCCTTGACCACCAGCTGCATGACGCCGAGGTAGTACAGCACCGACATGAGGGCGGAGAAGAAGATGATCGTCGGGAGGACGCTGAAGGCCAGGTAGCCTGGCCGGTCCACCAGGTCCCCGAAGACGAAGCGCGCCCCTTCCCGGGTGAACCCGATGAGGCGGGTGAACCCCGCGCCGAACAGGTCGAACAGCTCGCGCCCGGTGCCGGTCTTGAGCACCAGGACGCCGAAGAGCAGCTGCAGCCCGAGCCCCGCCGCCACCAGCCGCCAGTTGACCCGCCGCCGCCCGCTCGACAGCGCCAGCGCGATGCCGATCATGGTCGCCACGCCGAGCAGCCCGATCAGCCGCTCCCCGAGGCTCAGGTCGAGCCCGGCCTGCAGCTGGGCCAGACGTTCCGCGGCGGCTTGCGCCGTCGCGGTCACGCCCACCGGTCCAGCGCGGCGACCATCTCCCCGGCAAGCGCCCGCCGCTCCGGCAGCGGCAGGAAGGCGGCGCTCACCGCGTTCAGCACCAGCCGGCGGATCTCGCCGCCTGTGAGCCCGAACTGGCCCGTGGCCAAGGCATACTCGCCGGAAAGCGTGACGTCACTCATGAGCCAGTTGTCGGTGCTGAGGGTGACGGCGAGGCCCTGGTCGAGCAGCCGCCGCAGCGGGTGTGCTGCCAGCTGGGGGACGGCGTGGGTCTGCCGGTTGGAGGTCAGGCACAGCTCGACCGGAATCTGGCGGTCCCGGACGTACGCCGTCAGGGCCGGGTCCTCGATGAGCCGCGTACCATGCCCGATCCGGTCGGCCTGGCACTCGAAAATGGCCTCGGCCACCGAGCCGGGGCCCGCCGCCTCCCCCGCGTGGACCGTCACCCCGAGGCCGCCACGGCGGGCGATCATGCAGGCGTGCCGGTGCGGCAGCGCGGTGTGGGTCGCCTCGCCGCCGGCGATGTCGAACCCGACCACCCCCAGGTGCCGGTTACGGACCGAGGCGTCCGCGATCTCCTCCGAGACCGCGGGGTCGAGGTGCCGCAGGGTACAGTTGATGATGGCGGTGCGGATGCCGGTCGCCCGCTCCCCCCGGAGCAGCCCGCGCCGCTCGGCCGCGATGACCTGGTCCAGCGTGAGGCCGCGGTCCCGGCTCAGCGCCGGGCAGTAGCGCACCTCGAGGTAGCGGACCCCGTCCGCGGCGGCGTCCTGCACCATCTCGTACGCGACCCGCTCGAGCGCCTCGGGCGTCTGCAGCACCTGAATGGTAAGGGCGAAGCGGGCGAGGTACTCGGCGAGGTCGCGGGCGTCCTCCACCCGCATGTACTCCCGGAGCCGCCCCGGATCGGATGCCGGCAAGTCGCGGCCGGCCGCCGCCGCCAGATCCAGCAGCGTGGCCGGCCGCAGCGAACCATCGAGGTGGACATGGAGCTCGGCCTTGGGCAGGCGGAGGAAGCGGTCGGCCTCCGCCATGGCCGCGGCTCAGCCCCGGCGGCTGGTCTGCTGGGCCCGGAGGATCGCCCCGCCGGTGAGCGGCGCGTCCAGGGCGATCTCGATGGCCCGGCCATCGGTCACCACCGCCTGCCCCGCCTCACAGAGCGGCACCAGCTCGGGCGCGGCGGCGCGCAGCGCGTCCCGCACGGTGGATCCCGGCGGGAGGGAGTAAGGGCGCTCGTTGACGAAGACGCGCAGCGCGGCGGACATCAGCGCCGGGGGACGACGCGGCGCTCGGTGGGCGGCGCCACCGGCTGCGGCAGGCGCCGCAGGTAGTCCCGCAGCACCTCCACCGTCCCCCGCTCGGACCGGGTGACCGTCCAGCGGGAGAGCTGGCCCGGCGTGCGGCACCCCTTCCCCGCCCGGCAGTCGCCGGCGCCCAGGGCGAAGCTCGAGTCGGAACCGAGGAGGTTTTCGCTCAGGGCGACGGTGTAGCTCCGCTTCCGGTCCAGGTCCGCACCGGTGACGAGCCGCGCACGGCGCACCCGCTCGAACTCGCGGCCCCGGGGGTCGAATTCCACCGCGATGCCGCTCACCCCGCAACAGGGCTCCGGCGCGGCGAGCAGGTTCTCGATCAGTTCCCGCACCTCCGCGCCGGTCAGCGTGAGGGTGAGCAGCGGCGCGGGGGCGATCGCCGCGTCCACCTGCGCGGCGGTCAGTGGACCGGCCGGCAGCTCTCCCCGAAGCTCGGCGGTGCTCACCAGCGCCAGGTCGGCGCGCAGCGCATTGCGGTAGGCATCTGCCACCAGCCGAGCCAGGCCGCCCTCCGCTCCCAGGCCGGCCGGCAGGCGCATCGTCACCACCGTCTGGCGGGCCCGCTCGGCGGCGCGCTCTTCCGCCCGCGCGATCGAATCCCGCCGGGCGAGCTCCGCCCGGGTCGGGCCGGCGGGGAGCACCCGCCCTTCGGGCTCGGGCGGCGGCGGCGCGGGACCGGGGTCCCGGACGAACAGCGCCCGCGCCCGCTGCGCGTATTCCGCGGGCGCCAGGGTCCAGTCGCTGCCGGCGAAGTCCTCCCCCCGCAGCATGCGCCGCCGCGACAGGTCGGCGAGGAGCAGGTCGCGGATCCGCTCGTCCTTGTCGTACACCACCCGCGCTCCGGCCAGCGACGCAAAGTTGCCGCCGCCCTGCTGCCGGTAGCTGGTCAGCGCGAGGGTGAAGCTGTCCTCCGGCGCGACCGGCCGGCCCCGAACCTCCAGCCGCGTGATCCGGGCGCCCGGACGCTGGCTCAAATCGAGCGTCCAGGTCGCGCCCCCCACGAGGTCGAAGTCCTCCGCGGCGACGAAGCGGTTGGGGGCGACCCGGCCGGTCGAGTCCGCGTAGAAATAGCGCGCACTCTGCTCCAGGAACGCCCGGAGCTGCGCCCCACTCAGTTTCACCACCCGCAGGGTGTGCTCCGCCGGATAGAGCCGGAATACCTCCGCCATGGTGATCTCACCGGCATCGAAGCCGGCGCGGAGGTCCGGAACCGCGAGCGCGGAGAGCTGCGCCCCCGAGGCCCGCCGCAGCACGGCGTGCAGGTAGCGCAGGAGCGGCGTGTCCTCGACCCGGGCCGCCGCCAGCGTCAGTCGCTGGTCCGATTCGGCCAGCGCGCCGCCGACCCAGCCGATCACCGCCCGGTGAATCTCCGCCAGCCGCCGGGCCAGCCGGGGGGCGGGCCGCACATCCTCCAGCGAGACCTGCTCTCCCCGGATCCGCACCGGCACCAGCTTCCCGCCCTGGGGCACCAGCGCGATGTGCACCACGGCGACGGACCGCCCCTGCGGGCGGGGCTGCACGAAGTGGACGCCGGACAGCACCGAGTCCGCCATGGCCTCGTGGGAATACCCCACGACCACCAGGTCGGGGCGGTTCTCTCCCTGCGCGAGGCGGGCCGCGCCATGCTCGGGGCCCAGCCCGGTGGTGTCGTAGGTGGAGCGCCCATCCATCCCGCCGTGCGCCAGCACGACGACGAGGTCGGCGTCCCTGCGGGCCTCCCGCAGCATGCGGGTGATGCCCGGCTCCACCCGGTCCACCCGCAGCCGGCCGGCGAGCCGGCTCCGGTTCAGCACCGTCGCCGCAGGCGTGGTGAAGCCGGTGATGGCGACCTTGACCCCGTTCCGCAGGAGGACCGTATAGCCCGCGAGGGCGAGGGTGTCCTGCGGCAGCACCCGGAGGTTGGCGCTCACCCAGGGAAAGCCCGAGCCCGCCAGCGCCTGGTTGAAGCGCTCGATCCCGAAATCGAAGTCGTGGGCGCCCGGCGTCGCCGCGTCATAGCCGAGGGTGTTCATCGCGTCCACGATGGGATGGGCCGGCTCCGTGGCGCGGACCGCCCAGGCGGCGAGCGGACTGCCCTGCAGCGCGTCCCCCGCGTCCACCAGGATGACCTGCCCGCGATAGCGCTCCCGCAGCGAGTCCACCACGGTGGCCACCCGGGTGAGGCCGCCGGGCCACGGGGCATTCTGCAGGTAGTCCCAGTCGGTGACGTGGCCGTGGACGTCGGTCGTGGCCACCAGCACGAGGCGGACGGTGTCGGGGGCACCGGCCCCCGCGAGGAGGCCGGCGAGTGCCAGGGAGGCGAGCATAACCGCAATATCCGCAGGCATCTTCCAGCCGCGCAATGCGGAGGGTCACGCTCCGGCTTGCATTTCCGGGTCCGGCCATGTATTCGTTTTGCCGCATATGTCGCCCCCCCTTTCGCTGGCCGACCTGCTGCAGGCGCTGGGTGAACCCACCCGGCTCCGCATCCTCAACTGCCTGCAGGCGGCGCCGCTCTTCGTCTCCGACCTGGTGCTGATCCTCGACCTGCCGCAGCCCACCGTCTCCCGCCACCTCAAGGTGCTCCGGGACCTGGGGCTGGTTCGCGACACCCCGATCGCGCAGTTCGTGCTGTACCGGCTGCGCCGACCCGCGGAGCCGCTGGGCCGGGTGTTCGCCGACGTCATGGAGGCGAGCCAGGCCGACGCGGCCTACCGCATGGAGCGGGAGAGTGCCATCCAGCGCAGCCGGCGGCACGCCCGGCTCCGCACCGACAGTGAACTGGAGGGACGCCCGGCATGAGTCATCGCATCCTCGTCGTGGACGACGAGCCGGACATCACCGCGCTCGTCGCCTACCACCTGGCCAAGGCGGGCTATCGCGTCTCGACCGCGGCCAACGGCCCCGACGCCCTCAAGGCCGCGCGGGAAGAGCGGCCCGACATCGTGATCCTGGACGTGATGCTGCCGGGCGTCTCCGGCTACGACGTGCTCGCCGAACTCCGGCGGCGGGAGGAGACCCGGGATGTCGGCGTCATCCTGCTCACCGCCCGGCGGGAGGAGCCCGACCGGATCCGGGGCCTCTCGCTCGGCGCGGACGACTACCTGACCAAGCCGTTCTCCCCGGCGGAGCTGGCGCTCCGGGTGAATGCCCTGCTCCGCCGGCTTGCGGCCCCGGCGGTCTCGAGCGGATCCACCCTCGCGGCCGGCCCGATCGCCATCGACCGTTCCGCCCACCGGGTGGCGGTTGAGGGGAAGGACGTGGAGCTGACGGCCACCGAATACAAGCTGCTGCTCACGCTGGTGGAGCGCCGGGGCCGGGTGCAGACCCGCCCCCAGCTGCTGGAGACGGTGTGGGAGGCCCAGCCCGACATCCAGACCCGGACGGTAGACATGCACGTCCAGCGGCTCCGCACCAAGCTCGGTGAGGCGGGAGACCTGATCGAGACGGTGCGTGGCTTCGGCTACCGCTTCCGCGGCGCGGAGCGGGGAACCCGCCGCGCATGAGCTTCGCCACCCGGCTGGTGTGGGGCACGATCCTGGTCATCATCGTGGCGATCGCGGTGCACGTGGTGGGGGCCGAGCTCGCGCTGCGGGGCGACCTCGAGCAGGAGAGCCGCCGGACCCTGGAGCGGGAGGCGCTGCTGGTGGCCCGGGCGCTGCCTGCCGACTCCATGGCCTGGCAGGGAGCGGTCGAGAATATCGCCCGCGAATCGGGGCTCCGGGTGACGCTGATCGCGCGGGACGGCCGGGTCATCGCGGAGAGCGAGGAGGCGCCGGACGGGGTGCCGCGGATCGAGAACCACGGCGAGCGGCCCGAGGTGCGCGCGGCGCTGGCGGGCCGGGTGGGCAGCGACCGCCGCCTCAGCGCCACCGTGAACCGCCCGCTGCTCTATGTGGCGGTGCCCGGCGGGCCGGGGGTGGTGCGGCTCGCGGCGCCCCTTGCCGGCAACGATGCCATCCTCATCCACGTGCACCGCGCCTTCCTGGGCGCGGCGCTGGTGGCGCTGCTGATCGGCGCGGGGCTGGCGTTCCTCGCGGGACGGTCCATCGCCCGGCCGCTCACCACCATCAGCCAGGCGGCGCGCTCCATCGCGCAGGGCGCGCCGCCGCGCTTCCCGCGGTCCGGCGTGCCGGACATCGACGAGCTGATCCGCGCCCTCCGCGAGATGCACGCCCAGCTCGACCAGCGCTTCAACGAACTGCGGCGCGAGCGGGCGGAAAGCGCGGCGCTGGTGGAGGCGATGATCGAAGGGGTCATTGCCTCCGATCCGAGGGGCCGGATCGTGACGGCCAACGCGGCCGCCCGGCGGCTGCTCGGCTATGAGCCGGACGCGCCCCTGCCCGACCTGGAGCAGATCTTCCGGGTCAAGGCGGCCCGGGAAGTCGTGGACGCGGTGCTCGGCGGCCAGTCGGTGCTGGAGCGGGAACTGGAGCTCGACGGCCAGAGCGTGCTGCTTTCCGCCCGGCCGCTGGCCCATGGCGGCGCCCTCCTGGTGCTGCACGACGTGACCGAACTGCGCCGGCTGGAGACCGTCCGGCGCGACTTCGTCGCCAACGTGTCGCACGAGCTCAAGACGCCGCTGACCTCAATCTCGGGCTACGCCGAGACCCTGGTGCAGGAGCCGGCGGACGGTGAGACCACCCGGCGGTTCCTCACCGTGATCCTGAGCAACGCGAGGCGGATGCAGCGGCTGGTGGACGGGCTGCTGGACCTGTCCCGCATCGAATCCGGCGGGTGGCGCCCCGCCCCGGAGCCGCTGGATGTCGCGGCCGTGGCCCGGGAGAGCTGGGGGCTCCTCGCCGACCGCGCCGAGCAGCGGCAGATCGGGTTCGCGGCGCAGGTGGCGCCGGATGCGGGCGTGGTCACCGCCGACCCCGACGCCGTGCGCCATGTGCTGAGCAACCTGTTCGACAACGCCATCCGGCACACCCCCGCCGGCGGCCGGGTGACGTTCAGCGCCGTGCGGGACGACGGAGGCGTGGCCCTCGAGGTGCGCGACACCGGCGCCGGCATCCCGGGGGAGCACCTGCCCCGGATCTTCGAGCGGTTCTACCGCGCCGATCACGCCCGGGCTCGCGACGACGGCGGCACCGGCCTCGGGCTCGCCATCGTCAGGCACCTGGTCGAGGCGCACGAAGGGCGGGTGGGCGCGACCAGCCAGGTGGGCCGGGGCACGGCGATCACCTGCTGGTTTCCCGACGGAGGCGCGACCACTTCGTGACCTGACCCGTGCCCGGCCGTGATGCCCGCGGGCGAGGTTTCTCCCCAACCGGAGGAGGACCACCTGCGAGGCATGCTGCACCGGCTCACCATCCACGATCACCGCCTGCTGGCGGCGCTGGCCCGGCGCGAGGCGCCCGGCTGGCTCGATCGGATGCTGCGGATGACGACCCACGCCGGCGGCGCCACCGCCACCATCGCCGGTTCCCTGCTCCTGCTCGCCCTGCCCGGCACCCGCCGCCTCGGCCTCGTGATTGGGGTGGCGAACCTGCTGTCCCACCTTGCGGTCCAGGCCCTCAAGCGCACGGTGGTGCGAGCCCGCCCGTCCCACGCGCGGCCCGAGGTAACCCCGCTCGCGCACATTCCCGACCACTTCTCGTTTCCGTCCGGGCATGCTGCCGCGGCCATGGCGCTCGCGGTGGGGGTGCTGCTCTCCGAGCCGCTGGTCGGCCTGCTCCTGCTGCTGCTCGCGCTGCTGGTGGGCTCGTCGCGGGTCTACCTGCGGGTCCACTACGCCACGGACGTGGTCGTCGGCCAGCTGCTGGGCGCCGGCGCCGCAGTACTCGCCCACCTGAGCGCGGCGTAGTCGGCCTCCAGCACGTCCAGTTCACGGCTCCAGTCGCGGCCTACCGCGAACGCCCGCGCCGCCTCGTGCATCGCCCAGCGCTGGTCGCCATCCCGCACCAGCACCTGGATCTGCCTCGCAAAGCCCGCCGCGTCGCCGGGGGCCACGAGGAACCCCGTCAGGCCGTGCCGCACATTGCCGGGAATCCCCCCGGCGTCCGCGCCGATGACCGGCACCCCCGAGGCGAGCGCCTCCAGCGCCACCAGCCCGCAGGTCTCCGTGGACGAGGGAAAGACGAAGACGTCCGCGTCGGCATAGAGACTGGCGAGCGTCGCCCGGTCCAGGAACCCGAGGTGCTGCGCGAACGGCAGCGCGCCCCGGACCCTCCCCGCCTCCGGGCCATCCCCCGCCACGATGAACTCCGCCTCCGCCCCCAGCTCGGCGTGGGCCAGGCGAAAGGCCTCCACCAGCGTGCCGACGTCCTTCTCCACCGCGAGCCGGCCCACGTGCAGTACCCGCACCGGCTGGCCGGCCGGCGGCCGGAGCGGGAGTCGCCGGCGGACGGGATGGAACCAGGCGGTATCGACCCCGCGGCCCCAGACCACCGGGCGCGGGACGCCGAGGGCGATCAGCTCATCGCGCGTCGCCTCGCTCGGCGTCTGGGTGAAGGCGGCCGCCGAGTGGAAGCGGCGCAGCCAGGCCCGGGTGGGCCCCACGGCGTAGCGGCCGAGATAGCGCGCCGCATACCGGGGGAAGTCGGTATGAAAGGAGGAAACGACGGGAATCCCAGCCTGCCGCGCGTAGCGCCGGCCAAAGAGCCCGAGCGGCCCCTCGGTCACCAGGTGGACCAGGTCCGGCTCGAACCCGTCGAATACCCGTTCCAGGCCGCGCCCCCAGGGCCAAGACAGGCGTACCTGCGCATACCCCGGGCAGGTAACGGCCGCGAGCCGATGCACCTGCGATTCGTCGGGACCGGGAATCGGATAGCGCGGCGCCGCGATGAACACCTCATGCCCCCGGCGGCGAAGCCCGTCGCGCATGGTGGCAAGCACGGTGGTGACGCCGTTGATCTCGGGCAGGAAGGTGTCGGTGCAGTAGAGGATGCGCATGCCGCGAAGGGTCGCGGGGTCCGGTCGCGGAGCGGCCACGCCCGCGTCACGATCGCGCGACGCGCCCCGGCACGTACCAGAGCCGGGACCCCGGGATCATTGGACAGTGACATTGTCCCGGCACCATTCACCCATGAACCAGCCTCAAGGAGCCGGTGTGACCGGTGAGTTCCGGAAAGTCCTGCTGCTCGTGATCGACGGCCTCCGGCCTGACGCCGTCACGCCGGCGGTCATGCCGGTGCTGAGCGGGTTGATCGAGGATGGGTGGAGCGCCGCGGATGCGGTCACGGTCCGGCCCAGCGTCACGGTCGCGGCGCTCACCTCCCTGGCGACCGGCGTCTCACCGGAGCGGCATGGCCTGGTCCACCCCCGGCTCACCAGCCTGGGGCGGGTACCGGCGCTGGCGCCCCTCCCCATCGCGCTGCGGCGGATGGGGGTCGCCACCACCGTGGTGGCGCCGGTGCTGGGAGGTGCGGCGCGCTGGGTGGCGGGTGCACTGCTCCGCCTCGGTGGCATCACCCGGCTGCTGCCGGCCCCGCCGGCCCCCGGCCATGTAATAGCAGGCGCCACCGACCAGCTGCTCGGGAACCCGCGGCCGGAGTTCGTGGTTGCCTATGTCAACGATACTGACATCGCGGGCCACGCCTGGGGGTGGATGTCGGCGCCGTACCTGCAGGCGGCTGCGATGGTGGACCGGGGGCTGACTGCGCTCCGCGCCGCCCTGACGGACCCGGGGACGCTGGTGATCGTCTGCGCGGACCACGGGGGCGGGGGGGTGCTGCACAACGATCACGACCACCCGCACCCGACCAACGACCGGATCCCGCTGTTCCTGCTGGGGAAACAGGTCCAGTGCGGCGCCACCAGCAGGGAACCGGCCCGGCTGCTCGACATCCCCCCGACGGTCCTCTGGGCCCTGGGTGGCACCGCGCCCGCCCAGTACGAGGGGCGGGTGCTCAACGAAGCCTTTGTCAGGGAGCTGATCAGCACATGATGCGTCACCCGTCTCCGCCGCCACGGCCCCGGCAGGCCGACTCCCGGACCCCTTCGCCGGGCGGGACGCCGGTCCCCGCGCTCTCGACCCTGCTCGCGGCCGTCCTCAGCTCGGAGGACGCCCTATTCCGGGATCCCTTCGCGGAATTCCATCCCAGCGGCCGCTAGCCGGCCGCTGGCGGCCGTCGTTACTCCCACGTTACAGGTAGTGTGATTCTCCGTGACACGCTCTAGCGTGTATTGCCTCGGCGATTCGGGCGGCACGGCGCCGTCCACACGTCACTCACCCGTCACGAGGATTTCACATGTTGCGCACGCGCCTGTCCGGCGTCGCCCTGCTGGCACTCATCGGGGCCGGCTCGCTGGCCGCCCAGACCACCTACCCCACCGTGAAGGTGACGGGGAGACTGCAGAGCCAGTTCTACTACTTCGGGAATGAGGACTACGCGGGCACCACGGGTTCGACGTCGAACTTCTTCATCCGGCGGGCGCGGATCGAAGCCAAGGTGGCCCTCAACGAGTACGTCTCGGCCTTCATCCAGCCCTCCTTCGAGAACGGCCGCAGCAACAGCGGTTCCTGCAGCCCGGTGGTCGTGCCGGGTCCGCTGCCGGACACGGTCAGCGTGAGCTGCAGCTTCACCGGCGGCGTGCGCCTCCGGGACGCCTGGGTGGATGTGCGGCTCAACAAGCCGGAGGCGAAGACCGCCTTCATCGCCCGGGTCGGCCAGGAGAAGCGGCCCTTCTCCCGCTACGAACTGACCAGCTCCACCAACCTGCCGTCCATCGAGCGGGGCGCCGGGCGGGGCCTGCTGGCCGTGCAGAGCAACGACATCTTCACCTCGGCCGGCTTCCTCTCCCATGACATGGGCGCCAGCGCCCGGGTGGAGCACAAGCTGGACGCCACTGGCCGGATGGTGACGGTGGTCGCCGGCATCTACAACGGCCGGGGCGAGAGCGTCAACGACAACAACGGCGCCAAGTCCTTCGGCATCCGGGCCAGCGCGGACGTGGCGAGCAAGCTGAGCATCGGCGGCAACTTCTTCTCCCGGGACCAGATTGTCGGTACCGACAGTTCCTTTCGCAACACGGCCTTCGGCGTGGACGCGCAGTGGAGCAAGGTGGGGGAACCCGGTCTCTTCGCCCTGGCCGAGGTGCTGAGCGGGGAACGCGGCGTGGCCGGGAAGCCGAAGATGCTTGGAATCCAGGCCCTCGCGGCGTACAACATCCGGATGACCAGCCCGACCTCGTGGCTCTACGCCATCGAGCCGTCGCTCCGGTTCGACTACGCCGACGCGGATACCGACGTGGACGACAACGGCGCCACCCTGATCACCGGGTCGGTGGCGTTCTACATGTCGAGCCGGGCGCTGTTCCGGGTCGGGTACGAGAACCAGAGCTTCCAGGCCAGCGGCGCCAAGAGCATTTCCGGCGTGCGCTCCTCGCTCCAGGTCAGTTTCTAGGCGGCGTGACGCATTCGTGACAGAGCCGGGGGTGGTCCGTGACCATGCCCCGGCTTCTTTGCTCCGGGTCGAATCACCGGCCCGGAGCGTTCAACCGAGTAAGGAGACAGTCCATGTTCGCAGGTAAGTTGCGTGGCCCCCTGGCCCTGCTGGGCCTGCTCGCCGCCGGCGTCGCCTCCCCGGCCCTGGCCCAGAAGCTGACCGGGGCCGGTGCCACCTTTCCGAACCCGATCTACAGCAAGTGGTTCGACGCCTACAACAAGAAGACCGGGATCCAGGTCAACTACCAGTCCATCGGGTCGGGCGGCGGGATCCGCCAGTTCACCGAGGGGACCGTGGACTTCGGCGCCACCGACGGCCCGATGAACGAAGCCCAGATCCAGGCCGTGGCCGGCAACGTGGTGCACATCCCCACCGTGCTCGGCTCGGTCGTGGTGACCTATAACCTGCCGGCCCTCGCCGCCGGCCAGCTCAAGCTGGACGGCACCACGGTGGTGGACATCTTCATGGGCCGCATCACCAAGTGGAATGACAAGCGGATCCAGGCCCTCAATCCCGGCGTGACCCTGCCCAACATGGACCTGATCGTGGTCCACCGATCGGACGGGTCGGGCACCACCTACGTCTTCACCGACTACCTGACCAAGCATTCCCGGGAGTGGAAGGACAAGGTCGGGTACGCCACGTCGGTCAACTGGCCGGTGGGGCTGGGCGGCAAGGGCAATGAGGGCGTGACCCAGCAGGTGAAGCAGGTGGAAGGCGCCATCGGGTATGTGGAGCTGATCTACGCCGTGGCGAACAAGCTGCCGTACGCCCAGATCAAGAATGCAGCGGGCACCTTCGTGGCCCCGACCCTCGAGTCCTCCACTGCCGCCGCGGGCAGCGTCAAGCTCGCCAAGGACACCGACTTCCGGGTCTCGATCACGAACGCCCCCGGCAAGGATGCCTACCCCATCAGCTCCTACACCTGGCTGCTGGTCAAGGTGGATAACAAGGATGGCGCCAAGGCCAAGCTGATCCGGGACTTCCTGAGCTGGATGATCACCGATGAAGCCCAGAGCATGGCCAGGGAGCTGCAGTACGCGCCGCTTCCGGCCGACGTCCGGGCGCTCATCGCGGAGCGGATCCGCACCCTCCGTGCGGATGGCAAGCCGATCGCAATGAACTGACCGGCCGAGGGGCCAGGCCGTCCAGGCGCGGGACCGGGGTGACTCCCCGGTCCCGCGCTGTTTTCCGGCCCGCAGTGACACATCCGTTACAATTCTGTGACGGTGCCAGTAGGGGGCGCCGGTACACTCCCGGCCATGGCGACCACCATCCTGCCGGACGCGCCCGCCCCCGCACCGGCCGAGGGGACCAGTACCCTCGCCGGTTCCCGGCGGGGCGACCGGTTGTTCAAGGGGGTCCTGACGGTCGCGGCGCTGGCGGTGCCGGTCCTGATGGCGTTCCTGGTGTACGAGCTCTACGTCGGGTCGCGGCTTGCGATCGAGCGCTACGGGCTGGGCTTCGTGGCCGGCACGACCTGGGATCCGGTGGCCGAGGAGTTTGGCGCCGCGCCGCTCATCTTCGGGACGCTCCTCTCCTCGCTGCTGGCCCTGGTGATCGCGGTCCCGCTCTCGCTCGGCGTCGCGATCTACCTCACCGAGTTCGCCCCCCGCGCCGTTCGGCAGCCCATCGCGTTCATCATCGAACTGCTGGCGGCGATTCCCAGCGTAGTCTACGGCCTGTGGGGAATCTTCGTCCTGATCCCGCTGCTCAAGGCCCACGTCTTCCCCTTCCTGCGGGACACGCTCGGCTTCCTCCCGTTCTTCCAGGGCCCGATCTACGGCCCCTCGATGCTGGCGGCGAGCATCATCCTCGCCATCATGATCATGCCGTTCATCATGTCGGTGGCGCGGGAGGTCCTGCTGGCGGTGCCGGGCTCGCAGCGCGAGGCGGCGCTGGCACTCGGGGCCACCCGCTGGGAAGCGGTGGTCTCGGCCATCCTGCCCTACGCCCGGTCGGGGATCCTGGGCGCGATCATCCTGGGGCTGGGTCGCGCCCTCGGCGAGACCATGGCCGTCACCATGCTGATCGGGAACCGGCATGAGATCGCGGCCTCGCTGTTCGCGCCGGGCTACACCATGGCGGCCGTGATCGCCAACGAGTTCTCCGAGGCCGCGACCGACATCCACTTCGCCGCCCTCACCTACGTGGCCCTGGTGCTCTTCCTGGTCACGGTCACGGTCAACGCCGCGGCGCGGCTGCTCATCTGGCGCGTGGGCGCGGGTGGCGGGGGGAAGCGATCGTGAACCGGAAGCGCCTCCGCCGCTGGAAGAGCAACCTCATGGTGGGGCTCATGATTGCCGCCGTCGTCGTGGCGGTGGCCCCGCTGCTGTTCATCCTGCTCAACCTCGTGGTGAAGGGGGCGGGGAGCCTCTCCTTCGGCTTCTTCACCCGGATGCCCGTCCCGGCGGGCGAGACCGGTGGCGGGGTGGCCCACGCCATCGTCGGCACGCTGATCATGGTCGGGATGGCGGCGCTGGTGGGCGTGCCGCTCGGGATCGGCGCCGGGCTGTTCTCCGCGGAGTTCCCCGGCACCCGGCTGGCCAAGGCCAGCCGCTTCCTCGCCGACGTGATGAACGGCACCCCGTCCATCGTGGTCGGGGTGTTCGCCTGGACCCTGATCGTGGCGCGGACCAAGCAGTTCTCCGCCCTGGCGGGGAGCGCGGCCCTCGCGATGCTCATGATCCCGATGGTGATGCGCACGACCGAGGAACTGATCAAGCTGGTGCCGCACTCCCTGCGGGAGGCGGCCCTGGCCCTGGGCTACCCCCGCTGGCGCACCACGGTATCCATCGTGCTCCGTACCGCGCTCCCCGGGATCGTGACCGGGAGCCTCCTGGCGGTAGCCCGGGTGGCCGGGGAGACCGCGCCGCTTCTCTTCACCGCGCTGGGCAGCCAGTTCTTCTCCCTCAGCGTGAACGAGCCGATGGCGGCGCTGCCGCTCACCGTGTTCCAGTACGCCACGGGGCCGTACGAGGAGTGGCACCAGTTCGCGTGGGCGGCGGCGCTGGTGCTGATCATCGTCGTGATGGTGCTGAGCCTGGCGGCCCGGCTGGCCACCCGGGGGAGGTTCACCCGGCATGGCTGAGCCGCCGCCGCGCCTGGCCACGGTGCACCTGACCGCGGTCTACGGCAAGTTCACCGCGGTGAAGGACGTGTCGCTCGGATTCCGGGCCAACACGGTCAACGCCCTGATCGGGCCCTCGGGCTGCGGCAAGTCCACCTTCCTGCGGACGCTCAACCGGATGCACGAGCTCTCCGACGGGGGCTGGATCACCGGGAAGGTGCTGCTTGACGGGGAGGACATCTACGGCAGCCGGGTGAGCCCGATGCAGCTCCGGCGCCGCATCGGGATGGTGTTCCAGAAGCCGACCCCGTTCCCGACGATGTCGATCTACGACAACGTCGCGGCGGGACTCCGGCTCAATGGCCGCCGCCCGCGGGGGGAGCTGGACGAGATCGTGGAGCGGTCGCTGCGGGATGCGGCGCTGTGGGAGGAAGTGAAGGACCGGCTGCAGGCCAGCGCGCTGGCGCTCTCCGGCGGGCAGCAGCAGCGGCTGTGCATCGCGCGGAGCATCGCCCCCCGGCCGCAGGTGGTGCTGCTCGACGAGCCCACCGCGTCCCTGGATCCGGGCGGGACCCAGCGGATCGAGGAGCTGGTGTTCGAGCTCAAGAAGGACTACACCATCGTGATCGTCACCCACAACATGCAGCAGGCCGCCCGGGTGAGCGACACGACCTCGTTCTTCTACATGGGCGCCATGATCGAGTCGGGACCGACCCGCCAGATCTTCACCGCCCCACGGGAAGAGCGCACGGAAGCCTACATCACGGGACGCTTCGGATGAGCCACATGACCCAGACCCCCCGCTCGAGCGTGCCGCCGGCGGATGTGCCGCCGCCCGCCGCCGCCCCCTCGGCGATGCCGCTGCTCCGCACCACCCTCACGCCGCGCTCCCGGCCCGCGGCGGCGCTCCCGGGCGGAGAGCCAGCGGTGAGCGCCCGGGACTTCCGGTTCTCCTACGACGGGGTCACGCCGACGCTCAAGGGGATCAGCCTCGACGTGGCGCCGCGGGCGGTCACCGCGATCATCGGCCCCTCCGGCTGCGGCAAGTCCACCTTCCTGCGCTCGATCAACCGGCTGCACGATCTCGTCCCGGCGCACCGGTACGAGGGGGAAATCCTGCTGCACGGCGCCTCGATCTTCGCGCCCGGGATCGACCTGGTCACCCTGCGGCAGCGGGTGGGGATGGTGTTCCAGCGGCCCAACCCGTTTCCCAAGTCCATCTACGACAACGTGGCCTACGGTCCCACCCTCAACCGGCTGGTCGCCCGGCGCGACCTTCCCGACCTGGTCGAGCGCTGCCTGCGCCAGGCGGCGTTGTGGGACGAGGTCAAGGACCGGCTGGACGCGGACGGCACCAGCCTCTCCGGCGGGCAGCAGCAGCGGCTCTGCATCGCGCGGGCGCTGGGCAACCAGCCCGACGTCCTGCTGATGGACGAGCCCTGCTCGGCCCTGGACCCGATCGCCACCCAGCGGGTCGAGGAGCTGATCTTCGAGCTCAAGAAGGACTACACGATCGTGATCGTGACCCACAACATGCAGCAGGCCGCGCGGGTGAGCGACCTGACCGCCTTCTTCGACCGTGGGGAGCTGATCGAGTTCGGCGAGACCGAGCGGCTCTTCACCGCCCCGGCAAACGAACGCACGGAAGCGTACATTACGGGGAGATTCGGATGAGCGTTGACATGCACCGCCATTTCCACGACGAGCTGAACGACGTCAAGGTCCGCCTCCTCACCATGTCCGGTGAGGCGGAGGCGGCCCTGGGGCTGGCCGTGGAGGCCCTGCTGGAGCGCGACGGCGCCAAGGCGCAGAGCGTGATCCAGAACGACCGGATCATCGACACCATGGAGATGGAAGTCGAGGAGACCTGCGTGAACCTGCTCGCGCTGCAGCAGCCCATGGCGCGGGACCTCCGCATGCTCACCTCGGCGCTCAAGATCGCCAACGACCTCGAGCGGGTAGGCGACCACGCGGTCAACATCGCCCAGTCGGCGGCGCGGCTGGCGCAGGCCCGCCCGATCACCCCGGAGCCGGAGATCGTGGAAATGGCCCGGCTGGCGCGCGACATGCTCTCCGATGCGCTGGAGGCCTTCATTCGTGGCGACGCCGCGGAGGCCCGGGAGATCTGCCTGCGGGATGACAAGGTGGACAACCTGCACCGCTCGGTGTTTCGTATCCTCCTCACCCACATGATGGAAGACCCGCACATGATCGGCGCGGGGATGGAACTGTTCCTGGTGAGCCGCAATCTCGAGCGGGTGGCGGACCTGGCCACCAACGTCGCGGAGGACGTCGTCTTCCTGGTGGAAGGCAAGTCCATCAAGCACCACGCCGAGGACCGGGGCGAGCCCCGCGCCTCCGGCGCCCAGCGGAGCCCCACGATCGCATGACCGTCGTCCCCCTGCCCGAACGGCGTGAGCGCCTCGCCGCCATTGACGTCGGCTCCAACTCGGTCCGCCTCCTGGTGGCCGAGTATGGACCGCATTCGGGCATCACGGTCATTGATGAAGTGAAGGAAGCGCCGCGGCTGGCCAGCGGGGTGGCCCAGACCGGACGGCTGGACCCGGCCGCGATGGACCGCGCAGTGGAGGGACTGCGGCGGATGGTGAGCGTGGCGGAGCGCCGCGGCGTGACCCGGACGGCGGCGGTGGCCACCGCGGCGGTCCGGGAGGCCGCCAACGGGGAGGAGTTCATCCGGCGGGTGAAGGCCGACGTCGGGCTCGACCTCCGGATCATCGACGCCGGGACCGAGGCCGCGCTCTCCTACCGCTCCGTGGCCCATCACTTTCCGCTCGAGGGCGGGCGGACCGTCGTGGCGGACATCGGCGGCGGGAGCCTGGAGCTGATCGGGGCGGTGGACGGCCTGATCGAGCACAGCATCTCGCTCCCCTTCGGGGCCGTGCGCCTCACCGAGCTGCACCTGGCCGGCCGGCCCGACCAGCGCGCCGCGGTCAAGCGGCTCCGGGAATACCTGCGCCGCCAGTTCCGCCGCAAGCTCCCGATCCGCGACTGGTCGGCCACCACCCTGATCGGCTCCGGGGGCTCCTTCACCAACCTCGGCCGCATGGCGGCCGCGCGCCGCGGCCTCTCGGCCGCCGACCCGGTGCACGGCTCCAGCGTCACCATCGCCGAGGTGGAGCACCTGCTGGACTGGCTCAGCGGGATGAGCCAGGAAAAGCGGGCCGAAGTGGAAGGGCTGTCGCCGCAGCGCGCCGACATCATCGTGGCGGGCCTCGCGGTCACCGCCGAGGTGCTCGAGCGGATCGAGGCGCGCGAGGTGAAGATCAGCGCCTTCGGGCTGCGCGAGGGGCTGCTGCTGGAGATGGCCGGCGCCGATGCCGCGCCGGCCGCCGTCGAGCCGCTGCGCCTGATCCGGGAGTTCGCCGAGCGCTGCCACGTTGACCGCCGCCATGCCGAGCATGTGCGGATCCTGGCACTCAACATCTTCGACCTGCTGGCCGACAAGCTGGATGCCGCCGACGAGGAACGCGGCCTGCTCGAGGCGGCCGCCCTGCTCCACGACGTGGGCCAGCTGGTGAGCTACCGGAAGCACCACAAGCACGGCTACCAGCTGATCATGCACGCCGACCGCCTGCCCTTCTCCCCGCGGGAGCGGCACATCGTGGCGCTGGTGACGCGCTACCACCGGCGCCGCGGCCCGCGGAAGAAGCAGGCCGATTTTGCGGCCCTGCCCAAGGCGGACCAGGCGGTGGTCCGGCGGCTGGCGGGGATGCTGCGCATCGCCGAGGGGCTGGACCGCGGCCACACCGCGATCGTCGAAAAGGTGGCGGTCGAGCTCTGCCCCACCCGGCTGACGATCCGCGCGGTCCCCCGCTACGCCGGCGCCGACCTCTCCCTCGAATGCTGGGGCGCGGAGGAGCAGGCGGACCTGCTGGCCAAGGTCATGGCCCGCGAGGTCGTGATCGAGCCGGCGGTCTAGGCTACCCCCCCGCCAGCAGTTCCTGCAGCGACGGGGCGCCCGCCGCGACCACGGCGCCCCATCCGGCGGCCGACGAGGTACCCAGCCGGTTGGCGCCGGCCCGCAGCATGGTGAGCGCATCCTCAATGGTCCGGATGCCACCGGATGCCTTCACTCCCGCCCGCTCCCCCGCGACCCGCCGCATCTGTTCCACCGCTTGCACCGTGGCGCCCCCCGCGGGATGGAACCCGGTGGAGGTCTTCACGAAGAGTGCGCCCGCCTCGATCGCCGCCCGGCACCCCAGTTCCAGTTCCCGCGCCGACAACGCCGCGGACTCGACGATCACCTTCACCAGCCTGCCCCCCGCCGCGTCCACCACCGCCAGCACCTCGTCCCGCAGTTCCTCCCAGTGGCCGCCCCTCGCGTGCCCGAGCGACATGACCATGTCGATCTCCTGGGCCCCATCCGCGATGGCCAGGCGGGTCTCCGCGGCCTTGGGCATGAGGCCCGAAGCCCCGAGCGGGAACCCCACCACCGCCACCACCCGCGGGGCGGCGCCGCCCAGCCGCCGCGCCACCGTCGCCACCCACTGACCGTTGACGCAGACGGCGCCGAACCGGTGCCGCCGCGCCTCGTCTGCCAGCCGGAGGATGTCGTCCTCGGTGGCCTCCGGCCGGAGCAGCGTATGGTCCACCAGCGCCGCGAGCGGTTCGTGGCGATAGGCCTCGAGCCAGGGAGGGAGCATCAGCGGCCTGCTGCCAGGCGGCGATGCGCCTCCCGCAGGTCACGGTTCCGGAAGAGCGGCGCCAGCACCAGGCCCCCCACGAACCCGCCCACGTGGGCCCAGAACGCGACCCCGCCCCCCTCGCCCCCGGACAGGGTGCCGCTCAGCAGCTGCAGCAGGAACCAGTAGCCGAGCATCACGGTCGCGGGGATCACCATCATGCGGGCGAAGATGCCGAGGAAGACGAAGGTGGTGATGCCGGCGCGGGGATAGAGGAGGACGTAGGCGCCCATGACCCCGCCGATGGCTCCGGAGGCGCCGACCATCGGAATCGTGGAGCCCGGCTGGGCCGCCACCTGCGCCCCGGCGGCGGCGAGCCCCGAGAGAAGGTAGAACAGGACGAAACGGCCGCGTCCCATCACGTCCTCGACGTTGTTCCCGAAGATGTGCAGGAACCACATGTTGCCGAGCAGGTGCAGCCAGCCGCCGTGCAGGAACATCGAGGTGAGCGGGGCGAGCAGGTGCCCCCCGGGGTGCAGGGTGCAGACCTGCGGGCCCACCGGCACCACCTCCGCCCCGACCCGGCCGAGGAACTCCCCCGGGATCAGGCCCAGCGAACAGATCGAGCCGGAGAGCTGCGGTTCGCTCCCCATCCCCTGCACCAGCAGCCACGCGGCCACGTTCAGCGCAATGAGCGCGTAGGTGGCGACGGGGGTACGCAGAGTCGGATTGTCGTCGCGGATCGGCAGCATGGGCGGAATATCCCCGGCCGGCGGACGGGTGACAACCGCGTGGCGGGACCCCATATTGGCGGCTTCCCGGCGGTCGCCTTGCCCGACAACTGGCCGCCGCCTCCATCACTCACCCGAGGGCCGCATGCCCGATATCGGCGTCTTCCACCCCCAGATCGTCCACTTCGTCGTCGCGCTGGGCATCGTGGGAGTGGTCTTCCGGCTGGTGTCCATCACCGGCCTGCTCCCCTGGACCCGCCAGGCGGCGACGGTGCTGCTGCTCGTCGCGGCAGTGGCGGCGGTGGCCGCCGCCAAGTCAGGCGATCAGGCGCATGGGATGGCCGAGCGGATTCCCGGGGCCAGGGATGCGGTGCACGAACACGAGGAAGCGGGGGAGTGGGCGCGCAACATCTTCCTCGTGATCGGGCTGCTGGAAGTGGCCGGGGTGGCGCTCCGGCGCAAGGCGGTCGCGGCCAAGTGGCTGTTCGTGGCCTCCGGGATCGTGGGGATCGCCGGCGTGGCCGCACTCTACGAAGCGGGAGAACATGGCGGCGAGCTGGTGTACGGGTACGCGGGCGGCATCGGCACCCGGTCCGGAAACCCCGAGGATGTCCGCCGGCTCCTGATCGCGGGGCTCTACCACGAGGCCCGGGTGGCACGGGAGGGCGGCCGGAAGGAGGATGCCGCCCGGCTCACCGATGAGCTGGCACGCCAGGTCCCCGACGATCCGGGGGTGGCGCTGCTCCGGATCGAGTCCCAGATCCAGGACCGGAACGACGCCCAGGGGGCGCTCGCCGCGCTGGCGGTCTTTCCCGTTCCCGCCGACGATCCGCGGCTGGCCATCCGGGTCGGGATCCTCCGGGCCGACGCCTACGTGGCGGCGGGCCACGCCGACTCGGCCCGGAGTGCCCTGACCGCCCTCTCGCAACAGTACCCCGACAGCCGCTGGGTACAGGATGCGTTGACGAAGCTGCCGTAGCGGCGGGCGATCGGCCGAGGATCACCCCGCCCTGCCAGCCGCCACTCCGCAGGTAGCAGCCGCTGCCATTTTCGGCCAAAAAGGCAGAAAATGGCGGTACGCCCCTTGCCCTTCAGCCGGCCGACGCCGAACGCGTTGGCCGGCTTGATCTTACCCAGGACCGGCCCATCTCACGGCAAGCGAAAGGACCAGGGCATGGGCTCCAAGATTATCGGCATTGACCTCGGCACCACCAATTCGGTGGTCGCAGTGATGGAGGGGGGCGACCCGGTCGTCATCCCCAACGCCGAGGGAGGCCGGACGACTCCGTCGGTGGTGGCGTTCACCAAGGACGGCGAGCGCCTGGTGGGTCAGGTCGCGAAGCGGCAGGCGGTCACCAACCCGAAGCAGACCATCTTCTCCATCAAGCGGTTCATGGGCCGGAAGATCTCCGAGGTGACCGAGGAAGGTCGCCGGGTTCCCTACAAGATCGATACCGGCGCCAACGGCCTGGCCTCCGTGGAGATCGCGGGCAAGAAGTACACGCCGCCCGAGATCTCGGCCATGATCCTCCAGAAGATGAAGCAGACCGCCGAAGACTACCTCGGCACCAAGGTCGAGAAGGCGGTCATCACCGTCCCGGCCTACTTCAACGATGCGCAGCGGCAGGCCACCAAGGACGCCGGCAAGATCGCGGGGCTCGAGGTGCTCCGGATCATCAATGAGCCGACCGCGGCGGCGCTGGCGTACGGCCTCGAGAAGAAGAAGGAGGAGAAGGTCGCGGTGTTTGACCTGGGCGGCGGCACCTACGACATCTCCGTGCTGGAGCTGGCCGAGGGCGTCTTCGAGGTGAAGAGCACCAACGGTGACACCCACCTGGGCGGCGACGACTTCGACCAGCGGCTCATCGACTGGCTGGTGGGGGAGTTCAAGAAGGACCAGGGCATCGACCTCTCCAAGGACGCGATGGCGCTCCAGCGGCTCAAGGAAGCGGCGGAGAAGGCCAAGATGGAGCTGTCAAGCACCCAGCAGACCGACATCAACCTCCCGTTCATCACGGCGGACCAGTCGGGCCCGAAGCACCTGAACCTGACCCTGACCCGGGCCAAGTTCGAGCAGCTGGTGGACGACCTCATCCAGCGCACCCTGCCGCCGATGCAGCAGGCGCTGAAGGATGCGGGGCTGGATCCGAAGGACATCGACGAGGTGATCCTGGTCGGCGGCTCCACCCGGATCCCGAAGATCCAGCAGATCGTCAAGGACTTCTTCGGCAAGGAGCCGAACAAGTCGGTGAATCCGGACGAGGTCGTGGCCATCGGCGCGGCCATCCAGGGCGGCGTGCTGGGCGGCGAGGTGAAGGACGTGCTGCTGCTGGACGTCACCCCGCTCTCCCTCGGCATCGAGACGCTGGGCGGCGTCACCACCGTGCTGATTCCGCGGAACACCACCATCCCGACCAAGAAGTCGGAGGTGTTCTCCACCGCCGAGGACAACCAGACCACGGTCGAGATTCACGTGCTCCAGGGCGAGCGCCAGATGGCGATCGACAACCGGACCATCGGCAAATTCCAGCTCACCGGGATCCCGCCGGCCCCGCGCGGCATGCCGCAGGTCGAGGTGACCTTCGACATCGACGCCAACGGCATCCTCCATGTGTCGGCCAAGGACAAGGCGACCAACAAGGAGCAGAAGATCCGGATCGAGGCGTCGAGCGGCCTGTCCGACACCGACATCGAGAAGATGGTCAAGGGCGCCGAGGCGCATGCCGCGGAGGACAAGAAGCGGCGGGAGCAGATCGAGGCCCGCAACCAGCTGGACGGGCTGGTGTACAAGGTAGAGAAGGACAGCAAGGAGTGGGTGGAGCGCCTGGCCGCCGACGCCAAGGGCCGGCTGGACAACGCCCTCGAGGGCGCCAAGGGGGCCCTCAAGACCGGCGACCACGACCTGATCCAGAAGGCGCTCGATGAACTCAACGGCGCCTACTCCGCGGCTGGCGCCTCGCTGTACCAGGCCGCCCAGAGCGCGAGCGGGAGCCAGGATGCCGGGGCGCCGGGCGCCACCGAAGGGAAGAAGGAAGACGTCGTCGAGGCCGACTACGAGATCGTGGACGACTCGAAGAAGTCCTAAGCCGCTGCGGCGCAAACGGTTGGACGCGTAGGCCCAGGCCGGGAAACGGGGCGCGGGAAACGGTCGTAGGCTGACCGGGACTCGCCTCCCGCTTCCCGCTTCCTGTTCCAGCGCCGGTGCGACCTGCACCACCGACCATGCATCACCATAGGGTTAGATTGCCTCAGGCCCTGATTTGGAGAACGACATGTCCGTACGGACCTTGAACTGGCTCAAGTTCGGCAGCCTGGTGACCCTCGCCTTCGCGCTGGGACTCCTCTTTGCCGGCCTGCTCGACCTTCCCAGCCGCGGGGCGGCACAGGAGCGGGTGCGTCCGGCCAGCATTCAGCCGACGCAGGCGCCGAGCATCCCCCAGGCCCGCGTGCTCACCGAGCTCTCCGACGCCTTCGCGGCGGTCTCCGAGCAGGTCCGGCCCAGCGTCGTGTTCATCCGGAGCCAGCGGACGGAACGGGCCCGCCGGGTGCCGCCCGGGATGGAACAGTTCTTCCACGGGCTGCCCCGGGGGCCGCAGGTGGAGCGGGGCTCCGGCTCCGGCTTCATCGTCTCCGCCGACGGCTACATCCTGACCAACAACCACGTGGTGGAGGGCGCCGAGAAGGTGACCGTCCGCCTGATGGACCGGCGCGAATTCACCGCGAAGGTGATCGGCAATGACCCCCTCACCGACGTCGCGGTGGTCAAGATCGACGCGCCGCGGCTGGTGCCGTCGGCGTTCGGCAACAGCGACAACCTGCGGATCGGGGACTGGGTGCTCGCCATCGGGAACCCGCTGGGCGAGCAGTTCACCTTCACGGTGACCAGCGGCATCATCAGCGGCAAGGGACGGCGGCTCGACGGGCTGCAGCGCTCCCGCGCCGGCATCAGCGACTTCATCCAGACCGACGCCGCGATCAATCCGGGCAACTCCGGCGGGCCGCTGGTGAACGTGCGGGGCGAGGTGATCGGCATCAACAGCGCGATCGCGAGCGAGACCGGCACCTACATGGGCTACGGCTTCGCCATCCCGATCAACCTGGCGCGGACCGTCATGAACCAGCTCGTGGCCCACGGCAAGGTGCAGCGGGCCGCGCTGGGCATCGAAGTGGGCGACGCCACCGAGAACGATGCGGCCTACGTCGGCCTCAAGGAAATCCGCGGCGTGGTGGTGGGCGGCTTCCCCGAGGGCGTCCAGTCGCCGGCCGAGCGGGCCGGGCTGGAGCAGGGCGACGTGATCATCGGCATCGACGGCCAGCCGGTGAACTACGTGGCCCAGCTGCAGCAGCTGGTGGGCTTCCGGAGCCCCGGCGAGACCGTGAAGGTGGAAGTGGCCCGGAAGGGCGGGGTCCGGAAGACCTTCACCGTCCGCCTCATGGAGCAGGCCAGCGAGGACCGGCAGGCGAACGCCGGGGACACCCAGGTGGAGCCGGACGCGCAGGACGAGTCGGTGAGCTTCGACGAGCTGGGCGTCTCGGTCCAGACCCTTACGCCGTCCGTCGCCGAGCAGTTCGAGCTCGGCCGGGACACCCGCGGCGTGCTGGTGACCGAGGTGGACCCCAACGGCCCGAGCTTCGAGACCCTCGCGAGCCCGGCGCAGGGCGGGCCCGACATCATCCAGGCGGTCGAGGGCTCGGCGGTGCGCACCGAGGCGGATCTGCGGAGCGCGCTCGCCGCCGCCGGCAAGGGCGCCATCGTCACCCTCAAGGTGTACAACGTGCGAGCGGAGCGGTCCCGCATCGTGCGAGTGCGGCTGCAGTAACGGCGCCGGGCAGGCCCGGACGCGCCAGCGGCGCGGGAGCTCTGCTCCCGCGCCGTTTCGCTTGGCCCACCCCGCGGCCCGGGGGCTACCAGTCGAGCAGGAGACGGACGGCCACCACCCCGATCCCGGCCGCCCCCGCCAGCATCACCACCACTAGGGCGGCCCGTCCCCATCCGCCCAGCCCATGCCACCACCGAGCCACCCGGACGGCCAGCCGCCGGACGGAGATCTCACCCCGATCCAGCCACCGGGCGATCCCCCGCGACTCCCGGCCCAGCAGCGCGGCGCCGATCCCGATGACAAGCACGCCCGGGCCCGGTATCGCGAGCTCGACAATGCCCACCACGATCAACGCCACGCCACCCAGTACACCCAGCACCCGTTTCCAGGCCGGCTGGTCGAGCCCTCGCTTTCGCTGGTATTCCAGCTCGAACCGGGTTCCCGGTTCGGCGGCGGCAAACTCGTGCCAGCGGTCGCGCAGTGAGCTCACGACACGGCCGCGGCGACTTCAGACGTGATCCACCGCCTCCGCATGTCCGCCCTGCCGCACACAGTGGGCGCAACAGTAAAGGGTGCCCGCAGCCTCGATGCCATGCCCAATAATACGACACCTCTAGTGCCCGCACACCGGGGCGAGCAAGCGGATGGCGCACTCGAAGCAGTCGAAGATGTGCGTCTCCCCTGAGGCGGTGAGTACCTGGACGGCACGCGGTCCGGCTCCGGTGACCGTCGTCACAGCCGGCGAATCTCGCGAAGTGTGATCCAGGTCAATGGCTGATCGCTGGTCGCGGCGTTAGCCTGTCGGCGCGCCGCGGCAGGCTGCGGTGCCACAGATCCGCCGCTCCGTGGCGGACGCCATGACGGCCGGGGCACGTGGCCTCGGCAGTAGACGGCGCGATACCGCGCTCCTCCGGGAGCATGGCATCGCGCCGTTTCACTTCCCCCCGATCATGGGAGGACACGATGCCTCGAACTGGAGCGACAGAGCCGGAGGCCGGGTTGCTCGAGCCGGCGCTGGCGGGCCTGCTGCGGCGGGCCCGGGAGTGGATGCGGGGGCAGCGGCACCCGGCTGTGGCACCGGCGTCGCGACCACCCTCGACGTACGGGCCGGGGGTGCAACGCCGGGCGGAACCGGAGGAACTGCGCGCCCGGGTGGCGGAGCGCGTCCGGCTCCTCGCCCGCGCGGCACGGACCAGCTACGAGAACTTCCTGCTGGCCGCCTGTTACGTGGACGACCCGTCCCTCGCCGCATGGCTGAGCGACTGCGCCCGGCAACGGCGCTGGATTGCGAGGGAGCTGCAAGGGCTCCTCGTCGCGGCGGACCTGCCGGACCAGCTGTTCCCCAGCGTGCAGCCCGGCATGGGAAGCGCGCCCGCCTGGCGGGCCAGCGACGCCCCGAGGGCGGTGCTCGAGAGTTGCGCCCTCACGGAGGCCCAGGTGGTGACGCTGTACGAGGAGCTGCTGTCGGGGCCGCTGCCCGTGGGGATCGAGCCGGTCCTCATGGCGCAGCTCCTCCACGTGCACCAGGTGAGCGAGCGGCTGCTCCAGCTCTGCCCACCCGCCGGCGGGCCGCCCCGGCCCGGGTGAGGCCCCGGCTGCTGGCCCGAGGCGCGGTGGTGCGCGATATTCCGGCCACACGCGAGCGTGGCGGAACTGGCAGACGCGCAGGACTTAGGATCCTGTGGGGAAACCCGTGTGGGTTCGAGTCCCACCGTTCGCACTGCGGGTCATGCTGACCCCCGAGGCAACGCAAAGCCCGCCCCGACCGATGGTCGGGGCGGGCCTTGCGCGTGTGGGGAGAGTGTTAGAGGGTGTCGCCCGGAATCGGATCGGGGCCCGGCCCTTCCCACAGGAAGATGTTCACCGTGGTGGGCTCCCCCCGCCTAAGGAAGAGGTTGCAGGAGGCGTTGGGGCTGAGGGTCGAGCCGGGCGGCGGCTCCACCAGCAGGTTGTAGATCCCCGGGCGGAGGCGATTCACCGCGAACTTGCCGGCCTGGTTGGTCCGCACCCGGGCCACGGTCTCCCCCTCGCGACAGAATGGGGGTGGCGGGGTCACGGTGTCGGGTGGCGGCGGAATGACCGTGTCAGGCGGCGGGGGAAAGATCGTATCCGGCGGCGGCGGGTGAATGGTGTCCGGGGGCGTGGGCACCGTGTCGAACAGGAGGCCCAGGCGCTGGCCGTACGCTCGACGGAGCATCAGCATCGTGTCGCCCGGCGGAGGCGGGGGGAAGGTATCCACGGTGTCCTGGGGGAGCTCCCCCACCCGCACCAGCACCACCTCCGCCCCCGGCACACCGACAGTCCCGCTGTCCGGCCCGGAGGTGACCGTAAAGACCAGCCCTCGTACTGCCGCCCCCCGGCCCGTCTGCCCGCTCTGGCCGTCCGGCTGGACCGCCGAGGCGGGGCCCGACCCCTCCTCCCCGCAGGCGGCGACCAGCCCCAGGACCAGCAGGCACGTGGTTCGAATGCGCATGACCTCTCCCATAAGAATCGTGTGGCGGCGTGCGTCCGTAGGTCCCGGGAACGTCAGCATTCGGCGCCCCGGCTGCTTCATACGACCTCCCCGGCCCTCGGCGCGTCACATGTGACCAACGTAGCCTGCGGCGGGTCTATTGACGATGAGCGCGTCCGACGTCGAGCTGGTCCATCAGGCCAGGGGGGGCGATCTATCGGCGTACGCCGAGCTCATTGCCCGTCACCGTGCCGGACTGGAACGATTCGCGTTGCACCTGCTCGGGAATCGGGAGGAGGCGGAGGAGGCGCTGCAGGATGCCCTGCTCCGCGCGTACCGGTCGCTGTCCCAGTGCGCCCAGCCCGAGAAATTCCGCGGCTGGCTGCTGACGATCCTGGTGAACCGCTGCCGCACGCGGCTGGCCCGGCCCAGCCTGATGGCGGGGGACCAGGAAGGCGAGGCGGCGCTGGCGCAGGCGTCCGTCGCCCCGGCCGATGATGGGGCGGCGTGGCGGGAGGAGATCAGTCGAGCGCTGTCCGCGCTCCCCACCGACCTGCGGGAGGCCTTTCTGCTGAAGCACGTGGAAGAGTTCAGCTATGAGGAAATGGCCGAACTGACCGGCGCCTCCGTGCCCGCGCTCAAGATGCGGGTGAGCCGCGCCTGCGAGCGGCTGCGGAGCCGGCTCGAAGGAGCCTACCGTGGCTGACCACGATCCGCTCCCCGCCGCGGTCGCGGCGCTGCGGGAGCCGGTGCGATTGGGGGACCACGCGGTGGCCGGCGCCCTGGCCGAATTGCGGCGGGAGGCGCGGCTGGCGCGCTGGCGCCGCGCCGGATGGTGCGCGACGCTGGCTGCCGGCCTGCTGCTGGCGATCCGCCTCTGGCCGGCGGGGGCCCCGGCGCCGGAGCGCCATGCGGTACGCTTCGCGGTCGCGGCGCCTGCCGCCGGCCGGGTCGCGCTCATCGGAGACTTCAACGACTGGGACCAGTCCCGGCACCTGCTGCACCGGCAGTCAGGGGAGTGGTCGGTCACGCTCGAACTCAAGCCGGGCCGCTACCGCTACGCCTTCGTGCTGGACGACTCGCGCTGGGTTGCGGACCCCGGCACCCCCGCCGCCGAGGATGAGTTCGGTACGCCAACCTCCGCCATCACGGTCACCAACTGAGCCTCGATGCGTACTCTCCTGCCTTGTTCCGCCCTGCTCTTCGTCGCCGGCCTGGCAACCGTCCCGCTCGCGGCGCAGGACGCGCGGCTTGCGGCCCGGCTCCCCACCGGCACCCGGCTCGCGGTGGAGCGGCTGATGGACAGCGCCCGGGCCGGCGGGCTCCCGACCGAGCCGCTGGTGCGGA
>JAEUJI010000316.1 GCA_016794805.1 Gemmatimonadota bacterium
AACTGCCACAGCAGCTTGCCGGTCCGGGAGTCATAGGCGTTGAAGTTGCCATTGCCCTCGCCGGTGAAGGTCAGGCCGCCCGCCGTGGCCAGCGCGCCGCCCATCATCGGCTGCGGCACCTTGTTCTGCCAGGCGATCTTGCCGGTCGCCAGGTTGATCGCGGTGTAGGTGCCCCACTGCTCCTCGCCGGGGATCGCCACGAAGGCCGAGCCCAGCCAGAGCCGGCCCTTTTCCCACGGGGCGTTGTGGGTGATGTAGTTCATCGGCTGGTGCAGGCCCGCCACGAAGGCGTAGCCCAGCCGGGGATCCACCGCGATCGGGGACCACTCGGCGCCGCCGTTGGCGCCCGGCAGCATCCGGGTCCCCTCGGCGGTGGGCAGGGCGAACATGTTCTCCTGCGGCGTGAAGTTCTCGGTGCGCCGGACCAGCTTGCCGGTGGCGGCGTCGAGGACGTACACCCAGGCGGTCTTGCCGGCGTGCACCACGACCTTCTTCCCACCCAGCATGGTCACGACCGGCGGGGAGACGGCGTCCAGGTCCCAGACGTCATGCGGCACGGTCTGGTAGTACCACTTGGTCTTGCCGGTGGTCGCGTCAATGGCCACCACGCAATCGGTGTAGAGGTTGTCGCCGGGGCGGACGCCGCCGTCGAGGTCCGGCGAGGGATTGCCGACCGCGACGTAGATCATGTTGAGCGCCTTGTCGTACGCCGGCGTCATCCAGACCCCGCCGCCGCCCCGCTGCCAGGCGTCGGCGTACTTGGCGCTGTCCGCCTTCTCCGCCGCCACGTTGCGGTTCAGGTTGGCGCCGTCCGGGGTGTGGGTGGGCCAGGTGCCCCACCAGCCGTTCGGGGCGATCGGGTCGAAGGTCGGGTCGCCCTTCGGGGCCGGGATCGAGAACCAGCGCCACACCTGCTCGCCGCTCACCGCGTTATAGGCGGTCACGTGACCGCGGATGCCGTACTCGCCGCCCGATACGCCCACGATCACGTTGTCGCCGATGACCAGGGGGGCGTGGGTGATGCTGTAGCCGTACGCCGGGTCCGCGACCTCGATGTCCCAGGCCACCTCTCCCGTCATCCGGTCCAGCGCCACCAGCCGGGCGTCCAGCGTGCCCATGTAGACGTGGGGGCCGTGCACCGCGACCCCACGGTTGTTCGGGCCGCAGCAATAGATCGAGGTGCCGAGCTTTTGCTCGTAGCGCCAGACCTGCTTGCCGGTGCTGAGGTCGTAGGCGATCGCGGTGTTGTAGGGCGTGGTGACATACATCATGTTGTCCACCACGATCGGGGTGTTCTCGAAGCTGCCGAGCCGGCTGATGCCGGTCTGGAACACCATCCGCGGGACCATGTTGCGGACGTTCGTCGTATTGAGCTGCGCCAGCGTCGAGTACCGCTGGTTCCAGTCGTTTCCACCGTAGGTCGTCCAATTGGCCTGGGCGGATAGAGTAGTCGCACCGGCTGTCAACAGCACGAGCGACAGACCCCACGGCGTCTGCCTACGCATGAGATCGCTCTCCTGAGGGATGAATTGTGTACTGCAGGACCTGCGAGAACAGCAACGCCAACCGGGCGTGTGCCTTCGGGGTTCGGGGTTCGCGCGCGGCCGGCGGGCGGCTCCCGGTGGGGTGGATCAGAATGCTCCAAATATCCGTCTGCAAGCGTCGGCGTCAAGTCGCCCCGTCAGCGAAACAGCAGGGCCGCCTTGCGGAAGGTGATGATGATACCCCACAGCATGGGGACGCCCACCAGGGTCCAGCCGGCCGCCACCAGCACCCAGCTGAAGGCGGAGGGACGGTCGTCGTCGGGTCCAGTCATCGGTCGCGGCCTCCCGGCTTCGGTCACTTGCCGCCCCGCATGGCGGCGAGTTCCTCGTCGGTCATGAAGT
>JAEUJI010000331.1 GCA_016794805.1 Gemmatimonadota bacterium
CCCACGCCCGGCTCGCCCTCCTGCTCACCCTGGGGTACTTCGCGGTGCACCCGGTGACCCGGGAGTGGGGCGACCCAGGGGTCTGGCGGGACCGGGCGGCGGAGCTGATCGTGCGCGGCGCGGCGTGGTAGGACGGCAGGACGGCAGGACGGCAGGACGGCAGGACGGCGCGGATGATAGCACAACAGGCTGGCAATCGTTCCCCCTCCCCCCCTCGGAGTGCAGCGATGCGATGGCTCTTGAGAATTCTCGGCGTCCTGCTGGTGCTGCTGGTGGTCTCGGTGGCGGCGATCTGGCTGCTGAGCGGCCGCGCGATGGGCGCCCGGTACGACGTCAGCCCGGAAGCGGTCACCATCCCCACCGACTCCGCCGCCCTGGCCCGGGGCCAGCACCTCGGCACGGCCATCGGCAAGTGCGTGGACTGCCACGGCATGGATCTCTCCGGCCAGGCGATGGCCCTGGGACCGGTGGGGACCTTCACGGCGAGGAACCTGACCAGCGGCAAGGGCGGCCTCGGGAGCCGCACGGACGCGGACTGGGTGCGCTCCATCCGGCACGGCGTGGCTCCCGATGGCCGCCCGCTGGTCTTCATGCCCTCCCGGGTCTATGCGGCGCTCAGCAACGCCGACCTGGGCGCGCTGATCGCCTGGGTCAAGTCCATGCCGCCGGTGGACCACGAACTGCCCGCCTCCACGGTCGGCCCGATCGGACGGGTGATCCTGGCCACCTCGCCGGAACGCCTGATCTCGGCGCGCCTGGTGGATCATGCCGCGCCGATCCCGGCCGCCGTTCCCCCGGGACCGACTCCGGAGTATGGCCGCTACCTCGCCGTGTCGGGGGGCTGCACCTTCTGCCACGGGGACAATCTCAAGGGAGGGCTCAAGGACGGGCCACCGGACACCCCGCTCTCCGCCGACCTGACGCAGGCCGGGCCGCTCGGTCAGTGGACCGAGGCGGATTTCACCAAGGCGCTCAGGGAAGGAGTCCGGCCCGACGGCTCGAACATCAACCCCTTCATGCCCTGGCGGCTGGCCCGCCTGATGACGGACGAGGAGATCTCGGCGGTGTGGGCGTACTTGAAGACCGTGCGGGGGTGAGGCGGTAGCGACGGTACCGTCGCTACCGTCGCTACCGCCTAGTGGTGAAAGGCCTGCAGCGGCGCCACGTCCCCGGGGACCTGGTCGCCGAAGAGGAGCCGTCCCTCGCGGAATGAGGCGCCGCGCAGGGCGAGCGCCAGCACCTGGCCCAGGTTCTCGACCGGGTACATCTCGATCGTCTGCCGCACCTCCTCCGGCAGGTCCTCGAGATCGGGCTCGTTCTTCTTGGGCAGCACGATCCGGGTGATGCCGGCCCGCACCGCGCCCAGCACCTTCTCCTTCAGCCCGCCGATCGGCAGCACCTCGCCGCGGAGGGTGATCTCCCCGGTCATCGCGATGTCGTTCCGCACCGGCCGGCCGGAGAGCACCGAGACGATCGCCGTGGCCATGGTGACACCGGCCGAGGGGCCGTCCTTGGGAATGGCACCGGCGGGGACGTGCACGTGCACGTCGCGCTCGGCGAACAGGTCCTCCCGGATGTGCAGACCCGCCGCGTGGGAGCGGGCGTAGGTCCAGGCGGCGCGGGCGGACTCCTTCATCACGTCGCCCAGCTGGCCGGTCAGCACCAGCTCCCCCTTCCCCTTCATGACGCTCGCCTCCACGAACATGATGTCGCCACCGACCGGCGTGTAGTACATCCCGGTGGCCACGCCGATCTGGTCTTCCCGCGCGGCGCGCTCGGGGTGCACCTTGGGCCGGCCCAGGAGGTCATCCACCATTTCCCGGGTGATCGTGAGCCGCTCCACCTCGTTGACCGCGATCTTCCGCGCCACCTTGCGGCAGAGCTTGCCGATCTCGCGCTCCAGCTGCCGCACCCCGGCCTCGCGGGTGTAGCTGGAGACAACTTCGCTGACCGCCTCGTCCGGAATGTCGATCTGCGCGGCGGAGAGCCCATGCTCCATCAGCTGGCGGGGCACCAGGTAGTTGCGCGCGATCATCAGCTTCTCGCGCTCGGTGTAGCCGGCGAAGTCCACGGTCTCCATCCGGTCCAGCAGCGGCGCCGGGATGTTCTGGATGAAGTTGGCGGTGCAGATGAAGAGCACCTCGCTCAGGTCGAACGGCACCCCGAGGTAGTGGTCCACGAAGCTGTCGTTCTGCGCCGGGTCCAGCACCTCGAGCAGCGCGCTGGCCGGATCTCCCTGGAAGGAGACGCCGAGCTTGTCGACCTCGTCCAGCAGGAAGACGGGATTCCGGGTGCCGGCCTGCTTCATCCCCTGGATGATGCGCCCGGGCATGGCGCCCACGTAGGTGCGCCGATGGCCGCGGATGTCGGCCTCGTCCCGCGCGCCACCCAGGGAAATCCGGACGTACTTCCGCCCCATGGCGCGGGCGATGGACTTGGCCACGCTGGTCTTGCCGACGCCGGGCGGCCCGACGAACAGCAGGATCGGGCCCTTGGTGGCCTTCTCGTCCGGGTTGCCCTTGGGGGGTTCGGGGGCGTGGGTCCCGGCCGCGGCCTCCTCCCCGGGAACCGGGATCTCCGCCGTGTCGGCGAGGCGCCGGGCCTGGTCCTTGAGCTGCCGCACCGCCAGGAACTCCAGTACCCGGTCCTTCACGTCGCCCAGGGCGTAGTGATCCTCGTCGAGGATGGTCTGGGCCCGGAGCAGGTCCAGCGACTCGTCGCTGCGCTCGTTCCAGGGCAGCTCCGCCACGGTCTCGAGGAAGGTGCGGATGACCTGCGCCTCCATCGACTCGCGCCCGATGCGCTCCAGCCGGCCGAGCTCGCGGTCCACTTCCTTGCGCACTTCGTCGGGGAGCTCGAGGCCCTCGAGCTTTTCCCGGAGCTCCTCCTGGTCGCCACGCTCGTCGTCCTCGCCCAGCTCGCGCCGGATCTGCTTGAGCTGCTCGCGCAGGAACATCTCGCGCTGCCGCTCCCCCAGCTCCTCCTGCACCTGGGACTTGATGTCCTCCTGGGCGTCCAGCACGCTGATCTGGCGCTGGACGTGCACCAGCACCCGGCGGAGCCGCTCCTCCACCGACAGCGTCTCCAACAGCGCCTGCCGGTCCGGCGGCGCGATATCGAGGTAGCCCGCCACGAGGTCGGCAAACTTGCCGGGATCGTTCACCCCGGCGAGGACCTGCTGCACCACCTCCTCCGGCAGCCCCGACTTCTGGCCCAGTTCGGCGGCGCGGGCCCGGGCCTCGCGGTAGAGTCCCACGAAGGCGGCGTTCTCGCTGTCGAGCGGCGCCATCTCCTCGGCCTCGCGGACGATGGCCTCGAGGTGGCCGTTCTTCTCCCCCACGTGCATGGCGATGCCCCGCCGTTCACCGTGGAGCAGGAGCTGCATCCCGGCCAGGCCCCGCTGCAGCTGGCCGATCCGGGCGATGGTCCCGATGGTGTAGAGGCCTTCGGGAGAGACCTGTTCGTTGTTCTGGCGCTGGGAGACCGCGAAGATGAGGCGGTCGGGGGTATTGAGGGCGGCCTCGATGGCGCGGAGGGTCCCCGGGCGGCCGGCGCCGATGGGCGCGGTCGTGCCGGGAAACAGGACCACTTCCCGGAGGGGGAGGACCGGCAGGACAAGGCGGTCGGTACGTTCAGCCATACTCTGATTGCTCCGTTCGGCTGGCGATTTGGCAGAGGGGCCAGCGTGTGGGAGTGGAAGGTGCACCCCGTGTGCCACGCCGTCGAGCCTGGGCGCCACTGGGGCCGGCTCCCACAGGGAGATTCGGCCCACGCCGTCCGGACTTGCAAGCCGCGCTGTGTCCCGAAACGAAACATGCTACCCTGCCACATCGTCGGTGGTGCGGCCGCCCCCTGCCGTTCTGTCCGGGGCCGGGAACTGGGGAGGGCTACCTCCTTGTCCCCCCCGTCCGACGTCGCTAAATCTATGGGGCTTCTCCGGATACCCGATGACCGAACCGACAAGTTCCCTCGCGCCACGCCTCAGCGAAGCCCTTGGTAGCGCCTTCACAATCGAGGGCGAGATCGGTCGCGGCGGGATGGGGGTGGTCTATCGGGCGCGGGACGAACGGCTGAAGCGCCGGGTAGCGATCAAGGTCCTGCCCCCCGAGCTCGCCTTCCAGCAGGAGATCCGCGCCCGCTTCACCCGTGAAGCGGAGACCGCGGCCCGGCTTTCCCACCCGCACATCGTTCCGATCTATACCGTCGGCGAGGGCAACGGCCTCGTCTATTTCGTGATGGGCTACGTCGATGGGGAATCGGTCGGCGGGCGGCTGAAGCGGCGCGGCAAGCTCCCGGTGGAGGAAGTCCGCCGCATCATGAAGGAGACGGCCGACGCGCTGAGCGCCGCCCACGCGATGTCGGTCATCCATCGCGACATCAAGCCCGACAACATCCTCCTGGACGGCACCCGGGGCCGGGTGATGGTCACCGATTTCGGCATCGCCAAGGCGATGTCGGGCGGCTCGGGTGCGACCCTCACCAGCGCCGGCGTGGCGATCGGCACCCCGCAGTACATGAGCCCGGAGCAGGCGGCGGGGGAGAAGGAGATCGACGGGCGCAGCGACCTCTACAGCCTGGGCATCCTCGCCTACCAGATGCTCACCGGCGAGCTGCCGTTCAACGCCCCCACGGTGGCCGGCATCCTGATGAAGCAGATCACGGAGCTGCCGCCCCCGGTGGGCCAGAAGCGGCCGGACTGCCCGGAGGATCTCGCCCTCGCGGTCACCCGGTGCCTGGAGAAAGACCCGGAGAACCGCTGGCCCTCGGCCGATGCGCTCCGGCGCGCGCTCGAGGCGCGCACGGTGACCGGGTACCGCCCCACCGGCCAGACCAGGGCGGGAGGCCGGGGCACCCTGGGTGGCGCCCCGGCCTCGCGGCGGACCAGCGGTGGCGCGGCCGGCGGGGACGCCTCTCCGCCGTCGCCGCCCCGGCCGCTCGCCTCGCGGCGTCCCGGCAATGAGGACTGGCGCGGCCGGCTGGACCGGCACATGGAGCGCGCCAGCCGGCAGATGGAACGGCGGAGCGGCAAGGGAGCGGACACCCCCCTCCCGGTGCCGGACACCGGCGAGCCGATGATCGTGCAGAAGACCCGGGCCCAGTTCGCCCGATGGGCCGCGGTTTCCGGCGGCCTCTTCATGATCAACATCGCCACCGGCATCGGCGAGCCGTGGTTCCTCTTCCCCTGCGTGTTCATGGGCTTCGGCCTGGTGAACAACTACGCCAAGCTGTGGCAGGCGGGGTACACCTGGCGCGACGTGCTCAACCGGCCGCCGGCGCCGGATGCCGTGCTGGGGCAGCCGGGCAAGGGCGGCAAGATGCCCCGCCAGCTCCCGGCCCCGCGGCACGACGAGTACGGCCAGCACCTCGGACTGGTGAACCAGGCTCACGCCGACCGGCTGGCGATCTTCAAGCTCCTGGAGCGGATGTCCGCCGCCGAGCGCCAGATGCTGCCCGAGGATGTCCCCGCCACGGTGGATGGCCTCTACCAGCGCGCCACCGACCTCGCCAAGACGCTCCACGCCATGGAGCAGAACCTCGATATCGAGAGCCTCGAGCGGCTCGATCAGCGGATGCGGGCGCTGGAACGGGAGCCGGCGGACGAGGAGCGTTCCCGGCGCATGGCCCTGCTGGAGCGGCAGAAGAAGACCCTGGGCGACCTGCGGGGCCGGCGGGACCAGATCGCCAGCCAGCTGGAGAGCTGCATCCTCGCCATGCAGAATGTCCGCTTCGACCTGCTGCGGCTCCGCTCCGCCGACGCCGCCTCCGCCCTGGGCGACCTGACCATGGCCACCCAGCAGGCCCGGGCGCTCTCCCGCGACGTTGACAACGCGATCGTCGCGGCCAGCGAAATCCGCGAGGCCCTCGGCCGCGACTGACCGGGCGGCCGGCCCCACCCGCGCCCTCTTCCTCCTCCTCCCGCCGGACCCGCCCATGCCCATCGGCCCATGGGGCTGGTATCACCTCGCCTGCTTCGGGCTGGCCCTCCCCTACCTCGCCATGAAGAGCGCCGCCCGGCTCCCTGCCCTGTCGCAGCGGCCCCGGAAGCAGCACTTCATCTCGGTGCTGGTGGTGCAGGGGGTGACGGTGGTGCTCTCCCTGGGCGTGGCGTACCTCGAGGGCATCCCGCTCTGGCCGCGGGCCGCCCCACCGCTCGCGGCGGTCGCTGCCGGGCTGGTGCTGCTGGCGGGATGCTACCTGGCCCTCAAGCCGAGGTGGCGCGAGGCGGTGGCCCGGCGGGACCCGCGGGTGCACTTCGCGATGCCGCGGGACGCGGTGGAACGCCGGCTGTGGGTGGCGGTCTCGGTCGCGGCGGGGCTCGGGGAGGAGATCACCTACCGGGGCGTCATGTACGCCCTGCTGTGGCGGCTGACCCAGGATCCCTTCACGGCGGCGGTGGGGACGGCGGCGCTGTTCGGCGCGGCGCACGCGGTGCAGGGATGGAAGGGCGTGGGAGCGATCGCGCTCATCTCCCTGGGCCTCCAGGGGCTGGTCCTCCTTGCGGGCTCCCTCTACGTCGCGATGGCGGTTCACGTGCTGTACGATGTTGCCGCCGGATTCACCTACGGCCGGCTGGGCGAGGAGCTGGGCTATCCGGTGGAGGGCGTGCCCCCGGCACAAACGACCGGGGCCGGCCCGGAGGCCGGCCCCGCCGTCTAGCAATCCTCCGCGGGCGTCAGTACGCCGCGAGCTCCGCCATGGCCGCGCGCAGATGGCTCACCTGCGGCAGGATGACGTCCTCCAGCTCGGGGGCATAGGCCACGAAGGTATCGGTGGCCGCCACCCGCCGGACCGGGGCATCCAGCCACTCGAAGGCGTCGGACGCGATCCGCGCGGCGATCTCCGAGCCGTAGCCCCAGGACAGTGAATCCTCGTACGCCACCAGCACCCGGCTGGTCTTCCGCACCGAGGTATAGATCGTCTCCCAGTCCACCGGGGAGAGCGAGCGCAGGTCGATGACCTCCACCGAGAGCCCGGTGCTCTCCTCCAGCTCCTTGGCCGCCACCAGCGAGCGCTGCACCACCGCGCCGTAGGTGATCACGGTGAGGTCGGTCCCCTCCCGGGCCACGCGGGCCTTGCCGAGAGGGATCATGAAGTTGGGGCCGGGATTCGGCGCCTTGTTGTAGGTCTGGCGGTAGAGGTGCTTGTGCTCCAGCACCAGCACCGGGTCCTCGCAGCGGATGGCGGTGCGGAGCAGGCCGTTGGCGTCGAGGGCCGTGGACGGACAGACCACCCGGAGGCCCGGCACGCCGGTGAACACCGCGGCGCCGGTCTGGGAGTGGTACACCGCCCCGCCCTTGAGGTAGCCGCCGTAGGTCACGCGGACCACGACCGGGCAGGCGAAGGTGTTGTTGGAGCGCCAGCGCATCAGGGCCAGCTCGTTCCGGATCTGCATGTACGCCGGCCAGATGTAGTCGAAGAACTGGATCTCGACCACCGGCTTGATGCCGCGCGTCGCGAGGCCGATGGCGCGGCCCAGGATGTTGGCTTCCGCCAGCGGGCTGTTGTAGACCCGGTCGCTGCCGAAGGCGCGCTGCAGCCCCCAGGTCACCTTGAAGACCCCGCCCTTCCCCTTCACCTGCTCCAGGTTCTCCTCGCGGCTGGCGTCCGCCACGTCCTCGCCGAAGACGACGATGCGCGGGTCCCGCGCCATCTCGTCCTTCATGCAGGCGTTGAGCAGGTCCACCATCGTGGTCGGGTCGCCGGTGAACCGGGGATCGTCCTCGGTGTCGAACTGGTCGCTGGTGGGATCGACATCGGGGGAGTAGACGAAATCGTAGATCGTGTCGGTGGCGGGCTGGGGCGCGGCGAGGGCGGTCTCGGTCGCGATGCCGAGCTCCTCCTCGACCTCCGCCCTGATGGCCTCGATCTCCGCCTCGGTGGCGACGCCCTGCTCGACCAGCGACCGGGGGAAGCGCGTCACCGGGTCCCGGGCCGCGTCCGCCTGACGCTCCGAGGCGGGGCGGTAGAGGACCTCGTCGTCGGACAGCGAGTGGCTGTAGGGACGGATCACGTGCGCATGCACCAGCGCCGGCCCCTTGCGGGCGCGGCAGTAGTCCACCGCCCGCTGGATCACCTCGAACGACGCCACCGGATCGCAGCCGTCCACTTCCTGGATGTAGAGGTCGGGAAAGCTCGCCACCAGCTTCGAAATGGAGCCGCCGGGCGTGTTGACCTCGATCGGCACCGAGATGGCGTAGCCGTTGTCCTCGATGACGAAGACCACCGGCAGCTTGAGGTTGCTGGCGCTGCTGATCGCCTCCCAGAACTCGCCTTCGCTGGTGGTGCCGTCGCCGGAGGAGACGAACACCACTTCGTCGCCATGCGGCCCGGTCACGCCGTCCGCCATCCCCTGCACCTTCGAGTACCGCAGCCAGGCCTCGGCGCAGCCCACCGCCTGCAGGAACTGGGTGCCGGTGGGGCTGGAGGCGCTCACGATGTTGAGGTCCTTGTGCCCGAAGTGCGACGGCATCTGCCGCCCACCCGAGTTGGGATCGTCCGCCGCCGCCACCGCGCTCAGCAGCATCTCGGTGGCGGTCATCCCCAGGCCGAGGCAGAGCGCGCGGTCCCGGTAGTAGGTGTAGAACCAGTCGTAGGCCGGCTTGAACACCTTGGAGGCGGCCGCCAGCACCGCCTCGTGACCAGCGCCGGAGATCTGGAAGAAGATCTTGTTCTGCCGCTTGAGCTGGATCTCCCGGTCGTCGATCCGGCGGGAGAGCAGGATCAGGCGGTAAAGATCGAGGAGGTCGGCCTTGGACAGCGTTCGGGCCGTCTTCGGGGCGGGGCGGGTTCGGGAGGCCATGGGGGGAAGATCGTGACTGGGGGGGCCCGGCGGTAGTAGGGGTGGAGCTTCGCTCCACCCCGTCACGTCACGCTTGCGTTTCCCCTGGGCGCGCCGTCAGCCCGATGAGGACAAGGCAACCGATCAGGACCACGCTGTACTCCATCCCGTTCCGGCCTCCACCCACCACGAACCACCCCTCCGGCCGGTGCACCAGCCAGATCCCGCCCAGGAGCTGCAGCGCAAACCAGGCGGTGAGCGGGCGGACCAGTCGCCCGGCGATGAGCGTGAGCCCGCCGACGATCTCGACCGCCGTGATGCCGATCGCGAGGACGGTCCCGAAGGGAATGCCCTGCTGGTCGGTAAGCCAGCCACCGAAGGGAAGGACCCCGCCGGACAGGGCGCGGTAGCTGCCGTGAATCACGAGTTGCAGGGCGATCAGGACCCGCAGGGCGGCGAGCCCGGCGCGCTCGGTCAGGTGCATGTGAACATCCGGGGTTGGGAGACGGCGCCCCTACGGGTGCATGGCGCGCCGGGGTTCGCCGCCGGGGTCAGGGGCCGGCCAGGAGCGCCGGCAGCCGGTCCCACGTGGCCATCGCCGCCCGCACGTCGGGGTCGTGACGCAGGAGCAGCGCGTCGGCGGCGTCGGGGCCCCAGCGCACCTCGGCGGCGCGGTACGCCATGATGCGCCCGATGCGGCCGGCCTGGGCGGAGTCGGGCTCGGCGGCGACCTGCAGCCGGCCATGCACCCGCGCGAGGAGCGGCGCCACCATGCCGCTCCGCCACGGCTCCCCGCCGACGAGCCAGGCGGCGGCCTGGCCCTGGTCCCTGGGCAGCCCTGCCGCGACGCTGTCCGCGACCGCCTCGATCCAGCCCGAGTCCGCCACCGTGCCCCACCAGGCGGGCAGCTCGGCGGAGCGCGGGACTTCCACATCCGGCACGATGCCACCGCCGCCCCGCACATGCCGCCGCCGGTCGGTGAGAAACACCTGGCTGGTATCCTGCTCGGCCCCGCTCACCCCGCCGAAGCTCCGGTACTGCTGGTACTTGAGCCCGCGGTAGGCGCGCTGGATGATGCGCCCGCTTGGTGTCACGACCCGGCCGATGGTCAGCCAGACCGCGTCCCCCTGCGGGGGGATCGGCAGGCCAGCCTGGATCAGGGCCTTGCCGAAGCTGCGCCGGCCGAGGAGCACCGCGCGGTCGTGATCCTGCAGGGTGCCGGCCAGCGCCTCCGATGCGCTGGCACTGCCGCCGTCCTGCAGCAGGATGATCGGCAGGTCGCGAAAATCGCCGTCCTTCTCGGTGAGGAACTCCCCATTGGCGCTCCGGTGCCGGCCGCTGGTGCGGAAGACGAGGGTGCGCTTCGGGAAGAAGTTGGTGGCGATCTCGACCGGGGCGACCATCACTCCGCCAGGATTGCCCCGCAGGTCCAGCAGCAGGCGTTTCATCCCCTTGCCGCGCAGGTCCTTGAGGGCCCGCTCCACCTCCTCCCCGGCCTTGGCGTGGAATCCGGAGAGGCGGATGTACCCGGTGGTGCCATCCACCATCCGCACCACGCTGACGGACCGGGGCTCGATGAAGTCAAACTTGAGCCCGGCCTTGACCGTGTCCGGCTCGAGCCGGGACCCGCGGGCCAGCAGCAGCCGGACCCGCTTGCCCTTCTCGCCGATCAGCTTCTCCATCGCATCGGAGGCGGTCAGGCCGGCGCTGGCGGTGTCGTTGATCGCGAGCAGCCGGTCTCCCGCCGCGATGCCGGAGCGGGCGGCGGGGCTCTTCGGCAGCACGCTGAGCACCACCAGGGCGCCATCGGCCTCGTCCAGGATCACGCCGGTGCCGGCGAGGACGCCCGCCTCGTAGGCTGCTTCCCGTTCGGCCTGGTCGCGGCGCACGAAGCGGCTGTGCGGATCCAGCGACGCCAGCACACCGTCGATGGCCGCCTGCACCAGGACCGTGTAGCTGACGGAGTCCACGTAGTTGAGGCGGATCTGGTTGAGCAGGCTGGAGAAGGTCTGCAGCTGCTCGTAGGAGGCGCCCTGCGCGGCCGCCGGGACGGGGGCGGCCAGGGCGAGCGCGAGCAGCAGCCGGAGGCGGGGTCGCATGGCGCGCGCCTACTGCAGCCGGGCGAGGCGGTCCTTCGCCAGCGCCACCTGGGGCTGATACCGGCTCGGGGCCAGCTCGACGAACCGGGTGAACGCGGCGCGGGCCTCGGCCGTCTTGCCCAGCTCCTGCTGGGCGACGCCGAGCCAGTAGAGCGACCGGGTATCCCGGGGATTGGCGTCGGCCGCGGCCTGCAGCCGGGTCTCCGCCTGCGGCATCATCCCCGCCTTGCCCAGGGTGACGCCGAGATCCGTGAGCAGGCTGGCGTCGTCGGGGTTGACGTTCACGGCGTTGAGCCGCTCCTGCACCGCGCGGGGGTAGTCCCGGGCGGCCTCGTAGATGTTCGCCAGCCGGACGTTCGCCATGTAGAAACCGACGTCGTTGTTCAGGACCTCCTTGAACATCGCGATCGCCTCGCTGGTGCGTCCCGCGGCCTGGAGGATGGTCGCCAGGGTGTAGCGGAACTCGTTCGCCTGGAGCGGTACCCGGGTGAGGTCTCCCTTCCGCTCCCGCTCCTTCACCTCTTCATCCCCCAGCGCGAGCAGGATCCGGAAATGCCGCTCCGCGATGTCGTTCTTGCCGACGTGGGCCGCGGCGATCCCCTTGTACCAGTGGACCGAGGCGGGGATCCGCTCCCCGAACCGGTCGCCGTCGATCTCCCGGATCAGTGCCGCGAAGCGCCCGTGGCAGTCCTCGTACTTCCCCTCCTGGCAGTCGGCGAAGCCCTGGAAGTAGAGCGCCCAGATCTCGCCGTAGTAGTTGTTGACGTCCACGAAGTTGGGCTTGGGCGGGGTGGCCACCGCCAGGATCTTGAGGTCCACCAGCGGGTCAATCAGGAAGGCGTGCCGGTACTCGCTGTCGGCGCGCTTGAGCAGCGGGACCTGGTCCTCCGGCACCGCGTTGTCCCAGATCTCATTCCACAGCTTCGGGCGGCGGGCAAAGGGGAGGTAGGCGAGCGCCAGGTGCGCGGGCGCAAACCGGGGCTCGATCGTCACCGCCATCTTCAGGGCCCGCTCCGCGTCGTCGAAGCGCTTCTCGTTCCAGTAGCCCAGCGCCACGTTGTAGTGGGCCGCCGCGTCATTGGAATCCACCTTCACCCGCTGCTCCAGCTCGGCGAGCTTCACCGGGAGCCTGATGCGCTGCGCCGGGAGCGGCGCGGCGGCGAGGAGCAGGGCCAGCGGGAGGAGCGCAGGGGTCAGTCGCATACCGGGTCTCCGGTTCACTTGAGGGCCTCAAGGCGGCGGCGCGCCTCGAGCTTCTGTTCGTCGAATCGGCTCGGCGCCAGTTCGAGGAAGCGGGTGTACACCGTGCGCGCCTCCTCCTTGCTGCCGACCTGCTGCGCCACGAAGCCGAGCACGTAGAGGGCGCGGTGACTCCGGGGATTGGCCTGCACCGCCTGGCGCAGGACCCCCTGGGCTTCCACCAGCTCCCCGGCGCGGGCCAGCGCCTCCCCCAGCTCGAAGAGCAGCGTGGGGTCCTCGGGATTGGCCGCCACCGCGCGGCGCCGCTCCTCCAGCGCCGGCCGGGTGCGGTGCTGGTCCTCGTAGATCCGCGCCAGCCGGACGTGGGCCGCGTAGAGCCCGACATCCTCGGTGAGGGTCTGCTGCAGCAGCTCCACCGCCTCCCGCCGTTCCCCCGCCTGGTCCAGGATGCAGGCCAGCGCGTAGCGGTACTGGGTCGGGCTGCTGAAAGCGAGCGTCGCGCCGCCGCTCTCGTCGGCCGCGGATTCCGCCCGCGCCAGCAGCACCCGCAGGTTGGTGGTGGCACGGGCGAAGTCGTTCGCGTGTGCCGCCGCGAGCGCCTCGTACCAGAGGAACCAGCCGGCAAACTTCTCCTTCCGTTCCGCCTCGGTGGCATTCCCCGCCAGCTCCCGCAGGAACTGGTAGGCCCGGCCATACTGCCCGTCCCAGAAGCTCCCGAAGCCGTTCATCAGGTAGGTGTAGATCGCCTCGTCGCGGCCCTTGAGCCCGAACGCCCCGGCCGGCGGGATCATCAGCGCCAGCGGCTTGAGATCCACCAGCGGGTCCAGCAGGAACGCCTTGCGCCGGAACGCGTAGGCCTCC
>JAEUJI010000025.1 GCA_016794805.1 Gemmatimonadota bacterium
GGTGTGGAGCCGGCCCAGGTCACTCCAGTCGAGCCGGGAGACGGTCACCGCCGGGCGCCCGCTCCGGGCAAATGGCAGGCTGTCAGTAAGGATGCCGACCGGGAGGCGCCGGACCATGGGCGCCTCACCTCCCGCGCTCAGGCTGGGTCGGAGGGCCTCCGCCAGGGCCACCCCCCGGCGGTCATGGGCCACCAGGTAGAGCCGGCCCCGGTCGGTGATGGTATCCAGGTTGATCACATCACAGGCGGCGGCGTGCCCCCCCCGCTGCAGCGCCCGGGCGCCCACCAGCCCGAATTCCTCCGCCCCCGTGAACAGGTACCCCACCCCCTCCTTCGGCCCTTCCTCGGCGGCGGTGAGGGCGGCGAGGAGCCCGGTACCGTTGTCCCGGGCGCCGACCGTCTGGCCCCGGAGCCGGCCTCGGCTGGCCAAGAACCCGGCTGCGACCGACAGTCCCGCCGCCGCGCCCACGGCCCATCCTGGCAGCGCATCCCCCCGGACCGCCCGCCAGGGCGTCAGGAGCGAGAGCGCCAGCGCCGCGGCGAGCAGCACCCAGACCGCCACCAGCCGGCCCGCCATTGAGTGGCCCTGAGCCTTGGTATCCACATGGGCCATGATCCAGCGCCGGACCGGGGTCATGCCACGGGTCACGACGAGGTTTGCGTCTTCCCGGCGCTCCGCTCCAGGGACCTCCACCCCCGTCCCGATCCCCCAGGCGAGCAACCCCAGCGCCAGTGCCCCCATGAACCAGACCAGCGGCGCCAGGCCGCCAGGAAGGCCGCCGAGCAGCAGGAGAGGAATCTCGAGCAGCATGAGCCACCCCAGGCCCGCCCCGAGCAGGGGAAAGGCGTTGAGGGCCGCGGGCTGGAAGAGGAATCGCTGCTCCAGCACCTCGTAACCGCGACTGGCGAAGTGCTCGGTGAGGAGGGCGCGGGCCCGCTCGGCGCCCGGGGTACCGGCCTCCCGCGGCTCGGCGATGAGGGCCTGGTACAACTCCAGCGGGGTCACGGACTGAGGGCGGCGGAAGTCTCCTGGGCGATCAGGCCTTCGTCGAGCAGGCGGGCCACATGCTGTTCCAGGGTCTGCATACCGTCCGTCTGGCCCTCCGTCATGAGGCTCCGGAGGCCCGCCACCCGCTCCGGATCGCGGAGCAGCGTCCGCACCTCCGGGTTGGTCACCAGCACCTCGACGGCGGGAACCCGGGTGCCCTCATCCTTCCGGGGGAGCAGCCGCTGCGAGACGATGCCGCGGAGCACCTCCGAGAGCCGGATCCGGCCGATCTCGCGCTCGATGCTGGGGAACATGGCATGCAGCCGCGCCACCGTGCTCGCCACATCGGGGGTCGGGAGGGTGGAAACCACCATGTGCCCCCGCTCCGCCGCCTTGATGGCGGTGTCGAGCGTCTCGCTGTCGGCGATCTCGCCGATCACGATCACGTCCGGATCCTGCCGCAGCGCCGCCTGCAGCCCGACCGCGAAGCTCTCGGTGTCCACCCCAACCTCCCGCTGGGTCACGCTGCACTTCACGTCGCGGTGCAGGAACTCGATCGGGTTCTCCACCGTCACGATATGCCGGTGCTGGTTCTGGTTGACGTGGTTGAGCATGGCGGCGACGGTGCTGCTCTTGCCGCTGCCGGAGACGCCGGTCACCAGCACCAGCCCCTGCTCCAGCTCTGCCAGCCGCCCCACGACCGCGGGGAGGTGCAGTTCCTCGATGGTGGGGACGGTGAAGGGAATCACCCGCATCACGATCATGAACGACGACCGCTGGCGCAGCACG
>JAEUJI010000047.1 GCA_016794805.1 Gemmatimonadota bacterium
GCCTGGGTCTTCAAGCGGACCCTGCTCAAGGGCCCGGTGCGGCCGATGATCCTGGAGCTGCCCCCCTATCGCTGGCCCAGCCTGCGGTCGCTCTGGGTGTCGATTGCGCAGCGCTGTTTCCTCTTCCTGCGGCGCGCCGGCACCGTCATCCTGGCGCTGTCCGTGGTGCTCTGGGCCCTTGCCACGTACCCGCGGGCGGCGGTGGATTCCTCCCTGCCCGAGGCGGTGCAGCAGGAGCAGCAGCTGGCGTCGTCGGCGCTGGGCCAGATCGGGCAGGCGATCGAGCCGGTGGTGCGCCCGCTCGGGTATGACTGGAAGATCGGCGTCTCGATCGCGGCGAGCTTCGCCGCCCGCGAGGTGTTCGTGTCCACCATGGGCACGATCTACGGGGTCGGTGGGAGCGGCGACGATGTCCCGGCGCTCGGCGCCCGGCTCCGCGAGGAGCGGGATGCCCGCACCGGCGCGCCGGTGTACACTCCACTGGTGGCGGTGGGGCTGATGGTGTTCTACGTCTTCGCCCTGATGTGCATCAGCACCACCGCGGTGACCGTCCGCGAGGCGGGCGGGGGGCGGATCGGCTGGCAGTGGGCCGGCTTCCAGTTTGCCTACATGCTGGTGCTGGCGTACGGCGCCGCCTGGCTGGTGTACCATGGCGGCCGCACGCTGGGCTTCGGAGGCGGGACATGAGCGCAACGATGGACCGGATTGTGGTCGGGGTGATCGTCGCGGGGGCGCTGCTGTTCCTCGCGCGCCGGCTGGTGGCGTCCATCCGGGCCGCGCGCGATGCCAGGGCGGGGTGCGGCACCGGCTGCGGCTGCGAGGGAGAGGCGAAATCGGCAGGGCATCCCACCCGGTAGGGAAGGCCCGCTCCGCCGCCTACGGGGCGATCTGATGAAACGTCAGCTCCCGCTCGTGGTCCGCCGCCCACCGCATGGCCCACTCGCTCTCGAACAGCAGCACCGGCTTCCCCTTGGCGTCGAACAGCCGCAGCCGGCCCCCGGCCGAACCCGCGCGCTCGATGGCCTCGATGGGCCCGGTGACCCAGCGGGGAAAGCGGTAGCCGATCGGCTGCAGCCGGCAGGGGGCGTTGTACTCCTCCGTGAGCCGGAACAGCATCACGTCGAACTGCAGCTGCCCCACGGCGCCGACGATCGGCGCCGGCCCCGCCTCCCCCTGGGCGTAGAACACCTGCGCCGCCCCCTCCTCCGACAGCTCCCGCAGTCCGGTGTCGAGCTGCTTGCGGCGCAGCGGGTCGGTGGGGATGACCTGGGCGAAGTGCTCGGGCGGAAAGCGGGGGATCCCCTGGAACTCCAGGTCGCCCCCGGCGGAGAGGGTGTCGCCGATGCGGAGCACCCCCCGGTCCATCACGCCGATGACGTCTCCCGGCCAGGCTTCCTCGATGGCCGTGCGCTCCCGGGCCATGAACTGCTGGGGGCTCCGAAGCCGCATCGGCTTGCCGGTGCGCACCTGGCGCACCTCCATCCCCGCCTCGAACCGCCCCGAGACGATCCGCACGAACGCGATCCGGTCCCGGTGCCGGGGATCCATGTTCGCCTGGATCTTGAACACGCCGCCGGTGAAGCCGGGCGAGGTCGGCGCGATGGGGCCGACGGTGGAGTCACGGGGCAGGGGGGGCGGCGCCAGGGAGAGGAAATCCCGCAGGAACGGCTCGACCCCGAAGTTGGTGAGCGCGCTGCCGAAGTAGACCGGCGTCAGGCCGCCGGCCAGGAAGGCGTCGCGATCAAACGGGTGCCCCGCGCCGTCCAGCAGCTGCAGCTCCTCGAGCAGGTGGTCCACCGCCCCCGCGCCCAGCTCCTCCCGCAGGCGGGGATCGTCGAGCGAGTGGGCGCGGCTCTCCGCCACGGAGGCGCCGTGGTCGGTGGCGCGGTCGAAGAGGAGCACCTGCCGGCTGCGGCGGTCCACCACCCCGGCGAAGTTGCCGTCACGGTACACCGGCCAGGTGGCGGGAGCGCACTGGATGTCGAGCTCCCGCTCCACATCGCTCAGCAGGGTCATCGGGTCGGTGCCGGGACGGTCGCACTTGTTGACGAAGGTCACGATCGGCATCCGGCGCCGCTTGCAGACGTCGAACAGCTGCCGGGTCCGTTCCTCGACGCCCTTGCGGTTGTCCAGCAGCATGGCGGCGCTGTCCGCGGCCACCAGGGTACGATAGGTGTCCTCGGAGAAGTCCTGGTGGCCGGGGGTGTCGAGCAGGTTCACCCGGCAGCCGGCGTAGTCGAACTGCAGCACGCTGGAGGTGATGGAGATGCCGCGCTGCCGCTCGAGTTCCATCCAGTCGGAGGTGACCTGGCGGGCGGCGCCCCGCGCCTTGACCGCCCCGGCGAGGTGAATCGCGCCGCCGTAGAGCAGCAGCTTTTCGGTGAGGGTGGTCTTGCCGGCGTCCGGGTGGCTGATGATGGCGAAGGTCCGGCGGCGCGAGACCTGGGCCTCGAGGTCCCCCGTGGTCTCCTCGGCGGGGGATGGGGCGGTCATCGCGGTCCTTCCTTCATCGGCATGGAGCGGCCAGCGGGGCGAGGGGGTGGCGCAGGACGAGTCTAGCGGGGGTGGGGTCGGGGCTCAAGGCCGCGGCAGCGGACCGCATTCCGGAGCCCAACGGTGGGAGGGGCGGCCGGGGTCCTGCGCGGCCGGTGTCGTGCGATTATCGTGAACGACCCCTTCGACGGACCTAGAGCCATGCGCAGATCCCTCTCCCTCTTCCTCCTCCTGCTCGCCACCCCGCTCGCCGCGCAGCAGCCGGCGGGAGGCGGCATGCAGCACACCCCGGGCATGCAGCACACTCCGGGAATGGGGCACGACGGCGCCGGACCCGCGCCGGCCCAGTCGGGGCAGGCCGCCTTCGCCGCCATCACCCAGGTGGTCCGCGCGCTCGAAGCCGATTCCAGCACCGACTGGAGCCGCGTGGACCTCGAGGCGCTGCGGCAGCACCTGATCGACATGGACCTGGTGACCCTGCGGTCGCGAGTGCGGCAGCAGGCAGTGCCGGGGGGGCTGGCGATGGAGATCACCGGCGAGAAGGAGGTCGCCGGCGCGATCCGGCGCATGGTCGGCATGCATGCACGGGTGCTGCCCGGGGCCGGTCCGTGGCGGGCCGCGGCCGGCGAGATCGCCGATGGGATGCGGCTGGTGGTCACTGCGACGGAGCCGGGGGACGCGGCCGTCGTTGCCCGCATCCGCGGCCTCGGCTTCATCGGGATGCTGACCGAGGGAGAACACCACGCCGAACACCACCTGATG
>JAEUJI010000102.1 GCA_016794805.1 Gemmatimonadota bacterium
CGTGGTGGCCGCCGACAGCAAGCAGGGGGAGATCCGGCTGCTGCCGCTCACCGCCGGGATCCTCCTCCTCGCCTTCGGGGCGCTGGTGGCGGCGCTGCTGCCGCTGATCGTGGGGTTCCTCGCGATCTGGGTGACGCTCGCGATCGTGGTGATCCTGGCCGACTACACCCCGATGTCGATCTTCGTGCTCAACATGACCACGATGCTCGGGCTGGGCGTGGGCATCGACTATTCCCTGCTGATCGTGACCCGGTTCCGGGAGGAGCTGAACCGCGGGCTGCGGCGGCAGGAGGCGGCGGCGCGCGCGCTGAGCACCGCCGGGGCGGCGGTGCTCACCTCCGGCATGACGGTGGTGGTGGGGTTCGCGGCGCTGCTGCTCACGCCGCTGGTGGAGACCCAGAGCGTCGGGATCGGCGGGCTGGTGGTGGTCGCGGTGGCGGTGGCGCTTTCCACCACGCTGCTCCCGGCGCTGCTCGCGGTGCTGGGCCGGCAGATCGATCGCCCCCGCTGGCTCGCGCGGCGGCTCACCTGGTATCACGCGCCCACCGCATGGGAGAAGTGGGCCCGGAGCCTGTCGCGGAACCCGCTCCGCGCCCTGACGATCGGCCTGACGATCATCGCCCTGCTCACCGCGCCGGTGTTCTGGATCAAGATCGGGCTGCCGGCGCGGAACTGGTGGCCCACCGCCACCGAGGCGGGCCAGGGGGTGCAGACCCTCGACCAGCTCGGCGTCGCCAACATCATCCTGCCGGTCCGGGTGGTGGTGGAGCTGCCGGAGGGCCAGCGCGCCACTTCGGCCGCGGGGCTCCGCGGGCTCCGGGCGCTCTCGGATTCGCTCCGCGCCGACCCCAGGGTCACACAGGTGCGGAGCATCGTGGACCTGGAGCCGGGCACCGGCATCCTGCAGTACTCGATCCTCTACAGCGACATGGCGGAGGCGAGAAAGGAATACGGCGACTTCCTCGACGCCTACCTCTCCACCGACGAACGGGTGGCGCTGATCGACGTGATCCTTGGGGACACTACCAGCCTCACCTCGGGGATGGACGTGTCGCAGCGGGCCCGGGACCTCGCCAAGACGCCGCCCAGGCAGCTCAAGGACGCGACCATCGTGGTGGGCGGCTACACCGCGGCCAGCCTCGACCTCCAGGATGTGCTGCTGCACCGCTTCCCGATGCTGGTGTTCCTGATCCTCGCCTGCACCGGGATCATGCTGGCCATCGTGTTCCGCTCGGTGCTGGTGCCGATCAAGGCGGTGATCATGAACACCCTCTCGGTGAGCGCCACCTTCGGGCTCATCGTGCTGGTGTTCCAGTACGGCATCGGCGCGGGGATCTTCGGGCTGGACGGCGCCACCTCGGCCATCTTCGTGGTGGTGCCGGTGCTGGTGTTCGCGGTGGTGTTCGGGCTCAGCATGGACTACGAGGTGTTCCTCCTGGCCCGGGTCAAGGAGGCGTTCGACAAGCACGGGGACAACGAGAAGGCCACCGAGGAGGGACTCTCCGCCACCGCGTCGGTGATCACCAGCGCGGCGCTGATCATGATCCTGGTCTTCGGGGTCTTCGCCTTTGCCCGGGTGCTGGCGATGCAGTTCCTCGGCTTCGGGCTGGCGGTGGCGGTGCTGCTCGACGCCACGATCATCCGGATGGTGCTGGTGCCGGCCATCATGCACCTGGCGGGGGAGTGGAACTGGTGGCCGGGGGTGCGGCGCAAGCCTAAGAACAGCTGATCACCCCATCATTCACCGCACTCCCCACCGCCGCCGCGTTCCCCACCACCACGTAGCAGACCCGCGTCACCTTGGGGTTGCTGACGCTGCCCGACCACCCCGAGGCCGTCGCCTCGTGGATCGTGACCAGGTTGCCGATGGTGTAGTTGGGATTGAGCGAGTCGGTGGTGGGGCTGTAGAACCGGTGATCGAAGTAGAACGCCTCCTGCTCCTCGGCAACGGCGCGCAGGTCGGAGTTCATGCTGGCGATGGTGGCCTTGTCCTTGGAGGACTGCAGCCGCGCGAAGCCCAGCGTGGCGAGGACGCCCAGCACCACGAGGACCACGAGCATCTCGATGATCGTGAAGCCCCGCGGGGGGCGTCCCAGTCGCATCCCAGGTCTCCTAGTGTTTCGCGGCGAGCCAGTTGGGTCCCACGCCGACATCCACCACCAGGGGCACCTTGAGCGACGCGGCGCCCTCCATGTGCTCCCGCACCAGTCCCACCACCCGCTCCACCTCGCTCGCCTCCGCCTCCAGCACCAGTTCGTCATGCACCTGCAGGAGCAGCCGGGCGGGGACCCGGTCCTTCCGGAGCGCGCCGTGGATCCGGACCATGGCGATCTTGATCAGGTCGGCAGCCGAGCCCTGCAGCGGCGTGTTCTGCGCGGTCCGTTCGGCAAACGAGCGCAGGTTGAAGTTCTTTTCGTTGATCTCCGGAATGTACCGCCGCCGGCCGAACAGCGTCTCCACGTACCCCTGTTCCCGCGCCAGCCGCACCTGCAGGTCCAGGTAGGCGCGCACCCCGGCGAAGCGTTCGAAATACTGCTGGATGAACGCCTTGGCCTCGTCCTGGGTGATGCCGAGCATCTTGGAGAGCGCGAACGGCCCCTGGCCGTAGATGGTGCCGAAGTTGATGGTCTTGGCCCGGGCCCGCATCTCCGCCGTCACGCTCGCCGGCGCCACCCCGAAGATCACGCTCGCCGTCTGGCGGTGGATGTCGCCGCCGGAGCGGAAGGCCTGGATGAAGGCCGGGTCCTCCGAGAGGTGGGCCATCAGCCGCAGCTCGATCTGCGAATAGTCGGCCACCACGAAGCTGCACCCCGGCGCCGGCACGAAGCCGGTGCGGATCTCCTCCCCCCGCGGGGTGCGGATCGGGATATTCTGCAGGTTGGGCTCCGACGACGCCAGCCGCCCGGTGGCCGCGCCGACCTGGTTGAAGCTGGTGTGGATCCGCCCGGTGGCGCGGTTCACCCGGGCCGGCAGGACATCCACGTAGGTGCTCTTGAGCTTCTGCACCTCCCGGTAGTCCAGCAGCATCGCCGGCAGCTCATGGCCCATGGCGGCCAGCTGCTCCAGCACGTCGGCGTCGGTGGAGGGGCCGGTCTTGGTCTTCTTGAGGACCGGCAGCTGCAGCTTGTCGAACAGCAGCGCGGCGAGCTGCTTCGGGGAGTTGAGGTTGACCGCCACCCCCGCGGCGGCGGAGATCTTCGCCTCCAGCGCCGCGAGGTCTCGGGTGAGCTCCACCGCCAGCCGCTCGAACACCGCGCGGTCGATCGCGATGCCGTCCCATTCCATGTCGACCAGCACCGGCACCAGCGGCAGTTCGATCTCGCCGAGCAGCCGCTCCAGCGCGTGCTCCCGGAGCGCGGGGGCGAAGAAGTCGTGCAGCGCGAGCACCGTGGCGCTGTCGGCGCCGCAATACGCCGCCGCCTCCGGGATCGCCACCTCGGCGAAGGGGATCTGGGCCTTCCCCTTGCCGGCGAGGTCGGTGTACTGCCGCATGCCGCGGCCCAGGTGCTCGAGGCTCAGGGTATCAATGGCGTGGGACCGCCGCCCCGGATCGAGCACGAAGCTGGTGAGCATCGAGTCGTACGTCACCCCCGCCAGCTCCACCCCCGCGCGGCGCAGCACCTGCCAGTCGTACTTGATGTTGTGCCCCGCCTTGGGCACCGACGGGTCCCGCAGCAGCTCCGCCACGGCGGCGCAGGCGGGATCGGTGATCGGCGGCAGGTTCACCACCGGCGCCGGCGCCGCCAGCTCCCCGCCCAGCGGCCGGTGGCCGAAGGGCAGGTACCAGACCTCGTCCGCGGACGCCGCCAGGGACAGCCCGATCAGCTCGGCGTCGTGCGGCTCGAGGGAGCTGGTCTCGGTATCGAGCGCCACCAGCGGCGCCCGGCGGAGCCGCGCCACGATCGCGGTGAGGAGGGCGGGATCGTCCACCACCGTCACCGCCGGACCCGCGACCGCCGCGGCGGGCGCGGGCGCACCGCCATCCGCCCCGGGCGCTTGCGAGTCGGGGGGCGGCGCGGGGGCCGCGGCGCCGCCGGCGCCTTCCAGCTTCTTGGCCAGGGAGTAGAACTCCAGCTCGGTCACCAGCCGGAGCAGCTGCGCCCGGTCGGGGTCCTGCTCGGTCAGCGCGTGCTGGTCCAGCGACACCGGTACATCCCGCTTGATCGTGACCAGCTGGCGGGAGAGCCGCGCGTCGGCGGCGTACTGCTCCAGCGCCTCCCGGGCCCGCTTCCCCTTCACCTCCGCGGCCCGCGCCAGCATCGTCTCGAGATCCCCGAACTGGGCCAGCAGCTCCACCGCGCCCTTGCTGCCGATGCCCTTCACCCCGGGGACGTTATCCGAGGCGTCTCCCACCAGCGCCAGGTAGTCCACCACCTGCGCCGGCGGCACGCCCAGCCGCTCCGCGGCGTTGGATTCGTCCACCCAGAGCTCGTCCACCGCCGCGGGGCCGCCCCGGCCGGGGTTGAGCAGCGCCACCCGCGGCCCGATCAGCTGGTAGAAGTCCTTGTCCCCCGAGACCACCACCACCTGCCAGCCGCGCTCGGCGCCCTGGGTGGCGAGGGTGCCGATGACGTCATCGGCCTCGTAGCCGGGCACCGTCACCACCGGCACCCGGAAGGCGGCGAGCAGCTCCTCGATCCGCACCACGGAGCGGTCGAACTCCGCCTGCAGCTCCTCGTCGAGCTTCTCGCGGGTGGACTTGTACTCGGGGTAGAGCTCGGTGCGGAAGGAATCGCCGGCGTCATGCACCCAGGCGAGGTACTCCGGCTGGTACTTCTCCCGCAGCCGCAGCAGGAAGTTGACGACGCCCCAGGCGGCGGAGGTGTTTTCCCCGCGGGTGGTGCGGAGCGGCCGGGTGATCAGGGCGAAGAAGGCCCGGTAGATGAGGGCGTAGCCGTCGATCAGGAAGAGCTGTGGCGGGGTGTGCGGCATGCCGGAAGATGGACCCGCATTGGCGGAGGGGGAATGGGGGTAGGGCAGGCACGAGGAAACGGGAAACGGGAAGCGGGAAACGGGAAACGGAAGGAGCCTCGGGCGGGCGACGCGAGCTCCCACGTCCTTCCCGCTTCCCGTTTCCCGCTTCCCCGCAGCCCTAATCCGCCTGCCGGCTCAGCCGCGCGATCACCCGCTCCAGCTCCGCGCGCGAGGCGGGCGAGAGGCGGAAGCGCCCGAACCCGGTCTCGTCCACGAAGTACAGCACCAGCTGGTAGTTGGTGAAGCCCCAGCGGATGAGGCGCCCCTCGCTGGCGGGACTGGCGTCGAAGATCTCGTCCGGCTCGCCGAGGCGGACCAGCACCTCGCCCCGGTCGGTGCGCCAGCCCTGGACCCCCTCGTCCCGGAACCGCTGGTTGGCCCGCGCCAGCCGCGCGAAGTACTGCTCCAGCGCCTCGTTGGTGGGGGTGGCGCTGTTGGGGTCGGTGGAGCGGTAGAACTGCTTCCACACCTTGGCGCGGTCCTCGGGGGCGGCCTTGCGGAGGGAGTCGAGCGCCGGCGACGGCCGGAAGTAGCGCAGCAACCCCACCATGTCCTCGAAGTTGGTCACCACCCAGCCCTGGGAGAACGACACCACCGCCCGGGTGCTGTCGGCGGTCGCCCCGCTGCCGACGATGATCCGGAGCTCGCCGAGGGGGGCGGAATCGGGGGCAAAGCGGAGGGCGACGCTCTCCACCTCACGGCCGCCCCGGAAGCGCAGCGAGTCGTCGAGGATGACGCTGTCCCGCATGTCCCGCAGGATGACGGGGATCGCGGTCGGGCCGGTGAGGCCGTAGGCCTCGACGTACGCCGCCGCGGTGTCCCCGCCGTAGGCGAGGGTCCCCCGCGGGTTGAGGATCACCCTGAGCGGGGCGCCGCGGCTGGTGCGCCCCTCCGCCCGGTAGGAAAGCCGGGGCGCCGAGAAGCTGCCGGGGCCGAACCGGGGGGCGCGGTAGGTCGCCTCCGCCTGTCCCGTCTTGCCGGCGCCGCGGTCGGTGACCTGCAGCGTCAGGCGGTACTCCCCCGGGGCCACGGTGAGCCCGTCCTGGTACAGGATGCTCTCGTCCCCGCGCTGGGTCTCGGCGAAGCTCCCGACCCGGGCCGTCTGCTCCTGCCGCCGGGTGACGGCGGGCCCGCCCCCGGTGGGGGTCAGGGTCAGGTCCACCCGGTAGCGGGCGACGAAGGCGTCCCCCTCCTTCTGGAAGGCGAGGTTCCGGCTCTCGAGGGAGAGCGCCACGACGGCCAGGGTGGAGTCGCCGGCGCCGCCGTAGAAGGCGACTTCGGCCACGAAAGGCATGGGCGCCCCGGAGGTGAGCCGGCCCAGGCGCTTGTACACGGCGGAGAGGTCGAGGATCTGGGTCAGCGTCTCGCCCTGCTGGACGCTGGGCTGGCTGCCCACGCGGCCCCAGGATCCGCAGCCCAGGAGGAGGAGCGCGGCCGTGGCGGCGACGAACGGCGGGGTGCGGGGCATCGTGACCTAGCTTAGTGGGCGTGACGGGAGACCTCAAGCGACCGCTGCTTGCTCCCCCTCCGGAGGCGGACTAGGTTGCAGCACCCAATGACACAGGACAGCCTCATCGGCCGGACCATCGCCGGCTACCGCCTGCTGCAGCACATCGGCGAGGGCGGCACCGCGACGGTCTACAAGGCTGAACGCCCGGAAGGCGGCCCGGCCGCCGTGAAGGTCCTGCGCACCCGCCTGGCGCAGGATCCCGTCGCCATCAAGCGTTTCCTGCGGGAAGCCGAGTTCGGCACCCGGATCAACCATCCCAACATCGTCAAGACGTACACCTTCGGACAGACCGAGGACCTGTACTACCTGGCCATGGAGTGGGTGGACGGCGAGGCGCTGGAGAAGTTCGCCATCCGCTCCGGCCAGCTCGCCCCGGCGCTGGTGGCGACGATCATCGAGCAGATCGGCGCCGCGCTCACCGCCGCCCACGGGCAGGGCATCATCCACCGGGACCTCAAGCCCGCCAACATCATGTATAACCCGGAGAGCCAGCGCGCGGTGCTGCTGGACTTCGGCATCGCCCGGGACTCGGACCTCAAGCCGGAAGAGCGGCTCACCCGCACCGGGTTCTTCGTCGGCACCCTGCAGTATGTGGCCCCCGAGGCCCTCTCGGGAGAGCTGGTCAACGAGCAGGCCGATGTCTACAGCCTGGCCACGATCGCCTACTACCTGCTCACCGGCTCCCTGCCGTACAACGGGCGCTCGCCCCGGGAGCTCTTCCAGCAGCTCCTGACCCAGGCGCCGACCCCGCTCAACCAGGCGGTGAAGGGGCTCAAGTTCCCCCAGCCGGTGGAAGACGCGATGACCGCCGGCCTGGAGCGCGACCTGGGCAAGCGCTGCAAGACGGTGGACGAGTTCGTCGGCCGCCTTTGCACCGCGCTCCGCCAGGGCGGTGAGCGGAAGAGCTTCCTGAAGAGCATCTTCGGGAAATGAAGCCGCCGGACTCGGAGGCCCTCGACCGGCTGCTCCTGGAGCGGTCCGTCCGGCGCGGCCACTTCGTGCTCGCCTCCGGCCGCACCTCCACGTTCTACATCGACTGCCGGCTCACCACGATGTCCGCCGCGGGGCTGGTGCTCATTGGACGCCTGGGCCTCGACGCGCTGCGCGAGGCGGGGTGGGCCCCGCGTGGCGTTGGCGGCCTCACCATGGGCGCCGATCCGGTGGCCTATGCCATCGCCGCCGCCAGCGCCTCCCGCCCCCCCGTCCTGGACGCCTTCAGCGTGCGCAAGGAAGCCAAGGCCCACGGCACCGGGCGCCGGGTGGAGGGGAACTTCACCGCCGGCGACGCCGTGGTCGTGGTGGAGGACGTGATTACCACCGGCGGGTCCGCCCTCAAGGCCATCGAGGCGATCCGGGAGGAGGGCGGCACCGTGCTCGGGGTCCTCGCCGTCGTGGACCGCGAGGAGGGAGGCCGGGCGGTGCTGGAGGCCGCCGGCCACCAGGTCGTCGCGCTCACCACCTCCACCCGACTGGGACTCAAGTAGGGCTCCACCCCTCCGCCCGTCCCCGCCTCACCGTTCCCGGCCGCTCAGCGGCCGGAATTCCCGCCAGACCTCGCGGTACGGTTCCACCATCAGCACCAGGAAGCGGTCCAGCGCCGCATCGAAGGGAAAGCGCCGCCGGAGCTCCGACGTCGTGATGCCGAGCAGCGCCCGGACGTGGCGTCCGAGGCTCTGCGGTGAGGAGTACTCCAGCCGGTACGCCACGTCCGCCACGGTGTAACCGGCCCGCTCGAAGAGCAGGGTGGCGTGCACCAGCCGCATCGCGGCGAGGTAGCTCTTGGGCGAGGGGAGGCCGGCCCGCCCGAAGCGGGACATGAGCGTCGTCGCGCGCACGCCGAGGTGTTCCGCCAGCCGGCGCGCGGTGGGCACGTCGGGGGCGAGCCGGATCAGCACCTCGAAGAAGAGCCGGGTGTCGGGGGGAATCGCCCCCAGCGCCTCGAGCACCGGTCCCTGGATCCGGGCGGCATCCCGGGTGGCGGGCTGGCCCAGCAGGGTGCGGAGCCGGTGCCACCCGTCGGGGCCGGTGACGTCAATGACCTTGCGGACCCCGGTGGCGCCGAGCTGGAGCAGGGCCTCGGTGCCCTCGGGATCGTGGCGGCTGACGAGCGCCACCGTCGGGATGCCGGGGAAGCCCCGCACCAGGTGGCCCAGCTGGTCCAGCTGCTGCTCCGGGCACTGGTGGACCGAGACCAGCACGGCGTCCACCGGGCGTTCCCGCACCGCACGGATGGCTTCCGGGATTGACTCGCGGTGCACCAGCGAGAACCAGCCGGTCCCCGCCGCTTCCACCCGGTTCCGCTCCTCCGGCCGGAGGACGGTGGCGACGACGGGGACCGGGGAGGGGGTGGCGGACATGCGGCATCTCGCGGGGTGGGAGAGGGGCCGATCATAGGGCCGGCGGCTCAACCTCCCCTCAAGCGATCGGCGGCGCAGAGTGCAACCTTCCCGGGGCCCGGGGCGTCAGATCTGAAGCAGCCGTCCATGGGGACGGCTCCGTAGCCGTCTCCAGACATCCGACCTAACTTGCCAAGCGTGACCGAACCGCCCGAGCTCATGGGCCGCCTGCAGGCGGCGTTGGGGACCCAGTACCGCATCGAGCGGGAGCTGGGGCACGGCGGCATGGGGGTGGTGTACCTGGCCCGGGACACCACCCTGGACCGGCCGGTCGCGGTCAAGGTCGTCCACCCCGAACTCGCCATCCACAGCAGCATCACCCAGCGGTTCCTGGCCGAGGCGCGGATGATCGCGCGGCTGCGCCATCCGAGCATCGTGGCGGTGCACACTGCGGGCGAGGCCACCGGCGTTTTCTACTACGTGATGGACTACGTCCCCGGCGACAGCCTGCGGCAGCTGCTGCAGCGCGAGGGGAAGCTGCCGGTGGCGCAGGTGCAGCGCATCGTCTCCCAGCTGGCCGACGCGCTGAACGCCGCGGGCCAGGCGGGGCTGGTGCACCGGGACGTGAAGCCCGAGAACATCCTGGTGGACGAGGCCTCCGGCCGCACGATGCTCGCCGATTTCGGCATCGCCCGGGTGATGGCGGGAGACACCGACGGCAGCCGGACCGCGCAGGGCGTGGCGGTGGGCACCCCGACCTACATGAGTCCGGAGCAGGCCGCGGGGGAGCAGGTGGACGCCCGGAGCGATCTCTACTCCCTGGGCGTGGTGGCCTACGAGCTGCTCACCGGCCACCCGCCGTTCCGCGCCGACAACGCCGCCGCGGTGGCCTCGAAGCACCTGGCCGAGCGGGCCCAGCCGGTGCTCACCCGCCGGCCGGACACCCCGCCGGCGCTGGCCCATGCGATCATGCGGGCGCTGGAGAAGGACCCGGCCGCCCGGTGGCAGACCGGGGCGGATTTCCGGGACGCCCTGCTGGGCGGGGTGCGGATTCCGTCCTCCCTGAGCAGGGCGCGGCGGGCGCTGCTGGCCGGCGCGGCCGTGGCGCTGGTGGCGCTGCTCGGCTTCTTCGCGTTCCGGCCCGGCGGGCCGCCGGCGGGGGTCAACCCGCGGCATTCGATCCTGGTGCTGCCGTTCGACAACCTGCGGCTGGACCCGGCGGTGGAGTGGCTCCGGGACGGCAGCGTGAGCATGCTGGCGCTCAACCTGTCGCAGTGGACCGACCTCAAGGTGGTGGACCACGAGCGGCTGCACGATCTGCTGCGCCGCCGCGAGGTGGATGCCGCCGCGCCGATCGGGCTCGAGATGGCGCGGCGGCTGGCGCGGGACGCCGGGGCCTGGACCGTGGTGCTGGGGGAGTTCAACCGGGTGGGAGACTCGCTGCACCTGGTAGGGCGGGTGTACGACGTGGCCAGCGGCACCCGGGTGGACCTGGCCGAGATCCGGGGCCGCCCGGGTGATGACGCACGGCCGCTCTTCGATCAGCTGGCGGCGCGGCTGCTCAACATCTCCGGCGCCCCCGCCGGCTTCACCGCCGACCTGGCCCGGGTCACCACCCCGTCCCTCGAGGCCTACCGCTCCTACCTCGCCGGGCTGGAAGAGCTCAACCGCTGGAACCTGGCCGACGCCGACTCCTCCTTCCGCCAGGCGGTCGCGATCGACTCGACCTTCGGGCTGGCGTACTACAAGCTCTCGCTGACCCGCGGCTGGCTCACCGGGCCGGCGGACTCCTCCGGGCTGGTCGCCATCCGGCAGGCCACCCGCTACGCGGCGCGGCTGCCGGAACACGATCGCGCCATGATCGACGCCTACCGGCTCTTCCTCGAGGGGGACTTCGCCCGGAGCCAGGCGGCGTACCAGGCCCTGCTGCGGCGGGACTCCACCGACGCGGACGCCTGGTACGGGCTGGGCGACGCCTGGTTCCACGACGTCGCGACCGCCGATCTCGGGGCGCGGATGACCGCCTCGCTCCGCGCCTTCAAGCGGACGCTGGCGCTGGACCCGGGGTACTACCTCGCGCTCGAGCACCTGACCTGGATCTTCCGTCAGGCGGCGCAGGACCAGCCCTTCATGGCGCTGCTGCCGAACGACTCGCTCGCCCTCACCAAGGACCCCGCCGGCGCGGCCGGGCTCGACTCCGTGGTCCTGGCCCAGGCGGTGCGCCGGGCGCGGGATGCCGGGATCGCGAGCGCCCGGGACTGGATGGCGAGCCAGCCCGACAACGCCCATGCCCAGAACGCCTTCCTGTTCTCGCTGCTGGCCGCGAACCAGTTCGAGCCCGCGCTCCGGGAGCTGGACCGGCTGACGGTGGCCCCCGAGGGCCGTGACCGGGCCGACCTGGCCTTCCTCCGGGCCCGGGTGCTCAGCGAACAGGGGGAGCGGCGGGAGGCGGTCCGGACCGTGGCCCGCGCCATGGACACCCTGCGGCCCCGGGACTTTGCGTTGGAGCAGCTCCCCATCGAGGCCCTCGGGGAGGTGACCAGCGGCGCCGGCCTCCTGGGGTACGCGGGGAAGGTGGAGCTGGCGGGGCGGAACCTCGACCTGGCGGCGGAGCTCAGCGCGACCTTCCTGCCGGCCAACCTCGGCTCCCGGCGGGTGGGCCGCCGCACGCTCTACGGCCACCTGCTGCAGAGTCACCTCTTCACCGCGCTCGGCGCCCCCGCGGACCAGCTCCAGCCCATCTGGGACCAGGTGGCCGACAGCGCCCGCCGCGCCCCCAAGGCCAGCCGGGCGCAGATCATCAACTTCGGCTGGGCGGCCGCGCTGGGCCTGTTCCTCCAGAACCCGGCCGATCCCACGCCGCTCGACGAGCTGCAGGCCCTCGACGGCGTCACCGCCCCGCCCGAGCTCCGCGCCCTCGCCGCGATCGACAAGGGCGACTCCGCCCGCGCCCGGGAGCTGCTGCAGCAGCCCGACTCCGCCACCCCCTCCGCCTATCACAGCCGGCCGCAGTGGTGGAGCTACCGCCAGATGATCGCCGCGCACGCCTGGCACGAGCTGGGGGACGATACCCGCGCACTCGCGGCGCTCAACGCCTTCGTGCCCGACCGCTTCGGCATGGACGGGCTGGACGTGCGCTGGCTGCTCCTCGGGCAGGCCCGGCTGCTCCGGGGCGAGATCTACGAGAGCCAGGGCAAGCCCGACCTGGCCCGCCGGGAGTACGAGGACGCCCTCTCCCAGTGGGAGGAGGCGGACACCACCCTGGTCCCCCTGATCAGCCGGGTCCGCACCCGGCTGGCCGGCCTGGGCCGGCCCGGCTGACCCCTCCCCTGACCAGTTGGCTCCACCCGGCATATCTTTCCGGTACAGGCTGGATGCGATGGTCGCGGGCCGGGCAACCGGTCCCGAGGAAAGTCCGAGCTCCAACGGGTAGACTGCCAGGTAACGCCTGGGCGCCGAAAGGCGATGGACAGGGCCACAGAAAACAGACCGCCACGGACGCGAGTTCGCGGTAAGGGTGAAACGGTGGGGTAAGAGCCCACCGCCCCGAGCGTAAGCAAGGGGGCACGGTAACCCCCGGTCGGAGCAAGGCCGAATAAGCGGCGAGGTGTGACCCACACCCGAAGGCCGGGCAACCGGCCGGGGAGCGCCAGGGGAAACCCCGGCGTCTCGAAGCCGCGGGTAGGCTGCTAGAGGCGGTCGGTGACGGCCGTCCCAGAGAGATGACCATCTCCCCGAGGGGCAACCCGAGGGGAAACAGCACGCGGCTTACGGTCTGGCCTGGGCCGGGGGAGGGATCTGGGGGGTACCAAGGCATGCCTTGGCCCCGCCGGGACCGCTCCCCCGGCCCCTCCCGTCCCCCGGGACTTGGGGATAGGTTCCATTTTTCCGTTTCCGTCGTCCGGCAGGAAGAACAGCATGGCGTCTTCGACCGCACCGCAGGATCGCAACAAGCCGTACCCCGAGTCGTGGGAACAGGTCGCGGAACTGCGGGTGTTCCGGACGCACGCCACCGACTGGGACCGGCTGGCGACCTGGCGCGCGGACATGTGGAAGCGCGGCTGGCGCCTGCTCAAGGTCACCAGCGACGAAGTCGAACTGGTCGCGGTCTTCGGGAAGACCAAGACCGGGCTGCAGTCCCCCGCCTCGCTGTAGGCACCCCCATTCCACCCATGAGGAAGTCATGACGGTTCGTCCCTGGTTGCTGGCCGCGCTCGGCGTCGGCACTCTCGCCGCGTGGACCGGTGGCACGCCGGCCGCCCCGGCGCGTTACCGGGTGGAAGTGAAGACCGCCGTCACCCAGGACCTGACCGCGGTCGGGCAGGGGGAGCAGAAGCAGGAGTTCAGCAACACCGGATTCGTCACCGTCACCACCCGGGACAGCGCCGGGGGCCAGGTGGTGACCATGGTGCTGGACTCGATGGTCCCGGGGGAAGGCTCGCCGATCACGGCCGAGATGGCGAAGGAGGCGGTGGGCACCGTCTGGACCGCCTACCGCCAGCCGACCGGGCGGGTGAAGGACCTGAACACCAAGAGCGAGAACCCCGCCGCGGGTGCCATGCAGGGGATCCTGCAGCAGCTGCTCCCGCCCATGAAGGCCGGCACCCGCGAGGGCCAGAGCTGGACCGACACCACCGAGACCGACAACGACGGCGTGGCGGTCCGGACCGTCACCAACTTCCAGACCACGTCGGAGACGGTGAACGGCGCCAAGGTCGTGAAGCTGGCGGGCGCCTCCAGCACCGCGATGTCGGGCCAGCAGACCAACGCCCAGGGCACGATGAGCCTCGAGGGGACCGGCACCGGCACCGGGAGCTGGCTGGTGGCCGCCGACGGCACCTGCCTCTCCTCCAGCTTCAGCGGCATGCAGAACATCGCGGTGACCGTGGCGCAGCTGCCCGAGCCGATCCCCGTGACCGTGAAGATTGACGGCACCTCGAGCCTGCTCAAGTAGCGCGATGTTCCGTCGCTGGCGTCTCGCGGGACTGCTCCTGGGCGCGGCCTGCGCCTCGGGAACTCCCGCGAGCCGCCCGGCGACCCCCGCCCCATCCAGTCCGTCGGTTCCCCGTCCCAACGTCGATCCCGCGCGCACCGACCCCGCCGCCGCCAGCGCGGTGCGCTATCCCACGCGTGGCGGCGGCATCGCGCGGTACGCCTTCACGCGGCGCGACTCGGTGCTGGCCACGATGCCGAGCGGCGAGAGCCAGCTGCAGGTGCTGGGGCGCACCGCCTACCTCACGCTGACCTGGGTGGCGTCGGACAGCGGCACCCGGCTCACCGCCGTGGTGGACAGCATCCGGGCCGACAGCGGCCTCGCGGCCCTCGTGCCGCTGCTCGACAGCGCCCGTTCCGCCCGCTGGACCGCGCGCCGCGACCTCGCCGGCCGGCTCACCGTCGAGACCGCGAGTTCCCCCTCGCTGGCCGCCGCCCAGGTCCAGGACGAGCTGCTCCTCCTCTCCCTGCCGCTCCCCCCCGAAGGGGCGAATGCCGGGGCGAGCTGGACCGACTCCACCTCCGGCCCGGCGCGGGTGAGCGCCTTCGCGATCACCGAGATGGCGCGGATCGAGGCCCACGCCGACCCGGCGCCGGCCGCGGGGGGCGCCCTGCCGGTGACCCTCTATCGGGTCCGCACCGCCTCCGGCGAGGCCTCGCAGTTCGGCCAGCCGATCTCGGTGACCGCCACCGGCGCCGACACCCTGGTCTATCACCTCGCCGCCGACGGCAGGGTGCTGCAGGTGGCCGGGCAGCGCTGGACCGACATGGTCGTGTCGCTCCCGTCGATCGGCCAGACGGTGCCCGCCCGGGAGTCCTCGAGGCTCCTCCTCACGCTGCTCCGCTGAGGCCGCGGGTGCGCCGCGTCCTCCAGGTGCTCGGGCTGCTGGCGGCGGCGTTCGTCCTCTGGCTCTTCGCGATCTGGCCGCCCCCGCTCTGGTACCGCACCCACTGGCCCCGGCAGACGGCGTTCATGGCCATGCGGGAAACCGCACGGACGGACGGCAAGACGGACGGACGGCAAGCCACGGTACCGGTCTCCTACCGCCCCGTCCCGCTCGACTCCATCACCCCGGTCCTGCAGGACGCCGTGATCATCGGCGAGGACAACAACTTCCTCAGCCATCACGGGATCGACTACCTGGCGCTGGCCCACGCCCTGGGCTACCGCCGCATGACCTTCTCCTGGGACAGCCCGCGGGACCGGAAGGACCTCGCGGCGCTGCTGCCCCACGCGTGGGAACGGCGGGCCAAGCTCCGCGGCGCCAGCACCATCACCCAGCAGCTGGCCAAGAACCTGTACCTCTCCGCCTCGCGGAACCCGCTCCGGAAGGTGAAGGAGGCCGTGATCACCTGGCGGCTCGAGGCGGCGCTCGGCAAGCCCCGGATCATGGAGCTCTACCTCAACATCGTGGAGCTGGGGCCCGGCGTCTGGGGGGTGGAGGCCGCCAGCCAGCGCTACTTCAAGCGCAGCGCCCGCGCGATCTCCCGGGAACAGGCCGCGGCGCTGGCCGGCTCGCTCCCCTTCCCGCTCTCCTCCAACCCGGCCCATCGCCCGGGCCGGATGCGCTGGCGCCAGGACCTGATCCTGCGCCGGATGCGGGGCGAGCAGGTGGAGGTGCCGCAGGTGGAGCAGGAGGTGGAGCCGCCGCCGGCGGTCACGGACAGCCTGGCGCCTCCGGACTCCCTCCCGGCGGACTCCGTTCCGGCATACGAGCCGGCCCCGGATTCCCTCCCGCCCACGGACCCGCCGCCGCCCGCCGACAGCGCGCCCACCCCGCCCAGCTGATGCGGAAGCGGCTCCGGCTCCTCACCGTGCGCGCCGCCTTCCGGACCCTGGGGCGGCTGGCGCCGGAGCGGGCAGCACGGCTGGCGGAGTCGGTCTTCACCCACCCCCCGCGCGCCGAGACCCGCCCCTACGAGGATGAGTTCCTGGCCAGCGGCGCCCCGCTCGAGATTCCCACCTCGGTGGGTACGCTGGCGGCCTGGCGCTGGGGTGCGGGTCCCACCGTGCTGCTGGTGCACGGCTGGGGGAGCCGGGCGGCACGGTTCCGGGTGCTGGTGCCCCGGCTGGTCCAGGCCGGCTTCTCCGCCGTGGCGTATGATGGGCCGGCCCATGGCCGCTCTTCCGGTCAGCACACCAGCCTGCCGGAGTACGCCGCGGTGCTGCTGGAGGTGGGAGCGTGGCTCGGCCCGCTGCACGCGGCGGTGGGGCATTCTCTGGGGGGCGGGGCCGTGGCGCTGGCGCTCACCCGCGGGCTCCAGGCTGCGCGCGCCGCGCTGATCGCGCCGTTCGCCGCGCCGCCGGAGTTCCTGGACCAGTTCGCCGACCATGTGGCGCTGCCTCCCAAGGCGAGGGAGCGGCTCCGCACCAACCTCGAGCGGCGGCTCAAGCTGCGCCACGGCGAACTCTACATCCCCAGCCTGGTGGGGCCGCTCCAGGTCCCCGCCCTGGTCATCCACGACCGCGACGACACCGACGTGCCGATGCGCTACGGCAAGGCGATCGCGGAGGCGTGGCCCGGGGCGGCGTTCGTGCGGACCGAGGGGTTGGGACACCAGCGGATCATGCGGGACCCGGCGGCGATGGACCGGGTGGCGGGGTTTGTGGCGGGGTAGGCGGTTGGGCGATTGGGCGATTCACACCCACCCGTTCAGCAGCGCGTAATTCACCGCCATCGCGGCCAGGGCTACCGCCAGGACCCCTTTCCACCGCGGGGTCAGGAGGACCAGCCCCTGGAGCTGCGAGATGTCCTCCCCCCGCTCCAGCCGCTCCTGGCGGTAGCCCTT
>JAEUJI010000119.1 GCA_016794805.1 Gemmatimonadota bacterium
TGGAGAGCCCGGCGAGGAAGACCAGCATGTTGAAGCCGAAGTTCTTCCACACCGAGACGAGGATGATCGCGGGCATGGCCCACGCCGGATTCCCGAGCCAGTCGATGGCCGGGAGCCCCACCGCCTGCAGCAGGGCGTTGAGCGGGCCGTACTGCGGGTGGTACACGAAGCGCCAGACCAGCGCCACCGCCACCAGCGTGGTGACCCACGGGGCGAAGAAGGCGCTGCGGAAGAGCGGCCGGAGGCGCACCAGCCTGGAATGCACCAGCACCGCGGCGACCAGCGACGCGAGCACCGAGAGGGGGCCGCCCACGAGCACGAAGTAGGTGGTGTTCCGGAGCGCCGTCCAGAACAGCGGGGATTCCCAGAGGGTGACGAAGTTGCCCAGCCCGACGAACCGGGTGCTCCCGGGGTCGCCGATGGAATAGATGTCGAAGTCGGTGAAGGAGAGCAGGAAGGCGCCGCACACCGGCAGGAGGAAGAACACCGCGATCAGCGCGAGCGCCGGGGTGACGAACAGCCACCCCGCCCGCGCCTCGGCCCGTTCCTCCTGCCGGCTCACGGCCGCACCACCGGAGGCCGGGCCAGCAGGTAGCGGCGCCGCTCCAGCAGCCGGTCCACTTCCTTGTCCAGCGCCGCCAGCGCCTCCGCCGGCGACACCCCGCCGCGCACCGCGGCCTCGGTCTGGTCCATGATCTTGGTCGTGACCTGCTCCCACTCAGGGACCATCGGGGTCGGGACGGCGCGGGTGAGCTGCACCCGGAAGGCGGCGGCGGCTGAGTCGCCGGCCAGCGCGCTGTCCTCCCACGCCTCCCGGCGGGCGGGGAGGTCCCCGGTCAGGTGGTAGAAGCGCACCTGCTGCTCGGGCCGGGACAGGAAGCGGATCAGCTCCCACGCCAGCGCCGGGTGCCGCGACTCGCGGAAGATCACCAGGCTCGATCCCCCCGCCAGCGACACCCCGCTGGCCGCTCCGGTCGGGCCGGGGAGCGGGGCCGTGGCCCAGGCCTGCTGGAGGCTGTCGGGCAGCCGGCGGCGGAACTCGCCCAGGTTCCACGGCCCGGTGATGTACATGCTGAAGGTCCCGCGGGCGAACTCCTGGTAGAGATTGGCAATTTCGGTGTTGGAGACCGGCGGCGCGAGGCCCTCGCGATAGAGCCCGAGCATGAAGTCGAACGCCCCGGCAAAGGCGCTGTCGCCAAACGCGCCATGGCCGGCGGCGGTGATGAGCGGGCTGCCCCGCTGCAGCCCGAGGATGGCCTGCGGAGGCCACTCGTTGAGGGGAAGGAAGATGGCGTACTTGTCCGCGCCTCCCTGGCGCCGGATGGCGCGCATCGCCTCCCGCCATCCGGTCCAGGTTTCCGGCATGGCATGGTAGCCCGCCTTGAGCAGCAGGTCCTTCCGGTAGAAGAGCACCCGGGTGTCCACGTACCAGGGAATGCCCCAGAGCCGGCCGTCCACCACGTTGGTGGCCCAGATCCCCGGGTAGTGCCCGCCGGTGTCCATGTCGGCAGCGGCGCGCTGCAGGCTGTCGAGGGGCAACAGGGCGTCGAGGGTGACCAGCTCGGGGACCCAGGTGTTGCCCAGCTGGGCCAGGTCGGGCGTGGCGTGCCCTACGTGCGCGGTGAGGAGTTTCTCGTGCGCGGCGCTCCAGGGGATCTGCTGCACCTCGACCCGGACGCCGGGGTGCTCACGCTCGAAGTCGCGCACCAGCTGCTGGACCACCTCGCCTTCGCGGCCGAAGGCCCAGAAGCGGAGGGTGGTGCCCGGGGGGGCGCCGCCGCTGCAGGCGGCGAGCAGCAGGCCGCCACAGGCGAGACGGCGCCAGCGGCTCATCACCTGCTCCCCGGGCGTGGCCACGCCCCGCCAACCCCACGCCCGGGGAGCAGGCGATTCGCCGGACTCGCCGTGGAGCCCAGTCGCCCAGTCGCCCAGCCGCCGAGTCGCCGAGCCGTCACTGGCCCAGCCACCCGCCGGTGAACCCCGCCTGCCGCAGTCCCTGCACGATGTAGGGGCTCCGGCGCATGTACTTCCAGACCAGGTCGTCCCGGTGATTGGCGATCATCGCCAGGATCGGCCCCTGGTCAATGCCTAGGTAGTCGGTGTCGAACCACCCTACCCCCGGCACCAGCCGCCCATGGGTGAGCGGCACGGTATCGAACTGGAAGGTCGGGTTGAAGGCGTCGAGGAAGCCGTACTGCCCGAAGAGGTCGTCGCCGTAGCGCTCCCGCATCGCCACCAGGGCGGGGATGACCACCTCCGGTGCGAATGGCAGCGACCCTCCCGCCGCCGTCGGTGCCAGGGTGCCGTCGTCCCGCACCTCAGTGAAGGAGGCGCCGCGGGCGGCGTAGGTGAAGAAGCGACGATTGGCGCCGTTGACCGGCAGGGTCACGTCCGCCGGGCCATCCGAGGCGGAGAGGCCCCAGATATCGCGGCCATAGTCCCGCCACCCGTCCGGATTGGCGATGGCGTACTCCCGCTGCGCCAGCGTGGCCCGCCGGGTGTTCTCGAAGTAGTCAATGCCGCGCCCCCGCATGTACGGATCGCGGATGCCGCGGAAGTCCACCCAGGTCTGGGAATAGTGGTGGCCGAACAGGGGGGCGAAGCCGAGGTGGGCCTGGCCGTAGTAGCTGCCCCACTGGTAGGTGCGGGTCCACTCGGTCCAGGCGGTGGGGTCGAGCGGAAAGGTGGGAGAACCGAGGCCGAGGATGTAGACCAGCATGGCCTCGTTGTAGCCGTTCCAGTTGAGCGGCTGCCACCCGTCCTCCGGTTTCCAGCCCATGTTCACCAGCGGCGGGTCGCGGCGGGCCCACTGCCAGTTGGTGCGCCGGTACAGCGAATCGGCCAGGGCGCGGATCTCGGCCTCCGCGGCGTCCGGGCGGTCGAAGTACTCCCGGCAGAAGAGCACCCCCGCCAGGAGCAGCGCGGTGTCCACCGTGGACAGCTCGACCGTCGCGAACCGGTGACCCGAGCCCATGTCCAGGAAATGATAGAAGAAGCCCTGGTACCCGCTGGTGCCGCTGGGCGCGGGGCCCTGGGGCGCGGCCCAGAACCACCGCAGGGTGGTCAGGGTCCGCCCCACCGCCTCGGCCCGGGAGACGTAGCCGCGCTCGGCGCCAATGGGATACGCGGTCAGCGCGAAGCCCACCGCCGCGATGCTCGAAAAGCTCTGGCTGGGCCACCGGTCCGGTGTCAGGCCGGTGGCCGGGCTCGTGCGCTCCCAGAAGAAGTCGAAGGTGCGCCGCTCGAGGGTGTCGAGGAACGCCTGCTGGCGCGGAGTGACGACCGGGTCCGGATCGGGCGCCTGGCTCCGGCTGCACCCGGCGGCGCCGGCCAGCAGCAGGAAGCCGATGCGAAAGGGGAAGGACGGCATGCGGGCCCCTGCCTGGGGGTACAGCACCGCGGGACACCCGAGGGTGGCCCGCGGCCTGGTGGTGAGTGGTGCTAGAAGTTGTATTCCATGCCCAGCTGGAACCGCCGCGCGTCGCTCACGACGCAGCTCGCCTTGCCGAAGTTCGGGTCGGTCTTGGAGCCGGTGTTGAAGCACCCGAAGTTCTGGAAGTTGAACGCGTTGAAGAGGTCGGCGGTGATGCCCAGCGTGGTGCCCCGGAAGCTGGGGAAGTCCTTGCGCACCCGGAGGTCCACCATGCGGTAGGCCCAGGCGCCCGGGACGATGAAGTTATACCGCTTCGGCGTGAACCCCCCGCGCTCGTAGCCGGCGCCGCAGAAGCGCACCGGACACCCCACGTCCGACCGGCTGCCGCTGCCCAGGGTGATCAGCCCGCCGAACTGGATGCCGTACAGGAAGGGCATGTCCATGATCCAGTTGGCGACGACGCGCGTCTTCTCGTCGTTGGCGGGGTGCTTGGGGATGTTCCGGGTGTTGGGGAAGGCGAAGAGATCCCCGAGCCCGTCCACGCCCTGCACCGAGCGCTCGGCGTAGGTCACGGCCAGGCCGGCGCCCCAGCCGAAGTTCTCGCTGCTGCGACGGTAGGGACGGTCCACCTGGAGCTGGAGCGCGTCGTACCAGGTTTTCCCGTCGTTGGTGGAGTAGATGAAGTTGCTGAACCCATGCGCGGCCAGGTTGAAGCTGGTGCAGCACGACCCGTCCGGGTTGAGCCCGAAGTTGGCCCAGTTGAGCGTGACCTGGTCCACCCCGCGGACCCCGGCGTAGGTGGCGGAGACGTTGAAGTCCCCGAACACCCGGCGGACACCGAGGTTCCACTGCCGCGACTTCGGCGTCTT
>JAEUJI010000120.1 GCA_016794805.1 Gemmatimonadota bacterium
CAGCTTCTCTGCCTTCTTCCGTCCGATGCCGGGCACCGTCGCGAGCGCCGCGATGTCCCGTTCCTTGATGCTCCGCGCGGCGCGCTCCGGCCCGAGGGTGGAGAGCACCGCGAGCGCCAGCTTGGGCCCGACCCCGCTCGCCGACAGCAGCCGCTGGAACACGGTGCGCTCGCCGGCGCGGTCGAAGCCGTAGAGCGCCCAGCTGTCTTCCCGGACCACGAGCTCGGTGTAGAGCCGCACCGCGGCCCCCGGGGCCGGCAGCCGCTCCAGCACGCCGAGCGGGACCGTGACTGCGTAGCCGACCCCACCGGGGGTCTCGATCAGCGCGGTATCGCCATGCAGCTCCCGCAGCATGCCGCTGAGCAGCGCGATCATCGGCGGACCGGCCGGGCGGCGCGCGCCAAGGGGCGCGTGGTGCGCAGCAGGTGCGTCAGGGCCACGGCGCAGCCATCGGCGGCATCGGCCGGGGCCGGGGCGCGGGTGAGCCGGAGCAGCTGCGCCACCATGAACCCCACCTGCGGCTTGAGTGCCTGGCCACGACCGGTCACCGCCTTCTTGACCTCCGCCGGCGAGTATTCCGCCAGCTCCACGCCGGCCTGCGCGCCGGCCAGCAGGATCACGCCCCGCGCCTGGCCCAGGACCAGGGTGGTGCGCACATTGACCGCGAGGAAGGCCTCCTCCACCGCCAGGACCTCCGGGCGGTGCCGGGCGAGGAGCGCGGCGACATCCTCATGCACTTGCCGCAGCCGCTCCGCCAGCGGGGCCTCGCGGTCCGGCCGGATCACGCCGCACTCGACCAGCTGAAAGGTCCGGTTGCCGGTGGCCTGGACTACGCCGTAGCCGGTGGCCATGGTGCCGGGATCCACACCCAGCACCTTCACCGGCCCGGCCCCCTCAGGACGAGGCCTCCGCCAGCTGGCTGGCGTCGATATCGAAGTTGGAGAAGACCTTCGAGACGTCGTCCAGCTCCTCCAGCGCCTCGAGCAGCTTGATCATCTGCTCGGCCTGCTTCCCTTCCACCTTCACGCTGGACTTGGGTACCATCGCCACCTCGGCCGACTCGAGTTCCAGTTTCCGGGCCTTCAGCGCCTCCTGCACGGCATGGAAGGTGGGCACGGTGGTGGAGACGATGTACTGGTCGCCGTCGCGGGCGAAGTCCTCGGCGCCGGCCTCCAGGGCCGCCTCCAGCGTCGCATCCTCGGGATACCGGGTGGCATCGAGGAAGATCTGGCCCTTGCGGTCGAACATCCAGGACACCGAGTTGGTCGCGCCGAGGTTGCCGCCGTTGCGGTTGAAGGCGTGGCGGATCTCGGCGACGGTGCGGGTCGAGTTGTCGGTGGTGGCCTCGATGATGATCGCGGCGCCGCCCGGGCCGTAGCCCTCGTACATCACTTCCTCGTAGATCGCGCCTTCCAGCTCGCCGGTCCCCTTCTTGATCGCGCGGTCGATGTTCTCACCCGGCATGTTGACGGCCTTGGCGGCGTCGATGGCGGTGCGCAGCCGCGGGTTGCCGCCGGGATCGCCGCCACCGGCACGCGCCGCGACCGTGATCTCGCGGATCACCTTGGTCCAGGAGGCGCCGCGCCGGGCATCGGTGATCGCCTTCTTCCGCTTGATCTGCTTCCACTTGCTGTGACCGGCCATGGGGCGCTCCAGAGGTGGTACGGGGCAGGAAAATAAGGGGAGGGCGGGTCGGCGGCTATGCGCCGGGCTCGCGGCGCCCTTGCCGGGGTCGCGTCCGGGTGGCTACTCTCCCGTCCCATGCGCCCCTTTCTTCGCACCACCCTTGTCCTGCTCGTCGCCGCCTGTGCCGAGCCCCGGCCCCCGGCGGCCCAGTTTGCCGACGTCATGCCCAATATCCCCGTCCCGCCGGAGTCGGAAGTCCTCTCCCGCGAGGGGGGGCCGGACGCGATCAAGCTCCGGTTCCGTTCCTCTCAGTCCCCCGAGGAGCTGGCCGAGTACTATCGCAATGAGCTGAGCAAGGGCGCCTGGCGACTGGTGAGTGACGCGATCACCGAGGACGGGGCGATCGCGCTCTACGCCGAGACCAACGGGCCGCCGCTCTGGATCACCATCCGGAAAGCCGACGGCGCGGCGGGCTCGTTCGTGGACATTGCCGGGGCCAAGTCCAAGTGAAGCAGAGACGGGGGGCGCCGGGGCGTGCCCGGCCGCCTCACCGGTCGGGATCCAGCATGTCCTCGAAGCGGAGCCAGTGGCGGTAGAAGTAGAGGTCGAGGTAGCCGGTCCCGCCATTCCGGTTCTTCCCGATGATCAGCTCCACCGCCCCTTCCACCCCCGGCACCGGCCGGTACATCTCCTCCCGGTAGATCGCCAGCACCACATCCGCGACCTGCTTGACCGCGCCCTGCCCGCCGAGATCGTCCAGCGTGGGCCGGGGATCGCGGCGGCTGGCCCGGAACTTCGGCAACTGCGCCACCGCGAGCAGGGCCACATCCCGGTCGAGCGCCAGGCTCTTGAGCGCCCGCGCGGTGGCGCCGGTGCGCTCCTCCCCCTGCAGGTGCGGGAGGGGGGAGGCGGCCAGTTGCAGGTCATCCAGGATGAGGAGGCCCCGCCGGGGCACGGCGTCGAGCGCCTCACCGATCTCCTCGAACCGTTCCCCGGCGAGGGGCCGGACCTGGAGCGGCAGGTCGCGGAGCCGGAGCGCCGCGGCGCCCACGGCCGATCGGCTCAGGTCGTCGAGTTCGCCGGCCCGGAGGGCATCCACCGGGATCCTGCCGAGCAGCGCCAGGGCGCGTTCCAGCAGCCGGTCTTCCGACATCTCGCCGGAGAGGTAGGTGACGGGGACGCCGGCGGCGGCGGCGCGGAGCGCGATGGCGAGGGCCAGCGAGGACTTGCCGGCCCCCACGTCGCCGGCCAGCACCACCAGGTCCTGGCGCCGCAGCCCCCCGCCGAGCTGCCGGTCCATGGAAGGAAAGCCGGTGGGAATGGTGTCGCCCCGCTCGCCCGAGCCCGACTGGGCATCAAGCCGGGCCACCAGGGCTTCGGCGGGAGAGGAGGGGCGGCTGGGGCGCGGCGGGTGCATGGCACCCAAGATAGGACCGTTGCCCCTCAGCGGGACAGACTGGCGGTCTGGGCCCGGGTGGCGCGGGCCACCCGCTGCACTGCCTCGCCCGCATCGGCGCCCACGCTCTCCCGCGCCGGCGCCACGAGGGCGGCCAGCACCCCCGGGACCCCGGCGGCGCCATCGTTCCGGAGCCCGGCCAGGGTGGCGGTGAAGGCGCGGCGGAGCGGAGGGGGAAGGGTCAGGCTCGAGAGCCGGCGCTCCAGCGCCTGCAGCCGGCGGCGACTGGCCCGCTCCGCCAGCGGCGGGTCGAGCAGGAGGTCCTCGGCCACGCGCAGCGTGAGCCACAGGGCAAACACGCCGTCCCGCCGCGGCCCCCGGGCAGCGCGCGGCAGCAGCTCGAGCAGCGCCCCCTGGGCGCCATCCCCGTCGCTCACGGGGCGAACTCCAGCACCCGCTGCAACACCATCTCCGGCATGATCTCCTCCAGGCAGCGGTGGTGCGTCTGCGGGCACCGGGGCCCCCCCTTGCTGCTGCACGGGCGGCACTCGAGTGCGCGCTCCAGGACCACGGCGCGCGCCCGGTAGGGGAAGAATCCGAACTGTTCCACCGTGGGACCGAATAGCGCCACGACCGGCGCTCCCACCGCCGTGGCCAGGTGCATCGGGCCAGTGTCGCCACTCACCACGACCGTGGCGCGCCGGAGCAGGGCGCCGCTCGCCTGCAGGTCCAGCTCTCCCGCGGCACTCGCGGCCCGGCGCCCGGCGACCGTCGCGATCTCGGCCGCCACGACCCGGTCCCCGCCGCCACCCACCAGCGCCACCCGCCAGCCGCGTCGCACCAGTTCCGACGCGAAGCGCCGCCAGTGCCGCACCGGCCAGCGCTTGGTGGCGTGCGCCGCGCCGGGCACCAGCACGGCCAGAGGCGCGTCGAGATCGAGCCCCACCCGCGCGACCCACGCCTCCGCCCGCGCCTCTGCGGCGGGGCTGATGAACAGCTCGGCGGGGCCGCCGTCCGGCGCGACGTCGAGGCCGCGCGCCGCCTCGAAGTAGCGCTCCGCCACCGGGCGCCGGTCGGGGTAGCGGTCCACGTGGGTGCGGATCAGCCGCTGCCGCGCCGCGCGCCGGGCGTCATAGCCGGTCCAGGGGCCCGGGACCAGCAGGCGGAGCACCCGGGTGCGCACGCTGCCGTGGAGGTCCAGGAGGTGGGTGAAGCGCTCCCCCCGGATGGCGCGGGCCAGCGGGACCAGCGACTGGCCCGGCGCGACGGTCACCACTTCATCCAGGTGCGGATTGGCGGAGAGCAGCGGCGCCCAGCTCTGCTTGGTCAGCGCGGTGAGTGTGGCGGCCGGATGGCGCGCCCGCAAGGCCCGGATGAGCGGGGTCATCAGCAGCACGTCGCCGAGCGAGCTGAACCGGACCAGGAGGATGCGGGGGGAGGACACGGTGGAATAGTAAGGTGCTGAGCGGGGACCGGGGGAACGGGCGTTTCCCCGTTTCTGCATGCCCCGCCTATCTTGGGTTCATGCCACGCCCCCGCAGCATCCTCTGGGTGGACGACGAGGTCGAAAGCCTCTCCTCCCACATCCTCTTCCTCGAGGAACAGGGCTTCACGGTCGAAAAGGCCGCCCATGGCGACGACGCCCTGGTGCTGCTGCAGCGGCAGCCGTACGGCGTGGTGCTGCTGGACGAGCAGATGCCGGGCCGCCGCGGGATGGAGCTGTTCCGCGCCATCCGCACCCTGGATGCGACCATTCCGGTGGTGATGGTGACCAAGAGCGAGGAGCCGGCCACCCTCAAGGACGCGATCGGGGCCGAGATGTCGGATTACCTGGTCAAGCCGGTGAACCCGCGCCAGGTGCTCTCGGTCGTCACCCGGCTGCTCGAGGGGGACCGGATCCGGCAGCAGCGCCTGTCCCGCGATTTCGCCACCCGGTTCCGCGAGCTCGAGGCCAGCCGGCACCCCGACATGAACTGGCGGGAGTGGACCGACCTGGTGGTGGAGCTGGCCGAGTGGGAGGTGCGGCTGGGGCAGGCGGACGAGCCTGGACTCTCGGAGGCGCTGCGCACGCTGCAGGAGAGCCTGCGGCAGGAGTTTGCCCGCTTCATCGAGCGCAACTACCGCCGCTGGCTCACCGGCCATCGGGGCGACCGGCCGCCGCTCAGCGTGGACATCGTGCCCGAGTTCGTGGAACCGGCGCTGCGGCAGCACGGCAAGGCGCTGCTGGTGGTGGTGGATTGCCTGCGGCTCGACCAGTGGGAGGCGATCCGGCCGCTGATCAGCACCCGGTTCGACATCGAGACCTCGTACTACTTCTCGATCGTGCCGACCGCGACGCCCTATGCGCGGAACGCGATCTTCGGCGGGCTCTTCCCCCGGGACCTCGCGACCCGCTACCCCGCCTGGTGGCGGGACCAGGACGAGACCAGCCTCAACGCCCATGAGCAGGAACTGCTGGCCGCCCAGCTGGAGAGCCGCTACGGCCGGGCGGTGCCGGTGCGGTACGAGAAGGTCTTCACCGCGGCCGACGGCGAGATGCTGCTCACCCGGCTCCCGGGGCAGCTCGCGGCCGACGGAGTGACGGCGCTGGTCTTCAACTTCATCGACCAGCTCACCCACGGCCGGACCGAGAACTCGACCCTCTTCGAGGTGGCGCGGGACACCCAGGCGCTCCGGAGCCTCACCCGCACCTGGTTCGAGCGCTCGCCGCTCTGGGCGGCGCTCCGGGAGGCGGAGCGGCGCAACGTGCCGGTGCTGCTCACCACCGACCATGGCTCCATCCACTGTCACACGCCGGCGACGATCTTCGCCCGCCGCGACGCGACCCTCAACCTGCGCTACAAGTTCGGCGAGGACCTGCGCACCCAGGAACGGGAGGCGGCGATCGCCATCGACGACCTCCCCGCCTGGGGCCTCCCCCCGCGCCCGCCGGGGACCCGGCTGCTGCTGGCCACCGGAGACCGGTTCTTCGTCTACCCGACCAAGCTCCGGGAATACCAGGCGCGCTACCGCGGCGCCTTCCTCCACGGCGGGGTGACGCCGGAGGAGATGGTCCTGCCGATCGCGCTGCTGAGCGCCCGGCGTGGTGGCTGAGGCCCACGGCTCGGCGGCGCCCCCGGCCACGGCGCGACGACTCCTGGGCTGGCTCCGGCCCTATCGTGGGCGGCTGTTCCTCGGCGTCGCGGCCACCACGGTCGCCTCGGTGCTGGACGGGGCCACGCTGCTCTTCCTCATCCCGCTGCTCCGCCACCTCTTCGGTTCGGCCGGCGGACTCTCGGGCGGCACTGGCCTCGAGCGGATGGTGGACGACCTGCTCGCGCCGCTCCTGGCCGGCGCCACCGCCGGCGGCGTCACCGTGCGCCTGGTGGCGCTCCTCTGGGCCACCCTCCTCTGCAAGAACGGGCTGGCCTACCTCTCCGCCCTGCTGAGTGTGCGGGTGCAGGAGGGGCTGGTGCGGGACCTCCGCGGCGCGCTCTTCGCCCACCTGCTGCGGCTCGACCTCGGGTGGCTGGAGCGGACCCGCGGCGGGCAGATGATCGCCCGGGTGATGCAGGACGCCGACCAGACCAAGGGGGTGGTGAGCGCCGGCCTCGCCTCGTTCTTCCAGAACGCGGTCCTCATCCTGACCACGCTGGCGGTGCTGGCGCAGCTCTCCCCGCGGCTCACCCTGCTCACCCTGGCCGTGGCGCCGGTGCTGCTGGTGGGGATCCGCGCGCTGCTGCGCCGGCTCCGTCGGCATGCCCGGGCGCGGGCCGAGGAAGCGGGGGAGATGACCGCGCTCCTGGCGGAGCGGCTGGGCGCGGTGAAGCTGATCCGGACCTCGGGGGCGGAGGAGCGGGAGGCGGCGCGCTTCCGGGACCAGGCCGACCGGTATCGCCGCTCGGTGGTCCGCACCCAGCGGTTCGCCACCCTCACGAGCCCGGTGAGCGAGCTGTTCGGCGGCCTCCTGCTGGTGCTGCTGATCGCGGCCGGCGCCACGGCCAGCTTCCGCGGCGGCCAGCTGGCCCCCGAGGGCCTGCTGGTGTTCATCGTGGCCGCGCTACGCATCATGGCGCCGCTCAAGGCCATCACCCAGTTCCCGGGGCAGATGGCCCAGGCGCTGGCCAGCGCCGAGCGGGTGTTCGACATCCTGGGGCTGCCGGCGGCGGAACTGGAGCACGACGGGCTGGCGCCCGCCCGGTTCGAGCGGGAGATCCGCTTCGAGGAGGTCGGGTTTCGCTACGCGGCGGACGCCGCCCCGGTGCTGGAGGGAATCAGCTTCACGATCACCCGGGGGCAGACGGTGGCGCTGGTGGGGCCGTCGGGGGCGGGGAAGACCACGATGGCGGAGCTGCTGCCCCGGTTGCGCGAGCCGACCGCCGGGAGGATCCTGCTGGACGACGCCCCGCTCGCCACCCTGAGCCGCGCCACGGTGCGGGCGCTGATGGCGGTGGTGAGCCAGGAGACGGTGCTCTTCAACGAGACCGTCGCGGCCAACATCGGCTACGGCCGCCCGGGGGCGAGCCAGGCGGAGATCGAGGCGGCGGCCCGGGCCGCCAATGCGCACGACTTCATCACCGGCCTCCCCGCAGGCTACGAGACCCGGCTCGGAGAACGGGGCACCCGGCTTTCCGGCGGCCAGCGGCAGCGGATCGCGCTGGCGCGCGCCATCCTGCGGGACCCGCCGATCCTGATCCTGGACGAGGCCACGAGCGCCCTCGACTCCGAGTCGGAACGGCTGGTGCAGGACGCCATCCTCCGCCTCATGGAGGGGCGCACCGTGCTGGTCATCGCCCACCGGCTGGCGACGGTGCGCCACGCCGATCTCATCCTGGTGGTGGAGGGAGGCCGGATCGTCGAACGGGGCACGCACGACACGCTGCTCGCGGCGGGCGGCGTCTACCAGCGGCTGGCCGCGGGGCAGTTCGGCGCGGCGACACCGGCCCCGGCCGAGCCACTCCGCAGCCGCCATCGGCCGTTGTAGATTGTCTCGCAGTCCGCCATGAACCCACCGTACTCCGGTCTCCGCATTCTCTATGTCGCGCCCGTGGATGACGCCGACCAGGCGCATCACGGGCTGATCCGCCGCGCCCTCGAGCGGCTGGGCGCCACCCTGCTGCATATCGACCCGAACAATGCCGGCTGGCTGGAACGCCTGGTCCGCCGGGACCTCGAGCACCGGCTGCGGACCTCGATCCAGCAGCATGTGCCGGACCTCGTCGTGGTGGCGGGGCATGGGGTGGTCCCCGGGGCGGTGGTGGACCAGGTGCGCCCCGGATTCGGGGCCCGCTGGGTGCAGATCCTGGGCGAGTCCGTGGGCGACCTGCCGGCCACCACCCGGGAGGCGATGGCGTATGACCACGTGTTCGTGGGTGGCACCGGCATCGTCAAGGCGTTCGACCGGAACGGGATGAAGCACGGCCACTATCTCGCCGTGGGGTGCGACCCCTCGGTGCACAAGCCGCTGCGCGCCCGGGGCCCGTTCCGGGCCAACGTGGTGTTCGCGGGGCAGGCGACGCTCCGCCGCGAGCGGTTCCTCTCCGAGTTGGTGGAGTACGGGCTGGCGTTGTGGGGGCCGGGGTGGCGCAAGACGTCGCTCCGGGACTACTGCCGCGGCGAACTGCCGAGCACCGAGGACTTTGTGCGGGCATACGCCGGCGCCACGGTGGCGGTCAACATCCACCGCAGCGAGGCCGACGACGCGACCGGCAGCGGCACGGCCGTGAACCGGCGGCTGTTCGAGGTGGCCGCGATCGGGGTGCCGCAGGTGGTGGATGCCCGGGCCGACCTGGCGCTCCACTTCGAGGATGGGTCCGAGGTGCTGGTGTACACCACCGTGGAACAGCTCCGGGGCCAGGTAAAGCGCGCGATCCAGGAGGACAAGTATCGCGAGCGGCTGGCCACCAATTCTCGCCAGCGGGCCATCCGGCAGCACACCTACATGCACCGGATGAACGAACTCCTCGGCCTCGTCACCAGTTCGGGGCGGAAGGCGTAGCGGCCAGGCGGCTACCCGGGAATCCGCTCTCCCGCCGGCAGGGTCCCGGTCGCCAGCCACCCCTGGTAGCAGCGCAGGTAGCCGGCGGCCATCGCGCGGTGGGTGAAGCAGCGCTCCGCGCGGGCGCGGCAGGCGACCGGGTCCTTTTCCGCCATGAGCGGCAACCGCGCGACCAGCTCCTCCACGGTGTCCCCCAGCTCCGCCACCTCCGCGCTCAGCACCTCGGGCAGCGCCCCCCGCCGGGTCCCCAGCACCGGGGTGCCGCTCAGCAGCGCCTCGATCAGCGTGAGGCCGAACGGCTCATCCCAGAGCGCCGGCATCCACAGCAGCCGGGCGCCGGCCAGCCACTCCGCCTTGGCGTCGCCGCCGACCTCCCCCACGAAGCGAACCCAGCGCGACAGGGACGGCCGCCAGCCCCCCGCCACCACCAGCTTCCGCTCCGCCGCCTTGGCGCCGGCGATCGCCCACTGATAGCCCTTGCTCTGGTGCAGCCGGCCGAGGAAGAGGTCATAGTCCCCCTTCTCGGCGCGGAAGCGATACTCCGCGGGATCGAGCCCGTTGTACACGAAGCTGGTGCCGCCATGCCGGGCGGCGTGATCGGCGCTCACGTAGATCGTGTTCGGGGGACGCACCACGCCGGCCTTGGTGGTGCCTTCGAGGGTCCAGACCGCGGGAATCGACGGCGGGCGCCGGAGCGGAAAGAAGGCGTGCACCACCTCGGTCCCGGCGGGGACCAGCGGCGTCACGTCGAAGGCGGGGTCGCGCAGCCGGGCCGGATCGAGCGGCAGCACCCGCGCCTCGGGAACCCGGGTTCCCGCCGGCGCGAGCAGGGAGACCTCATGCCCCAGCTCCGCCAGCCCGCGCGCGAGCGCCACGACCACCCGCTCGGTGCCCCCATACCCGCTCACCGGCAGCCGCGTGTGATGCACCAGCGTGATCCGCATATCTTTCCGCCGTCTCTTCCCCGCGCGAAAGCTCCCGCATGCGCGTCGTCGGATTCAGTCTCGTGGCCAACGCGGTCCGCCTCGATTTCCCGGTGATCGAGGCGTTGCGCTCCATCTTGCCACTGGTCGAAGAACTGGTGGTGAACGTCGGCCCGTCCACCGACGGGACCCGCGAGCTCGTCACCGGGCTCCACGATCCCCGGATCCGGGTGCTGGACGGCCGGTGGGATACGTCCGAGGGCGGCCGGATGCTGGCGCACGAGACGCAGCGCGCGCTCGATGCCTGCCGGGGTGACTGGGCAATCTACATCCAGGCCGATGAAGTCCTGCACGAGGCCGGCGTCACTCCGCTCACCACGGCCATGGCCGCCGCCTGGCGCGACCCGCGGGTGGAAGGGCTGCTGGTGGACTTCCTGCACTTCTACGGCACCCCGGAGTGGGTCGGCGGCGGGAGGCCCTGGTATCGGCGCGAAGTGCGGGTCGTCCGCCCCGGCGGGAGTGCGCGGAGCCACGGGGATGCCCAGGGGTTCAGGGCCGGACCCGACGACCGGAAGCTCAGGGCCCGGCGGAGCGGCGCCACCTACCACCATTACGGCTGGGCCAGGCCGCTGGCGGCGCTCGGCGTCAAGCGAGAGTTGGACAATGCGCTCCTCTACGCTGGCGCGGACCGTCGGGCGCCGCTCGGCCCGCGGCTCCCCTGGGAGGTGGGGACCAGGCCGTTCGGCGGCAGTCACCCCGCCGTGATGCGGGAGTGGATTGCCGCGCGGCGGGACGCGGTCTCTCCCGGCTTCGCGCCCCGGCGATGGGATGCCCGCCGCCTGGCCCTGCACGCCTCGCTCGGCATCGAGCGGCTCACCGGGTGGCGGCCGTTCGAACGCGCCGGCTACGTCGAGGTGTAGCCCTGTCCCGCGAGCAGCCGGGGCAGCCGGTGGGCGTAGGTGTGGCGGGCGAGCACGTGCGCCCGCCCCTCCGCGGCGAGCCGGGCCCGCAGGGCGTCGTCCGCCAGGGCGGCGCGCGCCAGTTCCACCGCGTCGGCCTGGTGGCGGTACCAGAGGGCGTGCCGGCCATGCCGCGCGAACTCCTCGACATTGTCCACGTATTCGCCGAGGAAGCAGCCCCCGGCCGCCAGCACCCGCCAGAGGCGGTTCGAGGTGCCACCGCGCGCCTCGGCCCGCTGCGCCTCGAGCGCATCGATGCCGAGCATCAGCCGGGCGCCGCGCACCACCACCGAAAACACGGCCCCGCGCACCACCCCGCCGGCAATCGGCAGCCGGCCCGCCATCCCTTCCCAGCCCGGGCCGCGCACCTGCAGCATCGTGTGCCGCGCCAGTTCGGCGAGCAGCGCATGGCGGCGGGGGAACTGACCCGATCCCACGAAGGCCACATCGCAGTGATAGGACGGGGGGGCGGTCTCCGCCGGGCGGTCGGCCTCGGGGTCGGCTCCCTGCGGGAGGAACTCGGCCCGGAGCCCCACGGCGCGAAAGGCATCCACCTGGTAGCCGTAGGTCGCGAAGACCTGGTCCACCTGCCGCCCGAGTTGGATGACCCGCTCGGGGAGCGGGGCCACGGCATCGAAATACCAGAACGCGCTCCGGCGGCCGCGGGTCAGGTCGCGCAGGGTGCGTTCCCCCGCCGCCGCCGCGTGCCGGGTGCAGAGGACGAACTCGGGACGGAAACGGTCCGCCTGCCAGCGGAGGACCCCGCCGCTCCAGCCGCCGAGCCTCCGGCGCCAGCCGAGGGCGTCGAGCACGCGGGCGTCATGTCCGAGCGCGCGGGCGGCCCGGGCCAGGGCCTGCTCGGTGCGATCCGCTCCGCCGGCGCCGACGATCAGGATGCGCATGGGTGAGGCGAAAGCTGAACCGGTGGCACGGCCGGGGGAAGCGCCGCTCCGGGTGCTGGTGTCGCTGCACCAGGGCGGCGGCGCCGGCTCGGTGAACTCGGTGCTGCGGCTCGCGCTCGGCCTGCGGGAGCGGGGGCTGCACGTCCGGTTCGTCTGTCCCCCCGGCTCGCCGGTGGAAGCGGAAGCGAACGCGGGTCGGCTTGAGGTGCACCCGGTACCGCTGGCGCGGGGGGGACGGTTCACCAATGCCAGGGCGCTCCGGCGGCTGCTGGCCGGGTATCCGGTGGATCTGGTGGATGCCCACGGCGCCCGCGACCGCGAGGCCTTCACCTGGCTCGGCCTCACCGGCAGGCTCCCGGTGCCGGCGATCTTCACCCGGCGATCCTGGCCGCGCACGCTGCGGGTGGAGAACTGGCTCGCCGGCCGGGTCGCGGCGCGGGTGGTGGCGCTCAGCGAGCCGGTGGCGGCCCGGCTCGTCGCGACGGGCATCCCCAGGGGCAAGCTGCAGGTCATCCACAACGGCGTCCTGCTGGACCGGCTGGACCGGCCCGTCCACGAGGCGGAGCGGGCGGCCTGGCGCGAGCGGATCGGCGGCGACCCTGACCGGCGCACCATCGCGATCGTGGCCCGGCCCAAGGACCAGTGGGTGGTGCTCCAGGCGCTGCCGCTGCTCCGGACGCCGGTGCGCCTCGTGCTCAGCGGGCTGGATGGCGTGGCCCTCACCGCGCCACTGCGCGAGATCCCGGACCGGCACGCCGTCGTGCGGCTGCCGTTCCTGCCCGATGTCCGCCCCCTCTACGACCTGATCGAGCTGGCACTGCACCCCTCGCGCTGGGATGCGCTGCCCCAGGCGGTGCTCGAGGCAATGGCCCTCGGCAAGCCGGTCATCGCCTCGGACGCCAGCGGCAACGCGGTGATCGTGCGCGATGGGCTCGACGGGCTCCTGGTCCATCCCACCGACCCCGCCGCGTGGGCGGTGGCCATTGACCGGGTGCTCGGCGATCCGGCCTTCGCCGCGCGGCTCGGAGCGGAGGCGCGACGGCGCGCGCGCGGGGGCTTCCCCTTTTCCCGCACCCTGGACCAGACCATCGACCTGTATCACGACGTGCTCGGCCGCTGAGACATGACGCCCACCCCTGCGCTGCTCCTGGCCTACGACTTCCCGCCGATTGGCGGCGGGATCGCGCGGGCGCTGGGGGAGATCGCCCGCCACGCCCCGGCGGGCAGCCTGGCGGTCTCCACCGGGCGCATGCCGGGGAGCGAAGCGTTCGACGCCGGTTGCCCCTCCCCGGTGGACCGGGTGCCGGTGCCGAGCGAGCGGCTCCGGGCCTGGTACGGACTGGCGGCGTGGAGCTGGCGGGCTCGGCGGCTGGCCCGGAACGGCGGGGCGGAGTTTCTCTGGGCCGGAAACCTCAAGCCCGCGGGACACGTGGCGCGGTATGTCGGCCGCCGCCAGGGGCTGCCCTACGGCCTGATCGTCTACGGGCTCGACGTGCAGCTGCTCCTGCGCCAGGCGGAGGAGCGCCCCGCCCGCCGGCGCCGGGCCGCGGGGATCGTGGGCGACGCGTCGGGCGCCGTGGCGATCAGTCACTGGACCGCCAGCCGCTACTGCGAGCTGGCCCGGGCCCTGGGTGTGCCGGAGGCCGCCGAGCGGCTGCGGGTGGTTCCGCCCGGTGTGGACGGGGACCGCTTCCGTCCCGGACTCGGCACCGAGGCGATCCGGCGGCGCTACGGTCTCGACCGCCGGCCCTGGCTCCTCACGGTGGCCCGGTTGCAGCGCCACAAGGGGGTGGACCGCGGCCTCGAGGTGCTGCGCTGGCTGAGGCAGCAGGGACTCGACCTCGGCTACGCCGTCGCCGGGGAGGGGCCGGCGCGCCCGGAGCTGGAGCGGAAGGCGGGGGAACTGGGGGTGGCGCCGTATGTCCGCTGGCTGGGTCCGGTGCCGGAGGCGGATCTGCCCGCGCTCTATGGCGCGGCAACCGTGTACCTCGGCCTGTCCCGTGAGGAGGGCCCGCAGGCGGAGGGATTCGGTCTCTCGTTGCTGGAGGCGCAGGCCTCGGGGGTGCCGGTCGTGGCCGGGGCGGGTGGCGGCACCGTGGATGCCGTCACCCATGGCGTCACCGGCTTCGTGGTGGAGACCCGGGACGAGATTCCCGCGGCGCACTCGGTGCAGGCGCTGCTGCTGGACCCGGCCCGCGCCCGGGTGATGGGAGCCGCCGGGCGGGCCCGGGTGGAACGGGAGTTCAGCTGGAGCCGGGTGGCGCAGGGGCTCGACGCGGCCGCGGCGGCCTTCAGGGGCGACTGGGTGTCGCGAGCCGGGCGCTGATGGCGTAGGTGGGGCAGTTCCGAACGTAGGCGCCGTCCAGCGGGGACCAGGACTGGACCGGCTGGCGCACCGCGGCACGGCCCCCCTCGTCCATCTCAAACACCCAGGGGGCGTGCATCACGCAGGCGCCGCACCCCACGCACCGCTCGCGATCCACCCGGATCTGCACCTTCCGCTGGGGGTACACCCCGTGTCCCGCCGGATCGAACTCCGGTCCCAGCATGTCCAGCAGGTCCAGGGTGGCGCGGTGCCCCTCCTCGATCAGTTCCCGGTTGTGGCCAAAGGCGAACAGCGACACATGCTCCACCCTGGGGTGCACCAGGACCAGGGGCGGCGCGCCCCAGTGCCGCAGCCGGCTCTCCATCATGGTCTGCATGACGATTTCGAGCCCGCGGATGTAGGTGGCGGCGAAGCCATCGTCCTGCACGTTGGAGCGGAGGGCGCTGGTGGCCCCCACGTCCACCGCCATTACCGGGCCCGCCCCATGTGCCGCGGCGACCTGCACCGGCATGTTCTCGACCACCGCGCCGTCCACATACCAGCGGCCGTCGATCTCCCGGGGCGGAAAGATCCCGGGCAGGGCGCAGGAGGCGAACACCGCGTCCGCCACCCGGGCCTCGCGGAGCCCGGGGAGCCCCCAGAATACCTGCATGCCGGAGTTGAGTTCGACGGTGTTGATGAGGAGCGGGCGCGCCAGGTCGCTGAAGGTCCGGTTCCCGACCAGGGAAGCGATCAGCGCATCGAGCGGCTCCCGGCGGTAGACCGCCGGGGAGCGCATCCGCTTGAGCGCCATGTCCACGTGCGCCACCTGGAAGATGTCCTTGCGGCGGACCGCGAGGGCGCGCTCGGTCATCTCCTCCAGCGGCATCCCCGCCGCCCAGGCCGCGGCCACCAGCGAGCCCATGCTGCTCCCCACCACCAGGCCGGGAGTCAGCCCGCGCTCGTCCAGGGCCTTGAGCACGCCGATGTGCGCCAGCCCCTTGAGGCCGCCGCCGCTCAGCACCAGCGTGAAGGGACCACCGAGGGCCATTACCTTCATCCACGGTTCGGGAGTGCCGAAACGTACGCCGGAAGCGGGAGGGTTGAGAAGAGTGGGTTACGACATCGCCGGCCTGCGGGCCGCGGAGTTTCCCTGGGCCGGTCAGACCACGTACCTCGACCACGCCTCGATCGGTCCCCTGCCCGAACGCACCCGCCAGGCGGGCGAGCGGTTCCTCCACCGCCGCGCCCGGCCCTTCGAGCTGACCCACGATGACATGTTCGGCGGCCTGGCGGCGGCCCGCGCCGCCGCCGCCCGGCTGATCAACGCCGAGCCGGCGGAGATCGCGCTGACCACCAACACCAGCTACGGCCTGTGCCTCGCCGCCCAGGCCCTGCCCTGGCGGGACGGGGACGTGGTCCTGGTCAGTGACCGCGAGTTCCCCGCCAACGTATATCCCTGGAAGCGGCTCGGCGAGCAGGGCGTGACCATGGAGCTGGTCCCGGCCACCGCCGACGGGTTCCCGGATGAGGAGCACCTGGTGGCGCGGCTCGCGGACCCCGCCGTCCGCTGCCTGGCGGTGTCCCTCACCCAGTTCGCCAACGGGTACACCGTGGATGTGGCCCGGCTCTCCCGCGCCACCCGGGAACTGGGCAAGTACCTCGTGGTGGACGCCATCCAGGCGCTGGGCCAGCTGCCGGTGGACGTGCGGGCCACCCCGGTGGACATCCTCGCGACCGGCGCGCAGAAATGGCTGCTCTCGCCCTGGGGCAGCGGATTCCTCTATGTCCGCCGCGAGCTGATCCCCGCGCTGCATCCCGCCGTCACCGGCTGGATGGCCTACGAGGGAACCGACGACTTCTCCCGCCTCACCGACTACCAGGATGTGCTTCGGTCGGATGCCCGGCGCTTCGAGCTGATCAGCCTCCCGTTCCAGGACATGTACGGCATGACGGTGTCCCTCGGGCTCCTCGCCGAGCTCGGCGTGGCCGAGATCCAGCGCCACCTGGGCGCCCTGCAGCAGCCGGTCCGCGCGTGGGCGGGAAGGCGTGGTGTCCCCGTGACCTCCCCTCCGGGCGCGCGCGGCTCGGGCATCATCTGCGTGGCGCCGCCCCGGCTTGAGGAAGCGTACCGCGCCTTGCGCGAGGCGCGAATCTACTGCAGCCTGCGCGAAGGGGCGCTGCGCCTGAGCCCGCATTGCTACAATACGGTGGAGGAGATGGTGCGGGTCACGGACGTGCTGGACCGCTTCGCGTAGCGCGGGGCGTCGGCGGCCCTTGCCCCGCCCGCCACTCACGGCGCATTCTCTGGCACAAGGCGTTCCCGTTCTCCCGTTCCCCTTAACCCACGCCCCCCATGCCCGGTACCCTCGCTGACCAGCTCGCCACCGGCTATGGCTTCGCCGGCCCCGCCGTGATCCTGGGCGGCGCCCTCGAGGGCAGCCGGGTGCATCAGGAGCCGAAGATCCGGATCCCGCTCGCCATGATGAACCGGCATGGGCTCATCGCCGGCGCCACCGGCACGGGCAAGACCAAGACCCTGCAGCTCCTGGCCGAGCAGCTCGCGGGGCAGGGCGTGCCGGTCTTCGTGGCGGACATCAAGGGGGATCTCTCGGGCCTGGCCATGCCGGGACAGCCGAGCGACCGGGTGAACCAGCGGGCCACCGATATCGGCTGGACCTGGACCCCGGCCGGGGTGCCGGTCGAGTTCGTGAGCCTGACCGGCAAGCTCGGCGTGCAGCTCCGCGCCACCGTCTCGAGCTTCGGGCCGCTGCTCCTCGCCAAGGTCCTGGGGCTCAACGAGACCCAGACCAGCGTGCTCAGCCTGGTCTTCAAGTACTGCGATGATCAGGGGCTGCCCCTGCTCGACTTCAGCGATCTCCGGGCCGTCTTCCAGTTCCTGGGCGGGGACGAGGGCAAGGCGCAGCTCGAGGGGTACGGCGGCATGTCGTCGGCCACGGTCGGGGTGCTGCTGCGCAAGATGATCGAGCTCGAGGCGCAAGGCGCGGAGCAGTTCTTCGGCGAGCCCGAGTTCGATGTGCAGGACCTGCTGGCGACCACCCGGGACGGCCGCGGGGTGGTGACCTGTCTCGAACTGGCGGATGTGCAGGACCGCCCCAGGCTCTTCTCCACCTTCATGATGTGGCTGCTGGCGGAGCTGTACCACACCCTGCCGGAAGCCGGCGACCTGGAGCGGCCCAAGCTGGTGTTCTTCTTCGACGAGGCGCACCTCCTGTTCAACGACGCCTCCAAGGCGTTCCTGGAGCAGGTGGAGCAGGTGGTACGGCTGGTCCGCTCCAAGGGGGTGGGGGTGTACTTCGTGACCCAGACGCCCAAGGACGTCCCGGCGGACATCCTGGCGCAGCTCGGGCACCGGGTGCAGCACGCCCTCCGCGCCCACACCCCCGATGACGAGGCGGCCCTCAAGGCCACCGTCCGCACCTTTCCCCGCACCGAGTTCTACGACCTGCAGGCCACCCTCACCTCCCTGGGGATCGGGGAGGCGGTCGTGACCGCGCTCGATCCCCGTGGCGTGCCGACGCCCGTCGTGGCCACGCGCCTCATCCCCCCCGCCTCCCGGATGGCGCCGCTCACGCCGGAAGAGCTGCAGGAGGACATCCGGCAGTCGGACCTGGTGGCGGAGTATGGCCGGGCGGTGGATCGGGAGAGCGCGCGCGAGATGCTGGCGGCCCGGATCGCAAAGGCGCCGGCGCCCGCGGCGGAAGCGGAGCCGAAGCGCGGTGGGAGGAGCGGCATGTCCCCCGGGGCCAAGGTCGGTGTGTCGGTGCTCGGGGCGCTGGGAACCACCATCGCGCGCTCGGTGGGCCGGGCGCTGGTGCGGGGCGTGCTGGGGGGGCTGGCCGGCGGAAAGGCATCCCGGGGGACGCGACGGACCCGGTGGTAGGCTGGGGGCCAGGAGGTGCCCTGGCCCCCGTCGGCCTCCCTACTTCTTGGTGACGGTCTCTTCCTTCAGCACCTTCTTGGCGAACAGGAACACCAGGAAGGCCACAATCACGAAATTGAGCAGCGCGCCGAGCACGGCGCCGATCTGGAACGGGCCGAGGGCCCATTCCTGCCAGTTCCCAGACGGCAGCACCATTCCCACGAGCGGCATCAGCAGCCCATCCACGATGGACTTGACCAGATCTCCCGCCTTGCCGCCGATGATCACGGCGATGGCGAGGCCGATGACGCCGTATTCCTTGAGGAATTTCATGAATTCGCCGTGCATGGTCCGCTCCGGGTGGTGAGGGTGGGTGTCAGCTGAGCTTGATCAGCGCGTAATTCCGCTTTCCCTTCTGCAGCATCAGGTAGCCGCCGGCGAGGATGTCCGCCGCGCCGAGCAACCGATCAGGGTCGGTCAGGGGCTGGCCGTTGAGCGAGAAGCCCTTCTGCGCCAGCCCCCGGCGCGCCTCGCCCCTGGACGCCGCCAGCTCCACCCGCACCAGGGCATCCACGATCCCGAGCCCAATGACCTCGGTGCGGGGCAGCGTCACCGTCGGCACTTCGGTGGCCAGCACCTCGAACACCTCCGGCCCCGCCTCCGCCAGGGCAAGCCCGCCGAACAGGAGCCCGCTGGCCCGCACCACGCTTTCCGCGGTTGCGGCGCCATGCACCCGCGCAGTCAGGTCCTGGGCCAGCCGACGCTGCGCCACCCGCTTCCCCGGGTCGCCGGCCTGCGCCGAGAGCAGGGCGGCAATCTCCTCGAGCTCGAGGAAGGTGAAGAACCGGAGCAGCCGCTCCACGTCCCGGTCGTCGCTGTTGAGCCAGAACTGGTAGAAGCGGTAAGGGGAGGTCTTCGCCGGGTCGAGCCAGACGTTGTCTCCCTCGCTCTTGCCGAACTTGCCGCCGGCGGCATTCGTGAGCAGGGGGAAGACCAGGCCGTGCGCGCTCGCCGACTCGCGGCGCCCGATCAGCTCCGTCCCGGCGGTGATGTTGCCCCACTGGTCGCTGCCGCCCATCTGCAGCTCGCAGTGCTCCGTCTTCCACAGGTGCCAGAAGTCGTACGCCTGCACCAGCATGTAGCTGAGTTCGGTGTACGAGATGCCGGTCTCCATCCGGCTCTTCACCGCGTCCTTCTGCAGCATGTAGTTGAGGGTGAAGTGCTTGCCCACGTCGCGCAGGAAGTCGAGCAGCCGGAGCGGCCGGAGCCAGTCGGCGTTGTCCCGCAGCCGGGCCGCGTTGGCGCCCTGGAACGAGAGGAACTGCTCGAGCTGCCCCCGGATGCGGCGCACGTTGTGGTCGATCTGCTCCACCGCCAGCATGGGCCGCTCGGCGCGCTTGCCGCTGGGATCCCCGACCAGGCCCGTCCCGCCCCCGACCAGGATGATCGGAGTGCCGCCGAACCGCTGCAGCCAGGCCAGGCCCATGACCGGCACCAGGTTTCCCACGTGGAGGGAGTCGGCCGTCGGGTCGAAGCCGACGTAGCCGGTGATGGGGCCCTGGGTGAGCCGGCCGGCCAGCCCGGGGGTCGCGTCGTGGACGAAGCCGCGCGCGGTCAGGGCGTCGAGGAGGGTGGGCATCGGTCGCGAATCCTAGGGCGGGTCCCCGGCCCCCCGCAAGCCGATCCGCGGCCGGCCGGCCCGGAGGTGGTGCAGGGGCCCGCCTCGTTCGTCTAGATTGATGCCATGGCTCCCCGTCCCCTGACCACGCTGCGCCGCTGGTGGTACACCCCGCGCATCCGCAGCAACCTGATCACCACGGTGCTCGCCGTCGGGATGCTGGGGCTGGGCGTGGTGGTCGCCGCCTGGACCCGCGCCTGCGCCAACAGCGCCTGCCCCTCGATCGCCTCGCTGGTCCGCGAGTACGATCCCGCCCAGGCCTCCAAGGTCTACGCCGCGGACGGCCGCCTGATCACCGACCTGGGCGCCGAGCGGCGGACGGTGGTGTCGCTGGAGCAGATCTCGCCCGCCGCCGTCGCGGCCTTCGTGGTGGTGGAGGACAAGCGGTTCTAAGAGCATGGCGGGGTGGACTGGGTGCGCGCGTTCGGCGCCGTCCGCCACACGCTGGTCTACCTGCTCACCGGCCAGGGCCGGGTGCAGGGGTTCTCCACCATCACCATGCAGCTGGCGGGCAACCTCTTCCCCGACGAGATCAGCCGCCAGGACCGGACGCTCAAGCGCAAGCTCCGGGAGATGCACGTCGCCTTCGAGATCGAGCATAACTTCGCCAAGGGCAAGGTGCTCGAGTTCTACCTGAACCAGATCAACCTCGGGAACGGCGCCTTCGGGGTGGAGGCCGCCGCCCAGCGCTACTTCGGCAAGACCGCCCGCGAGCTCAACGTGGCGGAGGCCGCCACCCTGGCCGGGATCCCCCGCTCCCCCACCCGCTACAACCCGCGCCGGAATCCCGACTTCTCCGTCGAGCGCCGGAACCTCATCCTCCAGCTGATGGCCGACGAGGGGGTGCTGAGCCGGGATGACGCGGAGCGCTGGAAGGCCTATCCGCTGCTGCTGTCCACCCGCTCCGACTTCAGCGAGGTGGCGCCGTATTTCACCGAGTACGTCCGGCAGCAGCTGCAGACCCGCTTCGGCAGCCAGCTCTACAAGGACGGGCTCCGGATCTACACCACGGTGGATCTCGACATTCAGCAGGCGGCGGAACGCGCCCTGAGCCGCCAGCTGGACGAGGTCGAGCGCAACAAGGTCCGCTACGGCACCTATCCCCGCGCCACCTACGCCGACTACCTCGAGAAGCGGGCCGACGACGCCGAGCCGCTGGCGGAGTCCCCCTATCTCCAGGGACTGGCGGTGGTGCTGGAGGCCCGGACCGGCAAGGTGCTGGCCATGGTCGGCGGCCGCGACTTCAACGACAACAAGTACAACCGGGCGGTGCAGGCGGTGCGGCAGGCCGGCTCCACGTTCAAGCCGATCGTCTACGCCGCGGGGCTCCGGGCCGGGCACACCTGGGCCGACATCGTCGAGGACACCCCGATCAGCATGGAGATGACGCCCGGGGAGCCGCCGTGGGAGCCGCAGAACTACGACAACCGGTTCGCCGGACCGATGTCGCTCAAGGAGGCGTTCTACGAGAGCCGGAACATCCCCGCGATCCGCCTGGGCGACGACATCGGCCCCCAGGCCGTCGTGGGGGAGGCGGCGCGCTTCGGCATCAGCACCCCGGTGCCGCCGTACCCCTCGACCTATATCGGGGCCGCCTCCGTCATCCCCATCGAGATGATCGCCGCCTTCAGTCCCTTCGCCACCCTGGGCACCCGCACCACCCCCTACGCGATCGAACGGGTCGAGGACCGGAACGGCAATGTCCTGTGGCAGCCCCGGCCCCGCTCGGAGCAGGTACTGGACCCAGCGCTTGCCTGGCTGATGCTCGACGGCCTGCGGGACGTCGTCCGGCGGGGCACCGCCGCCGGCACCGTCGGCAGTCAGCTCGGCCCGATCCCCGCCGGGGGCAAGACCGGCACCACGAACGACGGCGCCGACGTCTGGTTCATCGGCTTCACCCCGGACCTGGTGGCCGGCGTGTGGATGGGGATGGACCGGCCCCAGAAAATCATGGACAACGCCCAGGGCGGCCGGCTCGCCGCTCCCGCCTGGACCATGATGATGAAGGAGATCTACGAGCGCCGGCCGATCCCTTCCGGCTGGCCCCGGCCCGACGGGCTCACCGTGGCGGAAGTGGACCGGCAGACCGGGAAGAAGTTCACGCCGTTCTGCCCCAAGGATTCGCTGTCGGTGGAGTCGTTCCTGCTCGGCACCGAGCCCAGGGAATTCTGCCCCATCCACAATCCGTGGGGGGCCGGGTCGGGCACCGGGCCAGGCGCCGGCCCCAGCTCCGGTAATCCGCTGCAGAATCGGCCGTGATGACCGGCGCCCCTCGACGGCTGGCGGCCCCCTGGGTCCTGCCGATCGAGGGGCCGCCGATCCGTGATGGCGCAGTGCTGCTGGATGGCGGCGGCCGCATCGCCGCGGTCGGCGCGGCCACGGCCCTTCCCACGCCGCCGGGGGTGCCCGCTGAATTCCTGCCGGACGCCGTCATCCTCCCCGGCCTGATCAACGCCCACACCCACCTCGAACTGACCGGCCTCGATCACCAGGTGCTGGACGCCGACTTCCCCGCCTGGATCCGGCACATCATCGCGCTCAAGGCGGCGCGCACCCCGGCGGACTTCCTCGCCGCCGCCCGTCAGGGCCTCCGGGATTGCTGGGCAGCCGGGGTCACCACCGTGGCGGATACCGGCGACTCCGGGGCCGTCATCGAGGCGCTGGCGGAGGCCGGTGGCAGCGGGATCGCCTATCACGAGGTGTTCGGTCCCCATCCCGATCAGGCGGAGGAGGCGATGGCCGGCGCCATCCGTCGCCTGGCCGAGCTCTCCCGCTTCACCTCCGCCCGGGTGCGGCTCGGCCTCTCCCCGCACGCCCCCTACAGCGTGAGCGGGCCACTCTACGCCCGGGTGGCGGACCACGCCCGGAAGGCGGGCCTCCCGCTGGCGGTGCACCTCGCCGAGTCAGAGGATGAGTCGCTGCTCCTCGAGCAGGGAAGTGGCGGCTTCGCGCGGGCGTGGGAAGGGCGGGGGATCCCGCTCCTGCCCCCCCCGGGCCGGACACCGGTGGCCTGGCTCGAGGAACACGGCGTCCTCTCGGCACGGACGCTTTGCATCCACCTGGTGCGGGTCGGCGCGGCCGACATCGAGATCCTGCGGCGCGGTGCCGTGGCGGTGGCGCACTGCCCCCGTTCCAACGTGCGGCACGCCAAGGGCTCGGCTCCGCTGGCCGCACTGCTCACCGCCGGTCTCCGGGTGGGCGTCGGCACCGATTCGGTGGCGAGCGTGGCGCCGCTCGACCTGCTGGCCGAGGCGCGCGCGGCCCGGGCGCTCGGGGCGCTGGGGGCGGAGGAGGCGCTCCGGCTGGTCACCCGGGACGCGGCCCGGGCACTCGGCCTGGAGCAGGAGATCGGGAGTCTCCGCCCCGGGAATTGGGGAGACCTCGCGGTGTTCCGCCTTCCCGGACGCACCGGCGCCGGGCATCTTCCCGAGGCCGTCTTGTCCCTCGGCCCGGACGCGGTATTGTTGACCTGTCTCGCCGGCCGGGAGATGTACCGCAGGAAAAGGCTGTGACAGCTGCGTGCTGTCAGCTATCAGCTGCTGGCTGAACTGTGGGTCAGGGGGCTTCCGGTGCCCCCGTTCCCACCGCTGACTCCAACCCGCTGCAGCGCACCGCTGTCAGCCCCCCGGGAGTTGTGTCCCCCATGAAACTCCAGCGCCACGCTGCGATCCTCCGCATGGTCCGTGAACGCCGTATCGAAAGCCAGGATGGACTCCGCGAGGCGCTGGGCGGGGAGGGCATCACCGTCACCCAGGCGACCCTGTCGCGCGATATCCGGGAACTGGGACTGGCGAAGCTGGTGGACCCGCAGGGGGGCTCCTACTACGCCAACCCGCACGAGGGCTCCCTGCGGCCCGACCTGACCCAGATCCTCCCCACCCTGCTGGTCAGCGTGGACGGGACCGGACCGCTCATCGTGGTCAAGACGGCCACCGGGGGCGCCCCCGCGGTGGCGGCGGCGCTGGATCAGGCTGGCTGGAAGGAGATCATCGGGACCCTGGCCGGGGACGACACCCTGCTGATCATCACCAAGAACCCGCGGGTCCGGCTCCTGGTCGAGGCCCGGCTGGCGGCCCTCACCCGGTAACCGACCCGTTGCTTGCGCCCCCTGACCGGGACAAGGTACGATTGTAGGTCCTCTCAGTGGAGCGAAATACCCGGTGCGGTGCCTGGCGCTCAACGCGTCCTTCGAGCCCCTGACCATGGTGCCCGTGCGACGCGCCCTCCGGCTGGTGATCGAGGGCAAGGCGGAAATCGTCGAAGCGGAGGGACGGGACGTGGTGCGCAGTGAGCGCCTCGTCCTTCCCAAACCGGCGATCATCCGGCTGGTCAAGTTCGTGCACGTCCCCCGCCGATTCCGCCGCCAGGTCACCAACACCTTCCTCTTTGCCCGCGACGGCTACCGCTGCCAGTACTGCGAGCGCTTCCACCTGGAGCTGCGCGGCCGCGAGTGCCTCACCCGGGACCACCTGGTGCCGCTGTCCCGCGGCGGGTCCAACGAGTGGACCAACGTGGTGACCGCCTGTAGCACCTGCAACACCCGCAAGGGCAACCGGTTGCCGTCGGAGTGCGGCATGCACCCCCACACCCACCCGCATGAGCCGCACTTCGTGCACCTGGCCTGGGCGGTCCGCCGGCTGACGTCCACCCAGTCGAAGTACATCAAGCTGTTCTACGGCCCGGAGGCGCTCCGCGCCCTCGGAGGCTAGGGTCCCGTCGCGTCCTGCCGTCCTACCGCACCTCAAACATCTCCTACCGTCCGCTCAACCTGAGCGTCGGCAGTCCCGCGAGCCGCAGCACCAGGCGCCGGGCCCGGTCCGCCAGCGATCCACCCCCGCCATCGCTGCGCAGCTCCCCCCGCAGCAGCCGCTCGAACTTCTCCAGGTCTGAATCGGACAGGGTGGTCACCTCGAGCGAGGTGGTGTAGTAGTACCGCCCCGGGTCCCGCGGACTGATCTGGAACTGGTAGCGGATGCCGAGGACCTCGGCGAGCGCCCCTGCCGTGCCGTAGCGCTTGGTCTGGGAGAAGTTGCCCGGCCCAAGCCGGGTGACGGAGAACTGGTCCAGCACCGGCTCGTGCCGCACCACCAGCATCCAGTCCACCGTGCGCTGCACGTCGTCCAGCCAGCCGTTGCGCGAGCGCCAGATTTCCAGCCGGTACTGCAAGCGGATGGGCAGCCCCTCCCGCAGCGCGGCCAGCCAGGGGGTATCCTCGAGCAGTTGCCGGGTGGCCACCTGCGGGTCACGGGAGGGCGTGGCGAGGGTCACTTCGAGCGCCACCTGGGCGGTATCCTGGCCGCGCAGCGGGATGCCGGTCGCGAGCGTCAGGGTGGCCAGCAGCGCGAGCCCGCGCATCCCGTCACCGCGCCTGGTCCAGCGTTCGCGCCGGCTCACGACGTTAGAACCGCCGTTCGAGGCGCAGGAAGAACCGGACCGGCTCGCCGTCGGTGACCGGCTTGGCGAGGTAGGCCGCAATGCCGCCGGCGTCGATGCCGACGCCGACATCCGCCCGCCATTCGCTCAGCGCGCGGATCCGGTCGGAGGGGACCCGTCCCGGGCCGTCACCGGCAAGCCAGGCGGTCCCCGCGTCGCCGAAGAGGACCAGCTCCGTGTCCTCGATGCCGAGGTAGCGGTCCAGCTCCTGGTGCTCCGGGTCGCGCCACCGGTACCCGGCGCGGAGCCGCAGTCGGTGCCGCAACTCGACCTGGGTGATGAGCGCCCGGTCGCAGA
>JAEUJI010000286.1 GCA_016794805.1 Gemmatimonadota bacterium
GGTGAGCTACAGCCTGGCCCGGAGCCGTTCCGGCACCGACGTCCAGTTCGCCGACATGGTCGCCCGCTGCCAGGCCGCCGGGGTAGGCATCGTGGTGGACGCGGTCATCAACCACATGACCAACTTCCCGAGCCCCGGCACCGGCAGCAACGGCACGGCCTACACCAAGTACAGCTACCCGGGCCTCTGGACGCCGGCGGACTTCCACACCCCCTGCGCGCTCAATAACTACCAGAGCGCCGCCAACGTGCAGGACTGCGAGCTCTTCTCCCTGCCGGACCTCAACACCGGGAGCCCCACCGTCCGGCAGAAGCTCGCCGACTACCTCATCGCTTTGGGGCGTATCGGCGTGGCGGGCTACCGGATTGACGCCGCCAAGCACATCCAGCCGGTGGAACTCGACGACATCATCGACCGCGTGAACGCCACGCTCACCGGGGAGGGCAAGCCCATCCCATACCTCTTCCTGGAGGTCGTCGGCGGTGGCGGGGAGGCGGTGACCAAGCCCAACTACTACGGGGTCGGGTACGGCACCGGCGGCTGGGCCGACATCACCGAGTTCACCTTCACCGGTGTCGGCAGCAAGTTCCGTAACCTGAACGGCGAGAAGGTCTCGGACCTCAATCCCGCCGGCCCCCCGGGGCACCAGTTCTCCGAGGCGGCATGGGGCCTCATCCCCTCGACCAAGGCGCTGGTCTTCCTGCAGAATCACGACACCCAGCGGAGCTGCGGCCTGGGCTACCAGGACGGGGACTCGTACCGCCTCGCCAACGTCTGGATGCTGGCGCAGCCCTACGGCTTCCCCTCGGTGCTGTCGGGCTACGCCTTCACCTGCCCCGCCGGCGCCTCGATGGGCCCCACCTCCGACGGCAATGGCTGGACCCTGCCGGTGACCTGCGCCACGAGCCTGGAGACCGCGGGCATCGGCCAGTGGGTCTGCGAGCACCGTGACCCGTCCATCCGCACCATGGTGCGCTTCCGGAAGGTCGTGGCCGGCACCGCCGTCACCCACTGGTGGGACAACGGCGCCAACGCCATCGCCTTCTCCCGTGGCACGCTGGGCTTCGTGGCCATCAATCGGGAAGCCACCGGGCTCGTGGACACCGTCACCACCGGGCTCGCCCCCGGGACTTACTGCGACCGCCTGACCGGCGGCCGGGTCGGCGGCGCCTGCGCCGGCACGTCACTCACGGTGGACGCGGTCGGTGCCGTCCCGCTGGACCTCATCCCCATGTCCGCCATCGCGATCGACACCGCGACGAAGCTGTAGGCTCGGCGACGGCAACCGTACGAGGAGCACAGACCATGAAGAAGTACACGCTGGCTCTCGTCGCCGGGCTCCTGCTCGCCGCGGGGGCCCCCGCGGTCTCGGCCCAGTCCCTGGCCCCCGATACCTCCTGGGTCGCCCGCAGCGCGCTGTACGAGGTCTTCGTGCAGGACTTCTCCGCGCGCGGTGACTTCCGCGGCGTCATCGAGGGCCTCGACCGGATCCAGGCCGCGGGGGCGGACGTCGTCTGGCTGATGCCGATCCACCCCATCGGCGTCCTCAACCGCAAGGGGACCCTGGGCTCCCCCTACGCCGCGATGGACTACCGCGGCATCAATCCCGCCTACGGCACCCACGACGACTTCCGGGCCCTGGTCGAGGCGGTGCATGCCCGGGGCATGAAGCTCATCCTCGACTGGGTCCCCGACCATACCTCGCCGGATCACCCCTGGGTCGCCGAGCACCCCGACTACTACTTCCGCGACGAGCAGGGGCGGCCGATGGTGCCGCGTGACGCCGATGGCAAGCTCACCGACTGGACCGACGTGGCCCAGCTCGACTACGGCAACCCCGCGGTGCGCCGCGAGATGACCGACGTGCTGCGCTGGTGGCTCACCGAGTATGGCATCGACGGCTACCGCATGGACGTCGCCGGGTTCATCCCCTACGACTATTGGGCCGAGGCGCTCCCGGCGCTCCGCGCGGCGGTGCCCCGGCCCATCCTGCTCCTGGCCGAGTGGGGGGACCTGGAGCTGCACCGCCAGGGCTTCGACCTGACCTACGGCTGGGAGTCGTACAAGCGGCTCAAGGCGGTCTGGAAAGGCGCGCCCGCCTCCAGCTACGTCCGGGGGGAGATCGCCGAGCTCGCCGGCATGCCGCGGGGGGGCATGCGCCTCCGCTTCACCACCAACCATGACGAGACCGCCTGGGACGAGACCCCGGTCGCGATCTTCGGCGCGGGGGCGCGGGCCGCCTTCGTGGCCACGGCGCTGCTCCCGGGCCGGTCGCTGCTCTACAATGGGCAGGAAGTCGAGAGCCCGCAGAAGCTGCCGCTGTTCGAGCGGGAACTGGTGCAGTGGGAGCAGCCTCACGCCGCGGAGGCCCGCGACTTCTACCGCCAGGTGCTGGAGCTGACCCGGACCCAACCGGCCCTCATCCGCGGCGACTTCGCTGAGATCCGCACCAGCGCCCCCTCCAACGTCATCGCCTTCCGGCGCGGCGGCATCGTGGTGCTGGTGAACCCGCGACCGACACCGGTCCGGTTCACCGTGACGAGCATCGAGCTGGATGGCTGGCGGGACCTGCTCACCTCCCG
>JAEUJI010000215.1 GCA_016794805.1 Gemmatimonadota bacterium
CCCGATGGTCGGCCGCGCACCGGGCAATCGTGCTCCAGGCGCGCTCGAGGAAGGCGGCGTCGGGGGGCGGGAGCGGCCGCCCCGGCAGCCGGTAGCCGGGCACGAAGCACTCCGGAAACGCCACCACCAGCGCCCCGGCCCGCGCCGCCTGCTCGATGGCGCCGGTGGCGAGTGCCACCGAGTGGTCCGGCCTGGCGGGGTGGGGGAGGTTGGCCAGCGCGATGCGGACCGTGGTCATGGCGGCACCGCGGTGGAGGTGTCCCGCCCCGCGTCCATCGGCGGCTCGGGAACGTCCAGCGCGCAGAGCGCCTCGGCGCCGGCGCTCTCCGCCGCGAGCTCCCCGCTCCGCAGGGCATCGCGGCTGAAGCGGAAGGGGAGGTGGGCGCTCGTCGGCCGGCCCGAGTCGTCCGGCCCGCGGTGCGCAAAGGCGACGCTCACCACCTGGAGGGTGTCGAAGCCTGGATAGGTGCGGCTCACGAACGAGGCGACCCTGAGCGCGAAGGCCGTCAGGGTGTCGCAGGGCGCATCCGCCGGGAGCTGGTTCACGAAGGTCACGGTCAGCGCCAGGCCGTCGGTGACGCTGACCCCGATCTCCTCGTGGTGAAACTCCCGGGCCAGCGCGCGGCGCAGGGTCAGCAGGCCGTACGCGTCCACGCAACCGAAGGCCAGGATGATGGCGGCGAGGAGGGGAGCCTGCGGCCGGCGCCGCGGCGGGATCACGGGAGCGCCGCAGCGTTGTGCACGATCATCACGTGTGACCACCAGGTGCCCGAGCTCATCACGAACGGCATCGTCCCCTCGCGCTCGGTCGGCAGCCCCAGCTCGGCGGCGGTGCGAAACGGGAAGTGCACCGACTGCCACCGGTCAATCGCGGTCGTCGTGGTGACCGCTGCCGAATCGAAGCCGGCGATCGGGCCCAGCATCCGGTAGCCGGCCGTCGGCGACGCAGGGAACCGGATCACCCCTTGCCGCTCCGCCTCCCGCAGCCTGGCATCAAGCGTGGAATCCGGCATCCCCTGCTGCCGCCCCGCGCGCACGTAGTCCATCACCGCGAGAAACTCCACCTGGTAGCAGCGGACGTCGAACACCGCGTCGCCCGGCCGATCCGCGGTGCACATGAGTCCGTTGCTGCTGGGTCGGAGGATGCTTACCCCGGCGGGGGAGACCAGCCGGACGCCGGCGCCGTCCCGCAGCGCCGTCGGCAGTGGCAGCACGCTGGCGGCCAGGATCTCTGGCGTAGAGGGAGCTTGCGCCGGCAGGGCGGCGGCCCGTGCCAGGATGACGAGGCCGAGCAGCATGATAGGGGAGTGGATCCGGATGCCGACCTCCTGGAGCGGAGTACCGGGGCCCGCCGCCGGGTGACCCCGCGAAAAGCTGGCGGCCGACGCCCCCTGGCGCAAGCGAGCGGATCGGCGCCGGCTCTGACCGCGCCCTGGCCGCTTCCCCCGTCAGCCCGGTGGCGCCGGCCTGCGGGTCACGGAACAGGCGGCGGCACGCTCCCTGGTGCGTGCAAGCGAATCCGCCAACGCGGCGGGGAGGTGGCGCTGCGCCAGCTGCCAGACGCCCGTTGGGCCATCGGCCACGAAACGCCGGAGGGCAGCGGAGTCGGCGCCCTGCTCGGCGAGCAGCCAGAGCGCGGCCGGAAGGGCGCCCCACTTCTGGTCGAACGGGCCCGCGGAGAGGTCGGCCAGAAGGGGCAGTGCGCCCGCCGGATCGGCGCAGGCGAGCGCCGCCATGCGGCCCACGAAGCGGGGTTCGAGCGTCGCAAGGGTCCGTGCGGAGAGCGGTGCAGGGTTTCCATCAGGCCCTGGATACGACCGCCGCGACAGCGAAAAGTAGTTGCCTGTTCCTTCCAGCCAGATATCCAGGAGCGCCATGTCCATGGGCCCGCCGACCGGGAACGGGTGCCGGGCCAGCCAGCGCTTCTGGAGCGTGTGGACGACTTCGTGCCGGAAGAACCGGTCGAGTCGTTCCGGGGTGTCCGCGCCGGATGCAGGGCCATAGGCCCGCACCAGCGCGGCGAGATCGAAGCCGATCGTGAGGGAGTCGTGGGTGAAGGCATCCTCGGCACCGCGGTTTCCAAGGACGACCTGGACGGGGCGGGACGGAAGCCCCGGAAAGAGCCGCGCGAGGGGAGCCACCTCGGTGGGCCAGGCCTGCGCGCGGGCCCCGATCGACGCGGCCCATGCCTGCTCCTCCGGCAGCCTGGGCCGAACGAGGGGGGCAACGCTGTCGTACGCCGCCGGCGAGAGCCGCCGGCGGAGGATGGCGAGCCAGAGGTCGGTGGCTCTCCCGTCGGCGGTTGAGCCGCTGACCACGGTAACGGTCGGGGCGGAGGGAGCCTGCGAGCGGAGTGGAGCCGCCGACAGGGACAGGGCCGCGGCCAGCAGGCAAGCGGATCTACGCATGGGGGCTTGGACCGCGAAATGGCGCTGAGCGTTGGACGGCCTCAGGCCGTCATGCTCCATCCTGCCGGGCCGGTGGCTCCGGTCCTCGCGGCAGGGCGGGCGGCTCCTTCATCTGGGCCAGGATGCGCTCCGCGAAGTCCACCCGTTCCTGCAGCTCGGCCATCTCCTGCTGGAGGATCACGACCTGGTGCGCGAGCTCCTCGTCCCCGGCTGAACCGGCCCGCAGCCGGGCTTCCTCGATGCGCAGTCGCTGCAGCTTCACGATGACCGCGGAGATGATCCCCGTGACGGCGAGGCCAAGGAAGACGATGGGGATGATGATAGAGAGCCCGTTCATGGTCCTGCTCCAAAGGTGGAGAGGTG
>JAEUJI010000221.1 GCA_016794805.1 Gemmatimonadota bacterium
CCGGAGCGGCTCCGGTTGGGCACCGGCTCGCGGTGGTCGGTGACGTCGGCGACGAAGTAGAGCTCGTCGCCGGGGCCCAGGCCGAGCGCGGGGAGATCGAGGGTGGCGCGGAGGCGGAGGGCGCCGCCGGCGTCGGGGGCACGGCTGGTGAACGGAAGCCGCAGCCGGCGGAACCGCACCGCCTCGCCGCGACCGGTGGCGATGGTGACGTTCAGCCCCGCGCTGTCGATGCCGTAGTCGTCGGTGGCGAGCAGCTCCACCGGCACCGGCGCGAGGGCGGCGGGCTCGAGGACGGTGCGCTCCTCGGGGCGGAGCACCGTCAGCACCGGGGGGCGGTCGGGGCGGACCACGAGCCGGATGTCGCCAGAGCGGGCGCGGGCGGTGTCGGGGCCCGTCAGCTCCAGCCGCCAGAGCTGGGAGCGGGCGGCGCGGAGCTCGCCGGTCCAGCGCACCCCGCCGGCGTGCCGGAGCGGGAGCGAATCGCCGCTCGTGCCCCGGAGCCACGCCGCCCGCACCGGCCCCCGCAGCGCGGCGAGCCAGGTGATGCGGGAGCCCTCCTCCACCTCCAGGTCTTCCGCGGCGCTCCGCCGCGTCGGGGCGCGGGTGTAGGCGGGCGGCACGATCTCCGCCTCCAGCGCGCGCACCGCGAGGGGGCCGGAGCCGGAGGGGAGGGTGGCGGCGGGCCCGCTCGTGGCGCTGGCGGGGGGGAGCGGCAGCCGGGAGAGGGTCAGCCCGAGCAGGGCGAGCGCGGCGCCGGTGAGGAGTCCCCGCCGCAGCTCCCGCCGCGGAATGGCGCGCGCCACCAGGCTCGAGTTCCAGCGGGCGGCGATCCGCTCGCGCTGCAGGCGGGCGAGCCCCTGGAGCTCGCCGGGGGGCTGGAGCAGCAGGGTGGCGCTCTCTTCCAGCTGCGGCAGCGCGCGATCGAGGTGCAGCGCCACGTCCCGCGGCGTGATGCGGCGGAAGCGATCGGCGGTGAGCGCCACGGCCAGGCCCGCGAGGTTGCCGATGGCGAGCGGAACCCAGGAGTGCATCACCCCGGCGGCCGCGGCGCCGCCGCCGATGCCGGTGATCCAGTACCCCGCGGCGCGCTCCAGCCGGAGTCGGAACGAGAGCCAGCCGAGTTCGGCGGCGGGGTTCACGCGGCCCTCCGGCGCGGGCGGCCGGCGAGCCACCGCTCGAGGAGGAGCAGCAGGGCGGCGAGGAGGAGGAGCTCGCGGGTGCGGATCTCGGGTGGCGCCACGCGGGCCGCGACCGCCGCCTGCGGCAGCGCGGCGACAACGCTCACCTCCCGCGGGTCCTGCGGGTCGTTCAGCTCCGCGCGCCAGGGCCACCGTACGAGGAGCGAATCGGCGAGCGCCTCGGCGGGGAGGAGATGCGGCGGCAGGTCGAGGGTCGTGTCTCCGGTGGCGGCGAGGGTCACGCGCTGGCCCAGCTCCTCGCTCACCGCCTGGAGGGCGAGCGCCAGACGGCGGGAGCTGTCGGCCCCCGGCACATGCAGCCGACGGGGTGTGACCGGGGCCGGCGTCCGTCCCGCCGCGAGTGGCAGCACGCCGGGATCGCGGGCGCGGAGGCGGGTGTACTCGACGCCGCCGGCGTTTCCGGCGCCGATCAGCGCCTCGGCGCTGTCTCCCGGGAGCGCGGTCAGCGAGACCAGCCAGCGACTGGTCGCCTCCGCCGCCGGGACGTGCCAGCGCACCATGCTCCGGAGCGCCGGACGCACCGCGCCGAGGCGCGCGGCGCGGGGCCGGGCGTAGAGGTCGAGGGTGCCGCCATCGGCCACCAGCCGGTCGGCCTGGCGGAGCGCATCCCAAAACAGGAGCGGCTCCGCCGCGGTGTCGGCGGGGGCCAGGGGCAGGCGGCGCTCGGGGAGCCCGGGCGAGATCAGCCGCACGGTGGCGCGGGCGGCGTTCAGGGAATCGAGCAGCGGATCGGCGTGCAGGGCCGGGTCCAGCAGCAGCAGGCGCGTTGGGCGGCCCACGGTAGCGCCGCGAACTCGGGGGCCGGCGAGTGCGAACACGATCGCGGCGAGGATCAGCAGCCGGAGGAACAGCAGCAGCGGCTCGGAGAGCCGAGTGGAGCGGGCGCGGGCGGGGGGCACCTCGCCGAGATGGCGCAGGGTGCCGACCCGGATCACCTGCCGGGGCCGGCGGCTCCAGAGATGGAGCGCCAGCGGCACGATGAGCGCCGCGAGGGCGGCGAGCCAGAGCGGAGTGGCGAACATCGTCCCGGCGCCGCCGCTAGGGCAAGCGCTGGCGGCGCGTCAGGTAGTCGCGCAGCGGTCCCTCGAACGGCTCCGCCAGGTGGCACTCCACCAGCGCGGCGCCCCGCTCCTCGAGGTCGCGGCGGAGCTGGCGCAGCCCCGCGTCCATGCCGGCGGTGGCGGTGGGGCGGGCCTGGTCGGCATCGAGGTCCACCCGCCGGCCGGTCTCGAGTTCCTCGAGCGTCACGGCGCCAGCGTAGGCAAAGGCGCGCTCCCGCTCGCCGAGGATCTGGAAGCAGACCACGTCATGCCGGGCGCCGGCGAGGCGCCGGGCGGCGGCGCGGATCTCGTCGGCGCGCTCGTGCAGGTCGCCGATCAGGACGGTGATGCCGCGGGCGGTGCCGGGGGCGAGGGCGCGCTCCAGCCGGTTCCACTCGGGCCAGCCGCCGGCGGGGGTCACCCCCTCAAGGGCGTGCAGCAGCCGGTGCAGGTGCTGCGGCTCGCGGCGGGGAAGGTAGGGAGTGACGTCGCCGCTCCCCAGCACATAGAGGCCCACGGCGTCCCCCTGCCGGTGGGCCAGCAGCGCCAGCGCGGCGGTGAGGAAGCGGGCGTAGTTGAGCTTGGTGACGCCGTCTTCCTCATGCGCCATGGAGCCGGTGGCGTCCAGCAGCAGCCGCACGGTGAGGCTGGTCTCGGCCTCGGCCTCGCGCACGAAATAGCGATCGGAGCGACCCAGCAGCTTCCAGTCGATGCGCCGGGGGTCGTCGCCCGGCTGGTAGCTCCGGTACTGGCTGAACTCGAGCCCGGCGCCGGCGCGGCGGCTGGTGTGGCGGCCCAGCATGGTGCCGTCCACCGCGATCCGCGCGGCGAGCTCCAGGTCCCGCACCAGCGCCAGGGTGCGCGCGGTGACGAAGCGGTTCATGCCAGCGGGCTCTTCGGCGCGGTCACCTGGGCCAGGAGGGCGCGGGTCACGTCATCGGGCGTGACGCCCTCGCCCTCGGCGCGGAAGTTGGTGAGCACCCGGTGGCGGAGCACCGGCGCCGCGACGGCGCGCAGGTCCTCCAGCGTCACCGCCAGCCGGCCGTGCAGCAGCGCCCGCGCCTTGGCGGCGAGGATCATCCCCTGTCCCGCGCGGGGGCCGGCGCCCCAGCGGACCCATTCCCTGACGTAGGCCACCTCGGTGTCCGCGGGACGGGAGGCGCGCACCAGGCGCGCGGCGTAGTCCACCAGCGCCTCGCTCACCGGCACCTCCCGCACCAGCGCCTGGGCGGCGAGGATGTCGGCCGCGCCGGCCACGGCGCGGGGCGCGGCGGCGGGGACGCCGGTGGTGCGGGAGAGGACCTGCTTCTCCTCTTCCAGCGAGGGATAGTCCACCCGGATGTAGAGCAGGAAGCGGTCGAGCTGGGCCTCGGGGAGGGGGTAGGTGCCGGTCTGCTCGATCGGGTTCTGGGTGGCGAGCACGAAGAACGGCCGTTCGAGCGCGTGGGTGGTGCCGCCGTAGGTGACGGCGCCCTCCTGCATTGCTTCCAGCAGGGCGGCCTGGGTCTTCGGGGGGGTGCGGTTGATCTCGTCGGCCAGCACCATCTGGGCGAAGACCGGGCCGCGATTGAACTTGAAGAACCGCCTGCCGGTGGCGTGGTCCTCCTCCAGCACCTCGGTGCCGAGGATGTCGGAGGGCATGAGGTCCGGGGTGAACTGGATGCGGCGGAAGGAGAGCCCGGTGGCCTCCGCGAGGGTGCGGACCAGCAGCGTCTTGGCCAGGCCGGGGACGCCCTCGAGCAGGGCATGGCCGCCGGCGAGAATCGCGAGCAGCAGCTCCTCGACCACCTGCTCCTGGCCGACGACGGCCTTGCCCACCTCGGCGCGGAGGGAGGAGAGGGCGGTAGCGACGGTAGCGACGGTCGCTGTGGTAGCGGTGGTCATCGGGGCTCCGGCGGTAAGGAACCGCTCATGCGGTCATGGCGTACGCCACGATGTTCACCCCGAAGCGGGTGTTGTCCACCGCGAGGAAGCGCTTGTTGCGGAAGTCGTAGTCCCATTCGCAGCCGTAGTCCTTGTTGCTGTAGAGGACGGCGATGCGACCGTCCAGCACGATGGCCTTGAGGTAGTCGTGCACCAGGTCGTCCCCCCAGCCGTTGAGCTCCAGGCCGGTGGTAGGGGGGCCGTCGGGAAAGTCGAAGAAGGCGCGGTACAGCTCGTGCCCCTTCGGCAGCTTTTGCAGCGCCTCGGGGCCGAAGAGCGCCGCCATCTGGGCCTCGAAGGAGCGGGCGAAGAGCCCGTCCACGTCGTGGTTGCAGTCGTCGGCGAAGACGAAGCCGCCGCCCCGCACGTAGCGCACGAAGTTGGCCCGTTCCCCGGCGGTGAACTCCACCAGCCGGTGGCCGGCCATGTAGGCAAAGCGGGCGTCGAACACGCCGGTGCTGGCGAGCGGCACCACCCGCTCCCGGGGGTCGAGGTCAATGGTGGTGTACTCCGCCAGCGAGTGCAGCAGGTTGGCGGGCATGCGCTGGTCCACGTCCCAGTTGCCCGAGGTGTACTGCAGGCGGGTGAAGGTGAAGCGCGCCATGACGGTACCGACGGTACCGACGGTAAGGACGGTATCGAGGGAGCAGATGTCGCTACCGTCGCTACCGTCGTTACCGTCGCTACCGTCTACACCGCGTCCGACAGGCTGGTGAAGGTGAAGTCCCGGATCCGCATCGGCGGCACCAGGTTGCCCTGCATCCGCACCGGCGTGCCGAGCGCGTCCACGTTGTTGAGCATGATGATGGGCGACTCGTTGAAGCGGAAGTTCTTCACCGCGTGCTTGATCTTGCCGTCCTCGACGTAGAAGGTCCCGTCCCGGGTGAGGCCGGTGAGCAGCAGCGTCTGCGGGTCCACGAAGCGGATGTACCAGAAGCGGGTGACCAGCACCCCGCGCGCGGTCTCCCGGATCAGCTGCTCCAGCGAGGCGGAGCCGCCCTCCATGAGGAAGTTGGAGGGGAACGGGGTGGCCGGCTTCCCCTGCTTCTCCGCCCAGTAGCGGCTGTAGAAGAGGTTCTGCACCACCCCCTTGTCGACCCAGCGGGTCTTCTGCTGCGGGCGCCCGTCGCCGGTCCAGGGGCTGCCGGGCACCTCGGGATGCCAGGGGTCGGACCAGATGGAGACCGCCTCATCCACCAGCTTCTCGCCCAGCCGGGTGCCGCCGCCCTGCTTCGAGAGGGGGCTCCGGCCCTCGTCCGCCTGGCGGGCGTTGAGGGAGAACAGCAGCGGCTGGATCAGGTCCACCGCGGCGAGCGGTTCCATGATCACGGTGTACTTGCCCGGCTCGATGGCCTTCGCCTCCCGGGAGGCCACCGCCTTCTCGATGGCGATGGCCGAGGCGGCGGCGCCGTCGAAGCGGGTGGCGTCGTTGACGTCCCGCTCGACGTAGCCCGAGCCGGTGCCGTCCTCGGTCCGCATGGTGACCGAGAAGTTGAGGCTGGTGGCACGGTGGTAGGCGAAGAGCCCCGCGCTGTTGGCCATCGCCTGCCAGCCGCCGCCGTCCTGCAGGAACCCGGCGGCGACGCAGCCCCGCTCGCGCGCCGGGCCGATGCTCGCCTCCGCGACCCGTGCGCGGTACTCCGGGGAGACCCTGGCCGTGCCCTCGGCGTAGGCCTCGGGGATCGGGGTGTACTGTTGCGGCCCCAGCGGCGGCATCGACTCGGGGTCCTCGGGGGCGAGCTTGGCCAGCGCCTCCGCCGCCCGCACCGTGCGCTCCAGGGTGGCGGCGTCGAACTGGTTGGCGGTGGCGGTGCCGCTCCGCTTCCCGTAGAAGGCGGTCACCACCAGGCTCAGGTCCTCGGTGGCGCCGGCGGTGGAGACGGTGTTGCGGGCGTAGCGGATGTTGCCGCCCGCGTTGCCGCTGAGGTTGACGGTGCAGGCCTCCGCGGTGGATAACTTGAGCGCCTGCTCGGCGAGGGCGCGGGCCTGGGCTTCGTTGAGTTCGGGCATGGCGGTTATCCGATCTTCCGGGCGGTGTTGATCACGTTGACGCCGTTGACCCGCACGGTGGAGGCGCCGTGGGAGACGGCGCTCGACTGCGACGGCTGACCCTTGCCGTCGAAGAACGAGCCGCCCAGGCGGAAGTCGCGGCGGTCGCAGATGGCCGCCACCGCGTTCCAGAACTCCTGGGTGTTGGACTGGTAGGCCACGTCCCGCAGCATGCCGACGATGCGGCCGTTGCGGATCTCGTAGAAGAGCTGGCCGCCGAACTGGAAGTTGTAGCGCTGCTGGTCGATCGAGTACGAGCCGTCGCCGATGATGAAGATGCCCTTCTCCACCCCCGCCACCATCTGCGCCGGGGTGAGCTGCTTCGGGCCCGGCCGGAGCGAGACGTTGGGCATCCGCTGGAACTGCACCGAGCTCCAGCTGTCCCCGTAGCAGCAGCCGTGGCTGGCGTTCTCGCCGAGGATGTGCACCTGGTCGCGGATGGCCTGGTAGCCCACCAGGATGCCGTCCCGCACCAGGTCCCACTCGCGGGTCTTGACGCCCTCATCGTCGTAGCCCACCGCGCCGAGCGAGCCGGGCTGGACCTTGTCGGCGAAGAAGTTGACCAGCGGGCTGCCGTACTTGAACTGCTTCGACTTCCACTTGTCCAGGGTGGCGAAGCTGGTGCCGGCGTAGTTGGCCTCGTAGCCCAGCACCCGGTCCAGCTCCAGCGGGTGGCCCACCGACTCGTGGATGGTCAGCCAGGTGTGGGAGGGATCGAGCACCAGGTCCCACTTCCCGGCCTCCACCGACTTGGCCCCCTGCTTCTCCTTTGCCTGCGCCGCCGCGAGCCGGGCATCCTCCAGCATGTCGTAGCTGTCGGAGTACACCAGCGCGCCGCCCGGGGTCTTCACCTTGTGCGCGGGGCGGCCGGCCAGGTACTCCCAGCCCATCCCCACCGGGGAGGAGAGCGCGTCGCGGGTCTCGAACTTGTTGCTGGCCTGGTCCACCAGCGTCACCTGGAAGTTGGGCCAGGTACGGTGCACGTCCTGGTCGATGTAGCTGCCGTCGGTGGAGGCGAAGTACTTCTGCTCGTTCACCAGGAAGAGGCCGGTGAAGATGTAGCTGGCGCCGGCCTTGAGGGCGGCGTCGCCGACGGCCACCAGCAGGTCCGCCTTTTCCTTGATGGAGATCTCGAAGGCGTTCTTGCTGATGGGGGTGCGCCACGAGACCTCGCCGTAGCCCCGCTGCGGCGCCAGCGTCACCGGCTCGGTCTGCAGCCGGGCGTTGGCCTTGGCGATCGCGACCGCCTGCCGCGCCGCGCGGCTCACCCCGTCCGGGGTCACGTCCTGCGTGGCGGCGAAGCCCCAGGTGCCGTTGGCGATGACCCGGATCCCGGCGCCGAAGGACTCGGTGTTGACCACGTTCTGGATCTTGGTCTCGCGGCCGTTGATGAACTGGTTCAGGTAGCGGCCGATGCGCACGTCGGCGTAGCTCGCGCCCGCGCCCTTCGCGGCGGTGAGCGCCGCATCGGCCAGCGCCTTGCGGTCGGCGGTCGGGATGGGGGTGAGCGCACCGGACCAGGGCCTGCCGTACGGGAGCATGAGCGCGCCCGCCGCCAGTCCGGTGTACTGCAGGAAGTCACGGCGTTCCACGTGCGACTCCAGGGAGAGGGAGAAACGACACCTGCAAAGATGCAGCGGAACTGCGGATGTGCCAGAGTGAAATGTCGGCCCGGCCAGCGCCGCGATTGCGTCCTACGGCCGCGGCCCCTGAGGGGTTCCACGGGCGAGCCGCTGGAACCGCCGCATGAAGCGCCGGTCAATCCGGTCCTTCACGGCCAGCACCGTGCTCGAGTGCAGCGCGAGCCCCCGCCAGGAGCCCAGCGCGCGGCCGTCGGCGGTGTTGAGCAGCGCCAGCGACTCGGTCCGAGGGCGGAAGTTGCGGTAGGCGCCGGTGCCCGCAAGCGCGGCGGCGAGGTTCCGGGCCAGGACCGGTCCCTGCCGCACCGCATGCACGCCGGCGTGCGGCAGCCGGGGCGCGCTCAGCAGGGTCACCGCGTCGCCGGCGCCGAAGAGGCCGGGGCAGCCGGGGACGGCGAGGGCATCGTCCACCGAGAGGAAGCCGCGGGAGTCGCTGGGGAGTCCGCTGGCACGGAAGAGCGGCGGCGCCTCGGTGCCGGTGGCCCAGAGGATCAGGTCGGCCGGGGCCACCCGCCCGCCGCTCGCCACCACGTGATTGGGGCCGACCTCCTCCACCCGGGTGGAGAGCCGGAGGGTGATGTCCCGGCTGCGCAGCACCGCCTCCGCCCGTTCGGCCACGGTGGTGCCGTGGTCCCGCAGGATGGTGTGGGACGACTCATAGATCGTGATGACCGCGCGGCTGGCCTCCAGCTGGTCCAGCCTGGCGCGGGCGGCGAGCGCGAGCTCGACGCCGGCCGCCCCGGCGCCGACCACCGCCACCTGCAGCGGCTCGGGCCCCGCCGCCGCCGCGGCCCGCTCGAACGCCGGCCCGATGAGCAGCGCCCGGTCGGCCGGCTTGAGGTGCAGCGCGTGTGCCGCCACGCCGGAGAGCGAGTGGCCGGCGGGCACACCCCCGATACCTACCGACGCGACATCGTAGGGGAGGGTGGTGCCGTCGGCCAGGGTGGCGGTGCGCGTGAAGGCGTCAATCCGCTCCACCCGGCCCGGCAGGTAGCGCACGCCCACCGCCGCCGCGAGCGCGGCCAGGTCAAACGTCAGCTGGTCCAGGGTATGGCGTCCGCCGAGGTAGCCGGGCAGCATCCCGGAATAGAGCTGCCGCGCGTCGGGGCTGACCAGCACCGCCTCCGCTGTCTTGATGCGCCCGGTGGCGAGCGCCTCAAGCACGAAGAGGTGGGAGTGCCCCCCACCGATCAGGAGGAGGCGGGAAAGGCCCACACCAGCCATTCGGGGAGGATGCGTTTCCAGGTCGGCAGGTCGTGCCGCCCTTCGATGGTCAGGTGCACCACGTCGAGGCCGCGCCGGTACCCCTTCTTCTCCAGGGTGGCGACCAGCTCCTCGGTGTCCTGGATCGCGTCGATGACGCCGTCCTGGTCCCGGTCGGCCTGCTCGTCCTGCCGCCCGGTCTCGAACCACATCCGGAGCGGTGGATGTCCGGGTGTGTCCCGGATCCGGCGGTGCATGATGCGGCTGGTCTGCCGGGTCTCGACGCTGCTGTCATCGGTGCGCCACCAGAACGCGCCGGAGAAGACGCCGACGGCGCCGAAGCGGTCGGGATGCCGCCACGCCAGGTCGAATGCCGAGAGCCCGCCCAGCGACCAGCCCATGATGGCGGTCTCGGCGGGGCCGGTGCGCACCCGGTAGCGACTCTCCACGAGGGTCATCAGCTCGGTCAGGACGAACTGCCCGTAGCGGTCCGCCCGGGCGCCGAGGCCCTGGGCGTTGGGGATGTAGGCGGTGCCGTAGTCCTGGACCCGTTCGGTGGCGTGGATGGCCACCACGATGACCGGCGCCATCCGGCCGGTACGCTGCAGCGAGTCGAGGGTGCCGCGCAGGTCCACCGCCTCCATGTCCTGGCCGTCATTGGCGTAGATGACGGGGTAGGTGACGGTGTCCTGCTCCGCGTAGCCGCGGGGGAGGAAGACGTCCACCGTCCGGTTCTCGCCCAGCAGCCGGGACTCGAACGCCGGCAGCCGCTCTACCGTCACCCCGTCGCGCGCGCCGAGGGCCAGGGTTGGCCCTCCGACCAGCGCCACCAGCCCCCGTCGGGCCAGGTCCCGCCACCGTGCCATGCGCCTTCCTCCCGTGATGGTCACAAGTATACTCCGGGAGCGGGTCACGCTCGGTGACCGAACGCAACCGCGCCCCCGGGGTTCCCGGGGGCGCGGCCATGGAGCAGCAGGGGCTCAGGGACGGGGGCGGTCGCCGCCTCCGTGGGGCCGGTCTCCACCCCCCTGGGGGCGGTCGGCGCCGCGGGGCCGCCGGGGGCGGCCGGCATCCTCACCACCGTGCCGGCGGCCGAGTCCCTCTCCCCCGCCGCGACGGGCACCGCGGCCGGCACGGGGGCCCTCGCCCTCGCGGCCGGCACGGCCCCCACGGGCAGCGCGGCGGGAGCCGTCTCCCTTCACTTCCCCGGTGCTGTCCGCGGCGGTGCTCCGCAGGGAGTCGGGGCCGGCGGTGGAGTCGGGGGCCTGGGCGGCGAGCCCGGCGCTCCCGCCGAGCAGCAGGGTGAGGGTGAGGACGACAGTGGTGCGGCGCATGGGGCCTCCGGGGCTGCTCTAATGTGGGAAGCGGTCCCCCGGTGCGCCAGCGGTGGGCGGTTCATGAACGAGGGGGGGCCATGAGGGAGCGGAGCCATTCGATCTTCCCTGGCCGATAATCCGCCGCTCGAGGCGCTGACGCGGTTCGAGCGGTTCGCCGTCCGGCTGGTGCGGCGAATGCATCAGGGCCGCTGGCCGCGGGTCTGGGCCGCCTGCCAGCGGCAGCTCGGCGCCCGCTGGATCACCGCGCTGGCCGGCCCCTTGCTCGAGGTGCATGGGCTGGAGCACGTCGCCGCGACCTCCCGGGACCGGCCCCTCCTGCTCGCGGCCAATCACCGCAGCTTCTTTGACCTCTACGTCACCATGGCGGTGCTGTACCGCCGGCTCCCCGGGTGGCGTGCCACCTGCTTTCCGGTCCGGGGGCGCTACTACTACCAGCGCTTCGGGGGGCTGCTGCTCAACGCCCTCATCGCCAACTGGGCGATGTACCCGCCGTTCTTTCACGAGCCCCGCAAGCGCCGGTTCGATCAGTGGTCGCTGGGGGAGCTGGCGCGGCTCTGCCGGGAGGGGCCTGGGCGCCTGGTGGGATTCCACCCCGAGGGGACGCGCAACAAGGGCGCCGACCCCTACAGCTTCCTGCCGGCGCAACCCGGCATCGGGCGGCTGATCCTGGAGGCGCGGCCCACGGTGGTGCCGGTGTTCATCGCCGGGCTGCCGAACTCGGTCGGCGAGATCCTGCGCCGCCGGCGGGGGGGTGGGGAGCCGATCCGGCTCTGGTTCGGGGCCCCGCTGGCGCCGCCCGATCCGCTGCCCACCGGGGCGGGGGCGGCGGCGGCGCTCACGGCGGAGGTCATGGGCCGGATCGCCGGGCTGGCGGCGCTGGACCGGGCCAGGATGGCGGGCGCCGCCGGCTGAAGGGGGTGGCGGCCTCCGACCCCCCGGACTGTCACCCTGACCCGGCGTCTGCCGCGCCCTCCGGCTCGCCCCCCCTCCCGTCTGCCAACCTGACCGAGGTCCCCCCGGTTTTTCCCGGCATGCCGGCTGCATCAGGGCCCTGTGCGCCGCCCGGGCGATGGGGCCCGCCAGGCGCTGGACCTATACGCAACGATCGAGGAGGAAGCCATGTCGCTGATGATCCGCCGCCCCGCCGACCTTCGTCGCCTGAACCAGGTGCTGGACGCCGCCTTCACCGGCTGGCCCTTCGCCACCGAGTCGGGGGACCTCGTGACCTCCGCCTGGGTGCCGCCGACCGACATCTTCGAGGATGCCGAGGGCCTCAAGATCCTGGTGGAGCTGCCGGGGCTCCGGCCGGAGGACGTGAAGCTGACGGTGGAGAACCTCACCCTGACGATCCGGGGGGAGAAGAAGCAGGTGGCCGAGGAGCAGACCACGAAGGTGCACCGGTACGAGCGGAGCTACGGCGCCTTCGAGCGGTCCTTCGCGCTGCCCAACACGGTGGATGTGGAGCGGGTGATCGCGAAGTTCGAGCACGGGGTGCTGACCGTGACGCTGCCCAAGGCGGAGAAGGCGAAGCCGCGGGCGATCGAGGTGAAGGTGGGCTGAGGCGAACGGGGGTGGCGAGAGCCACCCCCGTCTGCGTCAGACCATCCCGAGCGCAGCGAGGGATCTCTCGTCGCTGCGCTCCTCGGGATGACGCGCCGCGGCCTCCGGCTGCGGCGCGTCAGTACCAGCCGATCGGCGCCTCATCGAGGTTGATGTAGATCTGCTTGGTCTCGAGGTACTCCTCGACGCCCCAGTGGCCCAGCTCGCGGCCGAAGCCGGACATCTTGTAGCCGCCCCAGGGGGCCTCAAGCATCGTCGGCTGCATGTGGTTGACCCAGACGATGCCGGCCTCGAGCGCCCGGGTGACGCGGAAGGCCTTGAAGATGTCGCGGGTCCAGACCGCGGCGGCCAGGCCGTAGGGGGTGGCGTTGGCGATCTCGAGGGCGTGGGCCTCATCCTTGAAGGGGATGACGCTCATGACCGGCCCGAAGATCTCCTCCTGCGCGATGCGGGCGCCGTTGTCCACGTCGTAGAAGATCGTCGGCTCGACGTACCATCCCTTGCTGAACCCCTTGGGCACCCCGCCGCCGGCGGCGACCTTCGCCTCCTTCTTCCCAATGTCCAGGTAGCCCTTCACCCGGTCGCGCTGCTCGGCGCTCACCAGCGGGCCCATCTTGGTCTCCCGCTCGATGCCGGGGCCCACCTTGATAGTCTTCGCCTTTGCGGCGCAGGCGTCCACGAACTTCTTGTAGATCTCCTGCTGCACCAGCACCCGGCTGCCGGCGGAGCAGACCTCGCCCTGGTTGATGAAGACGCCGAAGAGGGCGCCGTCCACCGCGGCCTCGAAGTCGGAGTCGGCGAAGAAGATGTTGGGCGACTTGCCGCCCAGCTCCAGGGACACCCGCTTGAGCTGATCGGCGGCGCTCCGCATGATGAGCTTGCCGACCTCGGCCGAGCCGGTGAAGGCGATCTTCCGGATATCGGGATGGGCCACGATCGGGGCGCCGCATTCGGGGCCCATGCCGGTCACGATGTTGATCACGCCGGGGGGCAGGCCGCAGGCCTCGAAGTCCTTTGCCAGCGCCAGCAGGGAGAGCGGGGTCTGCTCGGCGGGCTTGATCACCACGGTACAGCCGGCGGCGATGGCGGGGCCGAGCTTCCAGGCGGCCATGGCCAGGGGGTAGTTCCAGGGGATGATCTGGCCGGCGACGCCCATCGGCTCCTTCACCGCCATGACCATGGCGTTGGTGGGGACGGGGATGACCTCGCCGTTGATCTTGGTGGCGAGGCCGCCGTAGTACTCGAAGCAGACGGCGGAGTCGTCCATGTCGTACTCGGACTCGACGATCGGCTTGCCGGAGTTGAGGGTCTCGATCCGGGCCAGCTCGTCCCGCCGGGCGCGGATCCGGTCCGCGATCTTGAACAGGATCCGGCCCCGCTCCTGGGCGCTGGTGGCCTTCCAGCCGCCGTAGAAGGCGGCCTTGGCCGCGGCGGCCGCGGCGGCGACGTCGGCGGCCTCGCCGGCGGGGCAGGTGGCGATGACCTGCTCGGTGGCCGGATCGAAGACGTCGAAGGTCTTGCCGCTCTTGGCGTTGACGAACTTCCCGTTGATGAACATCTGGTACGCGGTCACGATCGGGACTCCGGTGGGTGGGTAGGGAATTGCCGGGGGGCCGGGGGCGCCGGGTGAGCAGAATGTGAACGGACGTGCGTCACTTGCCCGGCCGGGTGGACCACCCCATACATATACAGTGGTATTCTACCCCTGAACGACGGAACGGCAATGCGGATTGCGGGCGGGCCATCGCTGACCCTGCGCCACGGGAGCGCCCTGATCGGGGCGCTGCTGGCGCTGGGCTGCAGCGAGGAGGCCACCGGTCCGCGGCCGGTGCCGGTCGGGATCGTGGTGGCTTCGGCGGCGGAGCAGGTGGGGACGGCGGGCGAACCGCTGGATTCCATGCTCACCGCGTTCGTTTACGACAAGTTCGGGGACCCGGTGCCCGGGGTGCTGGTACGGTTCTCGGTGCCGGCGGGGAACGGCTCGGTGACGCCGGTGGCGCGGACCACCGGCCCCGACGGCCACGCCAGCGCAGCCTGGCTCCTCCCCACCCGGACCGGCTCCTACCAGGCCCACGCCGCGGCGGCGGGGTTTGACTCCCTTACCTTCGGGGCGCTGGCCCGCCCCGGCAAGGCCGCGGCGCTCGCGGTGGTGACCGGCGACGCCCAGAGCGGCGCCGCCGGGACCGCGGTGGACAGCGCGGTGGTGGTGGAGGTGCGGGATGTCCATGGCAATGGGGTGCCGGGGCGGACGGTGCTCTTCTCCACCCGCGAAGGCTCCGGGCGGGTGGTACCGGCCCGGGCGGAAAGCGATTCGCTTGGGCGGGTGTACGCCGTCTGGACCCTGGGCAAGGACGGCGGGGTCCATGGCCTCACGGTGCGGGTGGATTCGCTGCCGCCGCTCCGCATCCGCGCTACCGCAGTGCAGAGCTCGCCACTGATGCCCCTGGCGCAGACCCATACCATCTGGCCGGACTACAGCATGGTGGTACCGGGGGCGCTGGTGCGGCTCGATGGGGATCGCGTCGTCGAGACCGCGCCACGGCGGGCCCTCGAGTGCTGGCGGAATGCGCTGGGGGAGGTGGCGCTGGAGGGGGGAGGGTGTGGGGTGGTGGGGGGCGATTAGGCGATTGGGCGTGACCGAGCGCCCTTCAGGAGCCGCGCTGTTTGCGGCGACTCGGGCGCGAGGGAAGGGGCGATTGGGCGAGTGGAAAGGCGACCGGGTGAACCCGGTCGCCTCTTGATTCTCAGCCAGGTGGCGGCCGTCGCTCAGCCGTCCCGGAGAATCTCCCGCGCAGCATTGTACCCGCACGCCCCCATCACCCCGCCGCCCGGATGGGTGGCCGCGCCGCACATGTACAACCCCTTCACCGGTGTCCGGTAGTCGGCGTAGCCCGGCACCGGCCGCATGAAGCTCAGGCTCGAGAGCGACATCGTTCCCTGCATGATGTTCCCGCCGGTGAGCCCGTACACCCGCTCGATATCCTGCGGCGCCAGCACCTGGTAGTTGAGCACCGACTTGCGGAAGTTCGGCGCATACTCCGTCATGATGTCGATGCAGCGCTCGGCGTAATTCTTCTTGTTCTCCTCCAGCGACCCCGCGTCCTTTGCCAGCGTATTGGGGAAGTACTGGGTGAACATGGACATCACGTGCATCCCCTTGGGCGCCACAGTGTCGTCCAGCGAGCTCGCGATGGTGGCCTCGACGATCGGACTCTGCGAGATGTGGCCGTACTTGGCCGGGTCGAAGGCCCGCTCGATGTACTCCCGGGTGGGGCAGAGGTGGATGGTGCCGCGGTGCTGCGGCCCCGGGGTGGTGCCCCGGAGGCAGGTGAAGTCCGGCACCTCCGACAGGGCCAGGTTCACCTTGGCGCTGCCGCTGGCGTAATCAATGGCCCGCACCGACTCCACGAAGTCCGTCGGCAGCTCCGCCGGGTTGAGCAGCTTGAGGAAGGTGATGTTGGCGTCCACCCCGGAGACGACCTTCTTCGCCTTGAGCTCGGTCCCGTCCGCCAGCACCACACCGGTGGCCTGCCCGCCGGAGACCAGGATCTTCGTCACCGTGGCGTTGACCCGGATCTCGGCGCCCTTTTCCCTTGCCGCGCTGGCGATGGCGTTGGAGAGCGCCCCCATCCCGCCCTTCACGTAGCCCCAGACGCCGCGCACCCCGTCGCACTCGCCCATGACGTGATGGAAGAGGACGTACGCCGTGCCGGGCATGGACGGCGTGGCAAAGGCGCCGATGATCGCGTCGGTGGCGATTGTGGCCTTGAGCTCCTCCGACTCGAACCAGCGATCGAGGATCGGGTTGGCGGCGCCGGTGAGGATCTCGACGGCCTTCTGCCCATCCGTGCCCAGCTTGCGGAAGCCGAGCCCCATCTTGAGCAGCTGGATCAGATTGCCGGGGGCCATGGACCAGGGGTTGGGCGGCGTCTGCACCAGGGTGGGCTCGAGGAAGTCGGCCACCCGCTCCAGCATCGCCTCGTACTTCGGCAGCGCCTCGGCGTCCTTCTTCGAGAACTTGGAGATCTCCCGGTGGGTCATCTCCTTGTCCGGCCCCATCATCAGGTAGCGGCCGTCGGGGAACGGGGTGAAGCTGGACGGGCTCCGCGGCAGCATCTGGAAGCCGTGCCGCTTGAGCTCGAGATCGCGGATGATCTCGGGGCGAAAGAGGCTGTTGACGTAGCTGGCGGTGGACATCTTGAAGCCGGGCCAGAGTTCCTCGGTGACCGCGCAGCCGCCGACCAACTCGCGGCGCTCGAGGACCAGGACCTTGCGGCCGGCGCGGGCCAGGTAGGCGGCGGTGACGAGGGCGTTGTGGCCGCCGCCGATGAGGATGGCGTCGTAGGTGGTCATAGGGCGGTTAGGCGGAAGGGCGGTTGGGCGGTTAGGGGACGAGAGCGGGATGAGTTTACCCCCGGTTGACGGTTCCGCGCCAGCTTGAAGCCATGTCGACGCTGCAGGACACCCCCTACTCCCGGTCCCCTGCCTGGCGGGCATGCTACGAGCTTGCCATCGCGCTGTATCTCGCCACCAGGGGGTGGCCCAGATCAGAGCTGTACGGGCTGACCTCACAGGTGCGCCGTGCCGCCTACTCGGCGCCAGCCAACATCGCGGAGGGCATGGCTCGTCGGGGTTCCGGTGAGCTTCGTCGCTTCGTGGACATCGCCCTCGGCTCGCTCGCGGAGTTGGATGTCGCACTGCGTATGGCACTTGATACTGATCTGCTCGACCAGACTGGCTGGGCACGTCTCGAGGCGCTCCGTCAGACGGCTGGACGCCTGACCGGCGGCCTTGCACGATCGCTTCGCCGTTAGCACCAACCGCCCAACCGCCCAATCGCCCAATCGCCCAATCGCCCAATCGCCCAATCGCCCAATCGCCCAATCGCCCAACCGCCCGCCACACTCGACTTTTCCCCTCGCGCGCGCTAAGCTCGGCGAGCCCCTCCTTACTTCCTGCCGGAGCGCCCGCATGGCCCGCATCATCGACCTCAAGACTCCCGTTCCCGGCCCCGCCAGCCTGGCGCTCCTTGCCCGGCGGCAGAAGGCGGTCCCCAAGACCGTGTCGCAGGTGACGCCGCTGGCGGTGGCCACGGCGGAGAACGCGGTGCTCACCGATCTCGACGGCAACCGGCTCATCGATTTCGGCAGCGGCATCGGGGTGCTCAACGCCGGGCACCGGAACGCGAAAGTCGTCCAGGCGGTGAAGGACCAGCTCGACCGGTTCACCCACCTCTGCTTCCAGATCTCGATGTACGGCCCCTACGTGGAACTCGCCGAGCGGATCAACGCCATCACGCCGGGCAGCCACGACAAGCGCACCTTCTTCGCCAACAGCGGCGCGGAGGCGGTGGACAACGCGGTGAAGGTGGCGCGGCGCGCCACCGGGCGGCAGGCGATCGTCTGCTTCGAGCACGCCTTCCACGGCCGCACCTACCTGGGGATGAGCCTCACGTCGAAGGCGGTGCCGTACAAGGCGGGTTTCGGGCCGTTCGTGCCGGAGATCTACCGGATCCCATTTCCATACTGCTACCGGTGTGATCGCGGACCGACCGACGGAACGTGCTGCATGGCGGAGCGGTCCTACTTCGACCGGCTGTTCGCCAGCCACGTGGAGCCGGCCTCGGTGGCCGCGATCATCATCGAGCCACAGGTCGGGGAGGGCGGGTTCATCCCGGCGCCAAAGGACTTCATGCGGGCGCTGGCGGCGTTCGCAAAGGACCACGGCATCCTGCTCATCGCCGACGAGATCCAGACCGGCTTCGGCCGGACCGGGAAGCTCTTCGCCTGCGAGCACTACAACCTGGTGCCGGACATCATCGTCACCGCCAAGTCGCTGGCCGGCGGGCTGCCGCTGGCCGCGATCACCGGGCGGGCCGAGCTGATGGAAGTGGGCCATGTCGGCGGGCTGGGCGGCACCTACGGCGGCAACCCGCTGGCCTGCGCCGCCGCGCTCGCGGTGCTGGACGTGATGGAAGAGGATCACCTGGCCGCGCGGGGCGTGGTGGTGGGAGACCGGATCCGGGCCCGGTTCCTCGAGTGGCAGCGCCGCTATCCCGAGATCGGCGACGTGCGCGGCCTGGGCGGCATGGTGGCCATGGAACTGGTGAAGGATCCGGCCACCAAGGAGCCCGCAAAGGAGCTGACCGGGAAGATCGCGGCGGAGGCGCTCAAGCGCGGGCTGCTGCTGCTCACCGCCGGCACCTTCGGGAACGTGATCCGGGTGCTGGTGCCGCTCACCGTCGAGGACGCGGTGCTCGAGGAGGGCCTCGGCGTGATGGAGGAGGCCCTGCGCGCCGCGGTGGGCAGATGATCGACCGCGGCCGCCTGGCGGCCGCGTACGCCGCCGAGCAGCGGCGGTTCGAGGAGACCCACCCGGCGTCCCGCGCGCTGGCGGAGCGGGCGCGGGCCAGCCTGCTCGACGGGGTCCCGATGCACTGGATGGTGAAGTGGGCCGGCGGCTTTCCGCTGTTCGTGCGGGAGGGCGAGGGCGCCCACTTCACCGACGTCGATGGCCAGCGCTACCTCGATCTCTGCCTCGGCGATACCGGCGCCATGACCGGGCATGCCCCGCCGGTGACGGTGGAGGCGGTGACGCGGCAGGCGGCGCGCGGCTTCACCTTCATGCTGCCGGCGGAGGATCACCTCTGGGTGGCCGAGGAGCTGGGCCGGCGATTCGGGCTCCGCTACTGGCAGTTCGCGATGACCGCCACCGACGCCAACCGCTTTGCCATCCGGCTGGCCCGGATGCTCACCGGCCGGCCGAAGATCCTGGTGCACAACTGGTGTTACCACGGCACGGTGGACGAGACCTTCGCCACGCTGGAGGGCGGGGTGGTGCGGCCGCGCCCCGGCAACCTGGGGCCGCCGGTGGATCCGGCGCTCACCACCCGGGTGGTCGAGTTCAACGATGTGGCGGCGCTGGAACGGGAGCTGGCGCAGGGGGATGTCGCCTGCGTGCTGTGCGAGCCGGCGATGACCAACATCGGGATCATCCACCCGGAGCCCGGCTACCACGACGCGCTGCGCGCCCTCACCCGGAAGCATGGCGCGCTCCTGATCATTGACGAGACCCACACCATCTGCGCCGGGCCTGGCGGCTACACCCGGGCCCACGGGCTCGCGCCGGACCTGCTCACCATCGGCAAGCCGATTGGCGGCGGGGTGCCCTGCGCCGTGTACGGCTTCTCGGCGGAGGTCGGGGAGCGGCTCCAGGGGAGGATCGCGCTGGCGGAGTCGGATACCGGCGGCATCGGCGGGACGCTGGCGGGTAACGCCTTCGCGCTGGCAGCGATGCGCGCCACGCTGGAGCACGTTCTCACCGAGGCGGCGTACGCCCGCACCATCCCGCTGGCGGAGCGGTTCCAGGCGGGGGTGGAAGGGGTGATCCGCGAGTTCCGGCTGCCGTGGATCGTGAAGCGGCTGGGGTGCCGGGCGGAGTACTGGTTCCGCCCCGAGCCGCCGCGGAACGGCGCCGAGGCCGCCGCGGCGACCGACCTGGAGCTGGACCGCTACATGCACCTCTTCGCGCTCAACCGCGGCATCCTGCTCACCCCGTTCCACAACATGGCGCTCATCGCGCCGGCCACGACCGAGGCGGACATCGACCGGCACACCGCGGTGTTCCGGGAGAGCGTCGCATCGCTGGTCGGGCGCTGACGGGCGCCGATGCCCGAGTCCATCCTCTGGCAGGCGCTCGCGCCCGCACCGGCGGTGCCGCTCCTCAAGGAGCTGCCGGAGCGGGTGGACGCGGCGGTCATCGGTGGCGGCTACACCGGCCTCGCCGCGGCGCGGGCGCTGGCGCTGGGCGGCGCCTCGGTGGTTGTGCTGGAGCGGGACCGGGTGGGCGCCGGCGCCAGCAGCAGGAACGGCGGCATGGTGCTGCCGGGCTACAAGGCGGAGCTCCCCGATCTGGTGCGGCGGCACGGGCTGCCGCTGGCGCGCCGGCTGTGGGACGATTCGCTCGCGGCGATCGGGTTCGTGGAGTCGCTGATCGCCACGGAGGGGATCGCCTGCGACTGGCGCCGGTCCGGCCATATCACCCTCGCCGCC
>JAEUJI010000294.1 GCA_016794805.1 Gemmatimonadota bacterium
CATCGCACCGGGGTCGTTGCCGGGGTGACCGGCACGGCGCTGGCGCTCTCGCTGGTGGTGTTCTACACGGTCCGCCTCGCGACCGCACGCAATACGGCCGAGGCCCAGGCAGCGCGCACCGAGCGCATCCAGCGCTTCATGTTCAACCTGTTCCAGGGGGGCGAGGAGGCGGTCGCGCCGGCGGACAGCCTCCGCGTCGTCACGCTGCTCGAGGGCGGCGTGCGCGAGGCCGCCGCGCTCGACCGCGAACCCGCCATCCAGGAGGAGCTGTACCAGACCCTCGGCACCCTGTTCCAGCGGCTCGGGAAGCTGGAGCGGGCCGATACCCTGCTGGAACGGGCCCTCGCGGCGCGGACCGCCCGGTTGCCGGCCGGGGATCCGGACATCGCCCGCAGCCTGGTGGCGCTGGGCCGGCTGCGGGTGGACGAGGCGCGGCTCGAGGAGGCGGACACCCTGATCCGGCGCGGGCTCACGCTGGCGCGCGCGGCGCTGCCTCCGTCCCATCCCGCCGTCGCCGAAGCGTCCGTGGCCATGGGCCAGATGCTGCAGAAGCGCGGCAACTACGACGAGGCGATCGCCCTGCTCGACACCCTGGTCCGGGTGGACACCACCGGCCCGGCCCGGAGCCCGGACTTCTCGGCCCACCTGCGGGAGCTGGCCAACGCGCACTTCTACGCCGGCCACTACCCCGCCGCCGATTCGCTCGGCCGGCGGGTGCTGGCCCTCGATACGGAGCGCTACGGGCCGGCCCACCCCTCGGTGGCTTCCGATCTGGCGAGCCTCGGGGAGATCGAGCTGATGCTGGGCCGCTATCCCGATGCCGAGGCCTGGTACCGGCAGGCCCTGGAGATCACCCGCGGCTGGTACGGGGAGAATCACCCCGAGACCGCAGCCAACCTTACCCGCCTGGGCCGCGCCCTCATGTACCAGAAGAAGCTCCCGGCCGCGACCGCCGCCCTGGAACAGGCGCTGGCGATCCAGGAACGGGTATTCGGCCCGGTCCATCCCCAGACGGCGGAAGCGGTGAACGAGCTGGGCAACGTGGCCTGGGAGCTGGATCGCTACGAGGAGGCGGAGGCCCGGTACCGCCGGGTGGTGGACATCTATCGCGCCACCTTCGGCGAGCGGCACCAGTTCACGGCGGTGGCGCTCTCCAACCTGGCCAGCGTCCTCTCCGAGCGGAAACAGTACCGCCAGGCCGAGGATCTGTACCGCCAGGCCATCGGGATCTACCAGCAGGCGCTCTCCCCGGACCACGTGAACACCGGCATCGGCCACATCAAGCTGGGGCGTACCTTGCTCCGCCAGCGGCGCTACCTCGAGGCCACTGTCGAGAGCCGTCGCGGCTACGACATCCTGATCAGCCAGACCGACCAGTCCACCAGCTTCATCCGCGCCGCCCGGCGCGACCTCGCCGCCGCCTTCGACTCCCTCGGCCGCCCGGACCAGTCGGCGCGGTTCCACAGTGAACTGGGTGACACCGTCCCCGCGACCCGCGCGGCCGCCCCCTGACCGAATCCCGGCGCATTCCCGTCCTCCGCGCCTCGGCGTTGTTCGATCCTGCCCGATCTCCCACCGGCCTCCACCGTACGAGCTAGCCCCCCGCCCCAGGCACCAGACGTTTCAGACGTTGCAGACTTGTTAGCATGCGGCAACAAGTGGAACCATCCGCGCCGCTCGCGCGTCTTACCACCCGAGATTGCGCGCACGGCCCGGCGGATGCCCCCGCCCCGGCGCACGCCGCGCAACGTCCTGCAACGTGCGGGTGACAGTGTCACTGAAACCGTCCCTGACCTGGTGCCTCGCTAGCCCGCTCCTCCTGCTGTGGACGCTGGAGGTGGATGCCGCTCCGCTGGCGGCGACCACCCAGGCCGTCCGGGTGGCTGCCACCCCCGTGTTTCCGGTGGGCCGCGTGGTGGAGCGGGTCACCAGCCGGGCCAATCCTCGGCAGAGCTACGCGGTCTACCTCCCGTCCGGCTATCGCGAGGACCGGGAGTGGCCGCTGCTGGTGCTGCTCGATCCGCGAGGGCGCGCCCTGCTGCCGCTGGAGCGGGTGCGTCAGGTCGCGGACCGGCTGGGGTACATGGTGGTGAGTTCCTACAACTCACGCAGTGACGAGGCGGTGGACCCCAACGCCGATGCGCTCAATGCCATCCTGGACGACGCCGACCGGATGCTCGCGCTCGATCCCCGGCGCATCTACCTCGTGGGCCAGTCGGGGACCGCCCGGGTGAGCTGGCTCTTCGCCGCCGGGCTCCCGGGGAACGTCGCCGGGGTTATCGGGATTGGGGCGGGGTTCCCGGGAGACTACCGTCCCCGGGCGCGCGCCCCGGGGGAGCAGCGCGGGCTCGCATTCTTCGGCGCCGCCGGCACCGACGACTACAACTTCGACGAGATGTGGTCCCTCGACGCCACGCTCGACACCCTCAACCTGCCGCACCGCATCACCTGGTTCGATGGGCCGCACACCTGGCCACCGGCCCCGGTGCTCACCGAGGCAGTGGAGTGGATGGAGCTGCAGGCGATGAAGTCGGGGCTCAAGCCAGCGGATGCGGTCTGGATCGCATCCCTGCTCCAGCAGCGCCTGGCCGGGGCCGAGGCGCTCGAGCGGGCGGGAGACGACTACCTGGCCTGGCGGCGGTATCGCGAGATCACCCTGGACTTCCGGGGGGTGGGCGACGCCTCCGGCGCCATCGCCGCCGCGCGGCGGCTGGAGCAGCGTGAGGCCGTCCGGCGGATGGACCGCCACCTCGAGGCCCTGGTCCGGACCCAGGATGCCTTCTACGACCGGCTGGGCACGCTGCTCGGTGACTTCCGGGGCGCGAAGCCCCCGACGCTGGCACAGGCGCTGGCCCGGCTCGATCTCGACGAACTCCAGCGCCGGGCGGCGAACCCCGGCGATTCCATGGCCGCGCACGCCGCGGAGCGGAGCCTCGAGCAGCTGTGGGTGTACACCTCGTTCTACGAACCGCGGGACTACCTGGCGCGGGGAGACGCGACCCGCGCCCTCGCGGTCCTGGACCTCGCCGACCGGGTGCGGCCGGGGCACCCGGACGTGTGCTACTTCCGGGCCCAGGCGCTCTCCCGCCTGGGGCGGAAGGGAGAGGCGCTCACCGCCGTCGAATGCGCGGCCTGGGGCGGGATGCCGCCGGAACAGCTGGAGCGGGACCCGGCGCTGGCCACCCTCCTGGCGGACGCCGGGTATCGCTTCCTGCTGGTGCTGTCGGCCCGGCCGGGGGTCGCCTTCGCGCAGTAGCGGCGTCCGAACGCGGACGCCCCCGCCGGCAGGGCCGGCGGGGGCGTCGTCGTGTCTGGGATGGGCCTGCGAGGAGTTGAACCTCGGACCTCACGCTTATCAGGCGTGCGCTCTAACCACCTGAGCTACAGGCCCGAGGGGCCCCTGCCGCTGGCGGGGCCCCGAACGGGCAGGGAGAATAGCCAGCGGGCAGGCGGGGCGCAACCGCGCCCCGGCTACCGCCGCCGGGACCCGCCTTCCTCTTCGTCGCCTTCCTCATCGAAGGAGACATCGTCCAGGTCCTCGTCCTCGAGGTCGTCGTCGTCGAGGTCCTCCTCGTCGAGATCGCCGTCCTCCTCGAGGTCGTCATCCTCGTCCTCGTCATCGAACGAGAACGCCTCCTCGTCATCATCGAAGTCATCGTCGTCCCGGCGGCGACGCATGTCCAGCGCCTCGACCGACGCTTCCCACGGCAGCATGACTCCTCCGGCAGGTGCAGGGTTATGACGCGTCGGCCCGGGCCGCGGCCCGCGCGATCTTCTTCCGCTCGGTGGCCGCCAGCGCGCGTTTCCGAAGCCGGATGGACTTCGGGGTGACCTCGATCAGTTCGTCTTCCTCGATGTACTCGAGGGCGTACTCCAGCGTGATCTGCCGCGGCGGCTCGAGCTGGATGTTCTCGTCCGACGCGGTGGTCCGCATGTTGGTCAGCTTCTTTTCCTTCGAGACGTTCACGTCCATGTCCTCCGGACGGGAATTCTCGCCGCAGATCATTCCCTCGTAGACTTCCTCGCCCGGGGCGATGAACATCTGCGCCCGCTCCTGCAGGTTGAAGAGGGCAAAGCCCACCGCCTCCCCCACCCGGTCCGCCACCAGCACCCCGTTCTTCCGGCCCGCCAGCGGCCCGGCCCACGGCCCGTACTCCAGGAACCGGTGGTGCAGGATCCCGGTGCCGCGGGTGTCGGTCAGGAACTCCGAGCGGTAGCCGAAGAGGCCGCGGGCCGGGATCCGGAAGTTCATACGGACCATCCCCTGCCCCGGGTTCTTCATTTCCAGCAGCTCCGCCCGGCGGGGGCCCAGCTTCTCGATGACCGTGCCGATGTAGGCCTCCGGTACGTCGATCATCAGCTCCTCGTACGGCTCCAGCCGCGCCCCGTCCTTGCCCACCTTGGTGATGACCCGGGGCCGGGAAACCTGGAACTCGAATCCCTCGCGCCGCATCGTCTCCATCAGGATGCCGAGGTGCAGCTCGCCCCGGCCGGACACCTGCCAGGTGTCAGGGCTGTCGGTGTCGTCCACCCGCAGCGCCACGTTGCGTTCCAGCTCCCGGTAGAGCCGGTCCCGCACCTGCCGGCTGGTGACGAACTTCCCCTCCCGGCCGGCGAAGGGGGCATTGTTCACGATGAAGTCCACCGACAGCGTCGGCTCCTCCACCGCGATCCCTTCCAGCCGCTCCGGATGCTCCGCCGCGGTGATCGTCCGGCCGATCTCGATCCCTTCGACGCCGGCGATCACCACGATGTCCCCGGCGCCGGCCTCCTCGGTGTCCACCTTGTTGAGGCCGTCGAAGGTCATCAGCTTGGTGATCCGGGCCCGCTGGGCCCCTTCCGTCACCATGCCGGGCTCCCCCATGGGGAGCAGCGCCACCTCCTGCCCCACCCGCACCCGGCCCCGCTCGATCCGCCCGATCCCCATCCGGCCCACGAAGGTGGAGAAGTCCAGGGTGGAGATCAGCATCTGGAACGGACCATCCGCGTCGCCGGTCGGCGCCGGTACCCGCTCCAGGATGGCCTCGAACAGCGGGGTCAGGTCGGTCCCCGGCTGGTCCAGGTCCACCGTGGCAGTGCCGGCCCGGCTTGAGGTATAGAGGAACGCGGCGTCCAGCTGCTCGTGGGTCGCCTCGAGATCGATGAACAGCCCCAGCACTTCGTCGTGCACCCGCAGCGGCTCGGCGTCGGAGCGGTCGATCTTGTTGATCGCCACGATCGGCTGGTGGCCCAGCGCCAGCGCCTTCCGGGTGACGAACCGGGTCTGGGGCATCGGCCCCTCGGCGGCGTCCACCAGGATGAGGACCCCATCCACCATGCGCAGGATCCGCTCCACCTCGCCGCCGAAATCGGCGTGGCCGGGCGTGTCCACGATGTTGATCTTGGTGTCGCCCCAGCGCACGGCCGTGTTCTTGGCGAGGATCGTGATGCCCCGTTCCCGCTCCAGCGGGTTCGAGTCCATCACACGCTCTTCCACATGCTGGTTGGCCCGGAAGGCCCCCGCCTGCCGCAGCATCTGGTCCACCAGGGTGGTCTTCCCATGGTCGACGTGCGCGATAATGGCGATGTTGCGAATCTGCTGGTTCTGGGCCATCCCGACCTGTCCACCGACGGTACCGCGTTGCGCGCCGACCACCGGCGCACTCCCGGCCCGGCTTGCGCGCCGTCCGGATTCCGCGCGGCATATATAGGCAGGGTATGGGGGCCGGGCAAGGGCGGTGCGGGGACGCCTGTTTCATGGCCGTGGACGGCGACCGGAACCGTCGATCCCCGGCCGGCGCCGGGAGCGGTCCTAGTGCCGGTGGCCCTCGTGACCAGCGGGGGCCTGGGGAGACTCCGGATCCGGTTCCAGGCACCCCTCGCAGGTCTCGAGCTGGATGGTGACATGCCCGATGCCGAGTTCCGCCACGGCGGCCCGGAGGCCGTCCAGCACCGCCGGATGACGGGCGAGGTCCGGCACCAGGGCGTGCCCGCTCATGGCCACCATGCCGCTGGTCACCGTCCAGACGTGGAGGTCGTGCACGGCGGTGACCCCGGGCACCCGCCGCATGCGCGCCTCCACGTCATCCAGCGCGATATGCCCCGGCACTGCCTCGAGCAGCACGTCCACGCTCTCCCGCACCAGGCGCCAGCCCCCGACCAGGATGAGCAGGGACAGCACCACCGAGATGATCGGGTCGGCCAGGGTCCACCCGGTGGCCAGCACGATGCCCGCCGCCGCCACCGCCCCCACCGAGCCGAGCAGGTCCCCGAGGACGTGCAGGTACGCGCCGCGGGTGTTGAGGTGATCGTGGTGCTGCCCGTGGAGCAGCGCCAGCGAGACGCCGTTCACCACCAGTCCCGCGAGGGCCACCGCCAGGAACAGGCCGCCCTGGATCGGCGCCGGCTCCCGGATCCGGTCCGCCGCCTCCGCCACGATCAGGGCCGCGATGCCGAAGAGGACCGCGCCGTTCACCAGCGCCGCGAGGATCTCCCACCGCACGTAGCCGTAGGTCTTGGTCAGGCTCGCCGGCCGGCGGGCGATCCAGGCCGTGACCAGCGTGAGCCCGAGCGCCCCGACATCGGTGAGCATGTGACCCGCGTCGGCCAGCAGCGCCAGGGAGCCGGAGAGCCAGCCGCCGACCGCCTCCACCACCATGAACAGCGCCGTGAGCCCGAAGACCCACGCCAGGCGCCCCATGGGCGGGGCGGCGTGCCGTCGCCCGAGGTGGATGCAGGGAGGGCTGGCCATGCCAGGCTATTCCACGCGGACGCGAACCGCATCGGCGTGGCCGTAGAGCCCCTCGGCCTCCGCCAGCGCGATGATCCGGCTGGCGTCGTTGAGCAGCCGGTCGCGGGTGTAATAGATGAGGCTCTGCCGCCGCACAAAATCGTAGACGCCAAGCGGGGAGGCGTGGCGCGCGGTGCCCCCCGTGGGAAGCACGTGGCTCGGGCCGGCCAGGTAGTCGCCCACCGGCTCGGGGGTGTTGTCGCCGAGGAAGATGGCGCCGGCGTGCCGGACCCCCTCCGCCACGCGCTCCGGATCCCGGGTGACGATCTCGAGATGCTCCGGCGCCCGCAGGTTGGCCACCGTCACCGCATCGGCCAGGGTGGGGACCCAGATGACCAGCCCGTTCCGGCTGAGCGACGCCCGCGCCACGCTGGCCCGGGGATTCTTCGCCAGCAGGCGCTCCAGCGCCGCGGGGAGCCGGTCGGCCAGCTGCATGTCGGTCGTGACGCACCAGGCGGAGGCGTCCTCGTCATGCTCGGCCTGGGCGATCAGGTCCGCCGCGATCCGCTCCGGCCGCGCGGTCGAGTCGGCGATGATCAGGATCTCGGTCGGGCCGGCGATCATGTCGATGCCGACGGGGCCCGCCACCTGCCGCTTGGCCTCCGCCACCCACTTGTTCCCCGGTCCGACAATCTTGTCCACCCGCGGCACGGTGGCGGTACCGAAGGCCAGCGCGCCCACCGCCTGCGCCCCCCCGATCCGGTACAGCCGGCTCACCCCCGCCAGCTGGCAGGCGGCGAGCACCGCGTCGGTCACCCCCTGCGGCGGCGTGACGGCGATGATCTGCTCGACGCCGGCCACGGCGGCCGGCACGGCGTTCATGATCACGCTCGAGGGATACGCCGCCTTCCCGCCCGGCACATACAGCCCCACCCGCTCCAGCGGCATCACCCGCATGCCGAGGATGCTGCCGTCCTCCTGCAGCAGGGTGAAGCCGGGGTCCCGCTGCCGGCGGTGGTACTCCCGCACCCGCTGGACGGCGGTCTCCAGGGCCTCCCGGACGTCGTGCTCGATCCGGTCCAGCGCCGCCTCCCATTCCGCCCGCGGCAGTTCCCATTCCTCCGGCGGGAGGTCCACCCCGTCCAGGGTTCGGGTCCAGTGCCGGACGGCGTTGTCGCCCCGCGCCGCGACATCCGCGAGGATCGTGGCGACGCCGTCCCGGGTGGGGGCATCCGTCATCGAGGGCTTGGGCAGGAATGGATCGAGCAGGTGGAACGGCGGCACGGCAATCTGGCGGATCATGCGCTGCCCTCGCGGGCCGGGAGAGAGGACGCTAGTGTTACGGCCTATGGAGCCGTCCGAAAGTAGCAGTATTGCCCTCAGACTGTTGGCCGTGCTCGGCCTGGTGCTGCTCAACGCCTTCTTCGTGGCGGCGGAGTTCGCCCTGGTCGGCGCCCGGCGCACCCGGCTGGAGGAGATGGCCCAGCGGGGCGACAAGAAGGCGGTCCTGGCCCAGCGCGCCCAAAAATCGCTCGATCGCTATATCTCCGCCACCCAGCTGGGCATCACGCTGACCTCGCTCGGCCTGGGCTGGATCGGCGAGCCCGCCCTCTCGGGGATCATCCAGGGCGGGCTGGTCTGGCTGCCGGGGAACCTGGAGATCATCGCCAGCCACGCCCTTGCCATCGCGCTTGCCTTCACGATCATCACCGTGCTCCACATCATCCTGGGAGAGCTGGTGCCCAAGGCGCTGGCGCTGCTCTATCCCGAGCGGGTGAGCGCCTGGGTGGCCGGCCCGCTCATCGGCTTCGCGTGGGTGATGGCGCTCCCCATCGCGATGCTGAACGGCACCGCCAACCGCCTGCTGCGCCTGATGAAGATTGACCGGCCGGGCGAGCACGAGCGGCTGCACTCGCCCGAGGAGATCCGGATGCTGGTGGAGCAGAGCGAGGAAGGGGGCAGCCTGGGCACCGAGGACGCCCGCCTGCTCGAAGGGGTGTTCGAGTTCTCGGAGAAGACCGCGCAGGAAGTGATGACGCCGCGGACCCAGATGGTGGCGCTGGAGCGGGACCTGACGGTCGAGTCCGCCGCCGACGTCGTGGCCGAGGCACGCCGCTCCCGGTATCCCGTCCTGGGGGACTCGCTGGACGACATCGTCGGCGTGGTGCATGCGAAGGACATCCTCACGGCGGTCCGGCAGCGGCCGGGCGCGCTCATCGGGACCGTGATGCGGCCGCCGCTCTTCGTCCCGGGTACCCGCGAAGTGGAGGACGTCCTGGCCGACATGAAGCGGCTCAAGGTGCACCTCGCCCTGGTGCTCGACGAGTACGGCGGCACCGCCGGCCTGGTGACGATGGAGGATCTGCTCGAGGAGATCGTCGGTGACATCTTCGACGAATACGACCGGCAGGACCGCCCCAAGCCCTCCCCGGAGGGGGCGCCGCTGCTCGACGGCAGTCTCGCCATCTCCGACTTCAACACCGAGCACGACCTCCAGCTCGACGACGCCGACTACACCACCATCGGCGGGTATCTCTTCGGCCAGCTCGGCCGCCTGCCCAGGCCAGGGGACCGGGTGACCGTCGGCCGGGACGCCTTCGAGATCGTCGAGATGGATGGTCGCCGGGTGAAGACGGTGCGCTACCTGCTCGGCGCCGGGGTCGTGGCGCCGAAGACCGGCGAGGTCCCGTCGGTCGTGATCCCGCCGCCGGCGCGTTAGCCCCGGCCGCCTCCCCGCCATCGCCATGACCCGCCCCATCGCCCTCATCCCTCCCGGCGCCATCGACCTGACCGGGGCCGCCGCCGGCAGCCGTCGCCGGCTGCAGCGGGGCGCCCTCGACCTGCTGGAACGGCAGGGATACCAGGAGCTGCTGCCGCCCACCTTCGAGTACGAGGAGGTGTTCCTGCGGGCCGGAGGCCCGGGGGTGGCGGAGCGGTTGCTCCGCTTCGGCGACCGCGACGGCCGGATCCTGGCCCTGCGGTACGACTTCACCGCCAGCCTGGCCCGGGTGGCCGCCACCACGCTCCGCGGCAGCGCGCTTCCCCTCCGGCTCTCCTACAGCGGGAAGGTGTTCCGCCAGGAGCCGGAGCGCGGCGGCCGCCCGCGGGAGACGCTGCAGGCCGGCGCCGAGCTGCTGGGTCACGGCGGTCTGGCGGCGGACGTCGAGGTCGTCCGCCTGACGCTGGAACTGGCGCGCGCCCTCGGGCTCCGGGACTACCAGCTCAACCTCGGCCATGTGGGGGTGCTGGCGCCCGGACTCTCGGCGCTGACCCCCGAGGACCGGGCCGACGTCCGGCGCTGGATCGATCGCAAGGATCGCGGCAACCTCACCCGGGCGCTCGCGGGCCGGCCGGCGGAGGCCGCCCGGCTGGCGGAGCTGGCCTTCGTGATCGGCCGGCGCCCCGCCCTCGAGGAGGTCCGCGCCGCGGCAGGCGCCGCCGTGCGCGAAGGACTGGAACACCTGCTCCAGCTCGACGCCGCGCTGACCCCGGCGGAGCGGGAGCATGTGGTGTACGACCTGGGGGAAGTCCGGGGCCTCGAGTACTACACCGGGATCCAGTTCGAGTTGTTCATTGCCGGGGCGGGACGGGCGGTGGGCGCCGGCGGCCGCTACGACGAACTGATGGGCCGTTTCGGGGCGCCCATGCCGGCGGTGGGCGTGTCGCTCGACCTCGACGGCATCGCCGAGGCGGCGGCCACGTGAGCGGCCCGCTGCGGATCGCCCTGGCCAAGGGCCGCCTCTACCAGCCGGCGGTGGCGCGCTTCGCGGCGGCCGGGATCGTGATCGACCCGGAACCGGGGCGCCGGCTCCTCATCCCCTCCAGCGATCCCGCGATCGAGTTCCTGGTGGTGAAGCCCGCGGACGTCGCGGTGTACGTGGAGAGCGGCGCCGCGGACCTCGGCGTGACCGGCACCGACGTCCTGCGCGAATCCGAGGCCGATGTCCTCGAGCCACTCGACCTCGGCTTCGGCGCCTGCCGGCTGGTGGTGGCCTCGCCGGCCGCGCAGCCGTTCCCCGCGCTCCCCGGCGGCAAGACCGCGCGGGTCGCCACGAAATACCCCAACCTGGCCTGGCAGCACTTTGCCCGCGGGGGGCGGCCGGTCGAGATCATCGCGGTCCACGGGTCGGTCGAGGTGGCGCCGCTGCTCGGCCTGGCGCACTGGATCGTGGACCTGGTGGACACCGGCAATACGCTCCGCGCCAACGGGCTCACCGAGCGGGAGACGATCCTGACGGTTGGGGCGGTGCTGGTGGCCAACCGGGCCAGCCAGAAGCTCAAGCTGGAGCAGCACCTGCGACTGATGTCGCGGCTGGGCTAGGGCCGGAACTCCCAGCGGGACAACACCGCCCCGCTCCGCTCCTCGCGGAAGAGACGCCGGCCGCCGTTCGCGGCGAGCGCGCTGTCCACCAGGTCCGGCGCCCCCGGGATGAACGAGGACATCACCACCCACGCCTCCGGCCCGCCGGCCGCCTTGAGCCGGCGGGCCTCGTTCTCCGCCCAGCCCGTGTCAGGCCGCGTGGCGTTGACGCCGGTTGAGTCCGGCCCCGTCCCGGTCGGCACCCCGATCAGTTCCCGCCAGTCCGCGTAGCCGAAGATCAGGTCATCACCCTCGTCCACCACCGGCCGCCCCCGGCTCGCGGCGTGGCGGAACGCCCCGCCGGTGGAACTCACCAGGGCGCTGCGCCCGCGCACCCGCGCCAGGTCCGGGGCACGCCAGTCGGTGGTGTAGAACACCCACGCGGGGACCGAGCGGCCGAAGACGTAGATCGCCGCGCCGGGCTGGTGCTCCGCGCGCACCCGCGCGATGAGCGGCGCGAGCGCCTCCCGCTCGTAGGGCTCGAGCAGCATCCGCGCGGCATCCAGCCCGGGGAGGAAGGCGAGCGCCGCGGCGCCGGCCGCGAGCCACGCCACGGGCCAGCGCCGGCCGAGCCCCTCCGCGATCGCGCCGGTACCGGCGGCCAGGGCCAGGATCAGCCCGGGGAGGGAGAAGAGCAGCAGCCGCGGCGCGGCGGGATAGGCCTGCGCCGCTGACGCGAGGAGGGCGAGCGCCAGCGGCAGGAACAGGAGCGCCAGCAGCGCGGGGCCATGCCGTCGCGCCAGCATGATCACGCCGGCGCCGATCGGGAGCAGCAGCCCGTAGGCCACCAGCACCCGCCACCCGCCACCGCTGGCCAGGAACCACTGCTGCAGGGCGAGGGTCAGGGCCGTATCGGTCTTGGCCAGGAGCCCGGGGAGGGCCGGGCTGAGGAAGAAGGGCAGCCAGAACCGCTGCATGTACGCGCTATCCGACGCGGCCCGATAGACCAGCAGGTATTCCGTCCCGAAGGCGACTCCCCACAGCAGTGCCATGGCGGCCAACCAGCCCCACGCCCCCCGGGCCCGCCGCACCCCTGGCTTGAGGACCAGGGCCAGTCCCACCGCCGCCAGCACGAACGGCGCGGGCGAACTGGCCACCGCGACCCAGGTCCCGGTCAGGAGCACTGCGACCCACCGGCCCCGGGCCTCCGGCCGCTCCCCGAGCCGCAACGCCAGCAGGGTCAGCAGCGCCAGCCAGAGCGCGTCCACCCCGTACGGCTTCACCTCGTTGGCGTAGTAGATGAGCATCGGCGAGAGCGCCGTGAGCAGCACCGCCACCGCCGCCGGCCAGGGCGGAAGCACCCGCCGCGCGACCAGCATGACCACCACCAGCAGCGCCAGCCCCGCAAGGAAGGGCGCCAGGCGAAGCACCCGCTCGTCGGTGCCGAACAGGTTGGCGCACAGCTTCACCGCCCACAGGAAGGGCACCGGGGCCGTCTGGTCGCTTTCGAGCGGCGCGAGCAGCTCCCCGAAACTCCGGCCCAGGATGTTGTTGAGCAGCATGGCCTCGTCCAGCCAGACGGGACGGCCATGGAGGTACTGCCGGAGGCGGAGGACGGCGCCCAGTCCCACAGCCGCCCACTGCGCGGTGCGGGCATGGCGCTCCGGGACCGCCAGGGTCACGCCGGCACCTGCCGCCGCACCCGCGCGAGGTGCGCCGCCAGTTCGAGCGCCTGGCGCATGCTGGCGGGATCGGCCGCACCGCGGCCGGCGATGTCAAAGGCGGTTCCGTGATCGGGAGAGGTGCGGGGGAACGGAAGCCCCAGGGTGATGTTCACCCCGCGGCCGAACGCGGCCACCTTGATGGCGGTCATCCCGACATCGTGGTACGGGGCGAGCACCGCGTCGAACTCGCCCCGCATGGCGCGGACAAAGACCGTGTCCGCGGGAAGCGGGCCGGCGGCCTGCAGCGCGGCCACCGCCGGGGCCATGATGCGCGCCTCCTCGTCCCCGAAGAGACCCGCCTCCCCGGCGTGCGGGTTGAGCGCGCAGACCGCCAGCCGCGGCGCCTCGATGCCCCACCAGCGGCGGAGCCCCTCGGCGGTGACCCGCCCGGCCCGGATGATCTTGTCGGCGGTAAGGAGCTGCGGGACGGCGCGGAGCGGGACGTGGGTCGTCACCAGCACCACCCGGAGTTGGTCGGCGGCGAGCATCATCGCCACGTCCACGTCGCCGGCCAGGTGCGCCAGCCATTCCGTGTGCCCCGGCCAGCGGAAGCCGGCGAGGTTGATCGCCTGCTTGTTCAGGGGGGCGGTGACGATGCCATCCACCTCGCCGGTCAGCGCCAGCCGCGCCGCCGTCTCCACGCCGAGCCCCGCGATCCGCCCGGCGCGCGCCGCGCGGGAGGGTCCGGCCCGGGTCGGCTCGGCGCCATCCCCCGACCCCTCGCCCCAGGTACCCACCACGATGCGTCGCGCGGCGGGAATGACCGCGACCTGGTCCTCGGCGCCGATCGCGATGATCTCGGCATCGAGGGGCTCGGCCAGGGCCCGCGCGGTGATTTCCGGACCGATGCCGCGGGGATCACCGAGGGTCACGGCGAGGCGGGGCAGGGGCGACATGCGCCCATAATAGCATGAAAGGGGCGGAGCAGAAGCTCCGCCCCCGGGCCGCGCCGCGCGTCGCGCCGTTACAGCCGGATGTCCACGTAGGTCGAACGGCGCAGCCGGTCGATGTAGCGCCGGGTGGCGAGTTCGTCGCTCAGCCGCTTGCGGATCTGGTCCTTCACGTCCTCGTAACGGATGGCGCCCTCGCCCCGCCGGCCGGTCACCTGCAGCACCACGTGCTTCCGGCGCACGCCCTGGTCCTTCCGGATGTCGAAGACCGGCACCACCGCGCCGCTGTCCGCGTCGCCGATCCCGTCCTTGTACTCGGCCGGCAACTGGTTGAGCGGCACGTCGTCGGCCTCGCGCTCCTCCGAGGCGTCATGGTACAGCCGGGCCAGGGAGTCGAACGGCGCCCCGGTCCGCAGCGCCTCGGCCACCCGGTTCGCCAGCGCCAGCGCGCTGTCGGCGTCGGCGGCGCCGACTTCGGGCATCAGCAGGACGTGCCGGGCGTTGATCTCCGCCGGCTGCACCCGCTGCACCTGGATGATGTGGAATCCGAACGCCGTCTCCACCGGATCACTGATCACCCCCGGGCGGAGCCGGAAGGCGACCCCCTCGAACTCGGGCACCATCTGGCCCCGGCGGAACCAGCCCAGGTCGCCCCCCTGTTCCCGGCTCGCCGGGTCCTGGGAGAAGCGGCGCGCCGCGGACGCGAAGTCCGCGCCCTTCCGCAGCTCGGCCACGATGGAATCCGCCTGGGCCCGGGACCGCGCCCGCGCCGAGTCCGAGGCCTTCGGGCCGATGACGATGTTGCGGAACGAAAGCGTGGCCGGCCGCTGGGGCAGCTGCTCCTTGAACTGGTCGAAGTAGGTCCGCATCTCGGCTTCGGTGGGCTGGACCGGCTTGAGCTTGTCCTCGCCCTTGAGCTTCTCCATCAGGCGCTGGCGGTAGGCCTGCTTCCGCTGGTTGTCGCTGAGGTAGCGGCGGAACTCCTCCGGCGTCTGGAACCCGGAGCCGGTCAGCTCCCGCCGGAAGTCCACCTCGCTCTGGAATCGCTGCCGCACATTCCGGTACTGCTGGTCCACGCCGTCGGCGACCTCCTGGTCGGTCACCTTGATGGCGGTGTCCCGCTGGGCCACCTGCAGCAGCACTTCGGCATCCACGAGGTCGGAGATCACCTGGCGGCACAAGGCCTGGAACGCGGGCAGGTTGTCCGGGACCCGCCCCTGCTGGGCCCGCTGGGTGAAGATCTCCTCCTCCACCTGCGACGCGAGGATCGCGGCATCACCGACCACCGCCACCACCCGGTCCACCACGAAGGAGGTGGTGTCGCAGCGGAACGCGGGCCCCGGGGCGGTCGGGGCCTGGGCGCTCAGCGCCGCCGGCAGGGCGGCCAGTGCGATCCAGAAGCGCGGGGCGCGCATACTCACTGTCCCCCCGGGGCGGGCGCCCCGCCGATGGGCCGGCCGGTGGAGTCCACCCTGGCCTTGAGCGCCTGCGCGCGCTGGACCGCCGCCGCCACGCCGCGGCGGTCCACGTGGTACTCGCCGTCGCGGCGCAGGACGAAGCTCACCGGCCCCGGGATCGGCCGTGGGCGGCCGGTGCCGGTGGCCACCCGGTCCCAGAAGGTGGCCACCTTGAGGGCGGCGACCTTGCCCCGCTCCTCCTTGCTGACCGCGGGATCGGTGATGTCGCCGCCGTAGAGGTCCAGGGAGAGCCGCAGGGTGTCGAGCAGCTGGTGGTACCGCTGGGTCATGCTCGCCCACTCGACGCCGTCCACCTGGATGCCCGCCGAATCGGCCTGCGCCAGCAGCAGCTGGTTCTGGGCCAGCAGCTTGACGAACTGGGTGAGTCCGCTGTCCGGCCGGGTCGGCAGGTCGGCGGCCCATTGGGGCCCGAGGGCGGTGACCCAGCGGATCAGCTGCGCCACCGTGAACTGGCCCCCGGTGTAGGTCGCCAGCGCCTTGGTGGAGCGGATCGCCTCGCCCTTGTCCCCGAGCGCCTCCCGCACCAGTTCGGGCGCGTTCTTCGCCACCTTGAGCTTGCGCTGGATGCCGAGGCTGTCGAGGTAGGTGGAATCGAGCTGCTGCCCCAGCGCCTCCCGCAGGTGGACCACCAGGCGGTTGCGGATCTCGGCGACCGGGGGGCGGCGGATGATGTGGTACCCGAAGGGCGTCTCCACCAGCCCGGTCATCGCGCCGGGCGCGAGCGCCCAGCCGGCGCTGTCGAACGCCGTCACCCACTTGCCCCGCGGCGCGGGGGGCAGGTAGCCGCCATCGAGCTTGCTGCCCGGATCGTCGCTGAGCTCCCCGGCCAGCCGCGCGAAGTCGCCGCCGGCCCGCACCCGGGCCAGCGCGGCGTCGGCCCGCCGCTTCCCCGCCGCCCGGGCCGGCGGCTCCGCGTTGGGCTCCACCCGCACCAGGATGTGCTGCAGCAGCCGCATCTCATCGGCGGCATAGATGCTGTCCACCACCGCCGGCGTGAGCGGCACCCGGTGCGCGAGCAACGAGTCGTGCCACCGGGTGCCGCGCAGCTCCACCAGTTCGGGCCACATGACTTCCACGGCGGTCGCCGAGTCGAGGAAATCCCGCCCCGCAGCGAGGGACTGCGCCAGCAGGGTGTGGTCCACCCACACATTGGCGATGAAGTCGGCGGCCTCCGGCGCCAGCGGCACGCCCTTGGCGCCCACCATGAGCTGCGCCAGGCGCTCCACCGTGAGCTCCTGCCCCGCCGCGGTGGCCACCACGGTGGGCGTGCCTCCCCCCATGTTCCTGAGGGCGTCGCATCCGGACAGGAGGACCACCGCGCCCAGCACCACGCCTGACAACCGTCGCATGCCTGCTCCCATCCCGGTTCAAGTGTCCGCAGCCTACGCCGCCTGCTGCCGTTCCGCCACCAGTCCCAGCGCCCGCACCAGCGCGGGGACCATCGCCTCCCCGCCCAGCCGCGTCAGCCGGAGGGAGAGCGGCACGGTGCGCCGGACTTCCACCGCCAGCTGCACGTGGTCCAGCGCGGCGGAGAGCCCGGCGAACCGGGGGGCCGCGCCTTCGCGAAAGGTGAGTCGCGCCTCGTCGCCCCGGACCAGGAGGTGCTGCAACCCGAGGTCCGCACCCACGGTCCGGAGTTGCGCCATGTGGAGCAGGGTCTCCGCCGGCTCCGGCAGCGGCCCGAACCGCTCCCGCAGCTCGTCACGAAGCTGTTGAATGTCGCCAGAGCTCTGGGCCCGCGCCAGTCGGCGGTAGATGTCGAGCTTGATGTCGTCCGAGGCCACGAAGCCGTCCGGCAGGTGCGCCGGCCGGTCCAGCACCACCTCCGGGGGGGCCGGCCGCTCCGTCCGCCCGCCCTGCCCCCGCAGCGCCCGCACCGTCTCCTCCAGCCACCTTAGGTAGAGATCGAACCCCACCGCCTGCGCGTGTCCCGACTGTTCCTGGCCCAGGAGATTCCCCGCCCCCCGCAGCTCCATGTCCTTGAGGGCGATCCGGTAGCCGGCGCCGAGCTCGGTGTGGTGCTCCAGCACCTTGAGCCGCTCCTCGGCCTCGCGGTCAATCAGGTCCGGCACCACCAGGTAGCAGTACGCCCGCCGGTGGCTGCGCCCCACCCGGCCGCGCAACTGGTACAACTGGGCCAGCCCGAGCCGATGGGCGTCGTGCACCACCATGGTGTTGGCGTTGGCCACGTCCAGTCCCGATTCCACGATGAGCGTGGAGACGAGGATCTCGGCCTCCCCCGACACGAACCGGCGCATCACCTCTTCCAGCGCGTCCGCCGGCATCTGGCCATGCCCGACCGCCACCCGGGCCCGCGGCGCCAGCGCGCGCACCCGGGCCGCGATCGTCTCGATGGTCTCGATCCGGTTGTGCACCACGAAGACCTGCCCACCCCGATCCAGCTCCCGGGCGAACGCCTCCTCCAGCAGCCCGTCGTCCCACGGCTCCACGAAGGTGAGGATCGGGGAACGGTCCCGGGGCGGCGTCTCGATCAGGACCAGGTCCCGGAGCCCCGCCAGCGACAGGTGCAGGGTGCGGGGGATCGGGGTCGCGGTGAGGGTCAGTACGTCCACCGTGAGCCGGAGCACCTTGAGCCGCTCCTTGTGCCGCACCCCGAAGCGGTGCTCCTCATCCACCACCAGCAGCCCCAGGTCCTTGAACCGCACGTCGGGGGACAGCAGCCGGTGGGTGCCGATGATCACGTCGATCTCACCGGCGGCCAGGCGTTCCAGCACCGCCTTCTGCTCCTTCGCGGTGCGGAAGCGGGACAGCACCTCCACCTTCACCGGAAAGTCCGCCAGCCGCTCCCCGAAGGTGCGGGCGTGCTGGTCGGCGAGAATCGTCGTCGGCACCAGCACCGCAACCTGCTTCCCTCCCTGTACCGCCTTGAACGCCGCCCGGACCGCCACTTCCGTCTTGCCGTACCCGACGTCCCCCACCAGCAGCAGGTCCATCGGCAGCGGCTGCTCCATGGCCCGCTTCACCGCCTCGGTGGCCTTCCGCTGGTCGGGGGTGTCCTCATAAAGGAAGGCCGACTCCAGTTCCCGCTGCCACCGGGTGTCGGGCGGGAAGGCATAGCCCGCGCTCACCTGCCGGCGGGCGTAGAGGTCGAGCAGCTCCGCGGCCATCTCCTTGATGGCCTGCCGCGTCTTGTCCCGCACCCGCTGCCACTGCGTGCCCCCGAGCTTGTGCAGCCGTGGCGGCGGCTGGTCGCCATCCTCGCCCCCCGCCCGATAGCGCTCGAGCTGGTCCAGGCGATAGAGCGGCACATTGAGCCGGTCCCCTCCCTCGTACTCGACGATCGCCACTTCCATCGTGGACTCCCCCACGGTGATGGTGGCGATCCCCCGGTACACCCCGATCCCGTGGTCCAGGTGGACGACGTAGTCGCCCGCCGCGAGCTGCCCGGTGGCGGCGGTCGGGGCCGCCTGCCGGTAGCGCCGGGTGCGCCGCAGCCGCCGCGCCCGGCGGAAGATCTCGTGGTCCGTGAGAACCCGGAGGCTCCGCATCACGAACCCGCCGTCCAGCGCGCCGATCGCGAGCGTCGCGTGCACCCGGCGGCCATCCTCGTTGAGCAGTTCGTCGAGCCGCTCGAGCTGCCCTTCGTTGTCGCACAGGATCAGCGTCGGGATGTCCGCCGAGAACATGGCCCGGAGCCGCTTGATGTCCCGGTCCACCGGCTCCGGCGGGAAGAAGCCGGCATTGAGCCCTCCGGGATCCGGCGCGCTCCGCACCACCAGCCGCGCGAATGGGGCGAGGCGCCGAGACCATTCCTCCGGCGGCTCGAACAGCACCTCGCGCGAGGGCACCTCCTCTCCCAGCCGGCGGGCCACCTCGAGGTGGTGCGCCGCCTCCCGCCACGAGCGCCCCACCTCCTCGGCGTTGGCCGTCGCGGAGTCCTCGAGGATCAGAGTCTCGCTGGGCAGCAGCTCCAGCAGGGTACGCCGCTCCCCGGGGGCGACCGCGTCGCTGCCGGGCCGCCGGACGGCCGAGCCGCCGAGGGGCAGCACCGTGATCTCATCGACCGGCTCCGCGCTGCGCTGGGTGGTGAGGTCGAAACCGCGGAGCGACTCGAGCGTATCCCCCCACCACTCCAGCCGCGCCGGTCCGGCCATGCCGAAGCCGTACACGTCCACGATGCCGCCGCGAACGCTGAACTGCGCCACTTCGGTGACGGTGGGCACCCGCTCGTAGCCCATCTCCTCCAGCGCCCGGGCGACCGCCCCCAGGGTCTGGGTGGACCCCCCGCCCAGCCGCAGCGTGGAACTCGTCAGCCCCGCGGCGACACCGGTCCGCTCCTGCGTGGCCCGGGCCGTCGTCACCAGGATCCGGAGCCGGCCCGCCAGCAGCGCCGCCAGCGTCTCCGCCCGTTCGCCGGCGATCTCGTAGTGCGGCTCCTCCTCCCCCAGCGATTCGCGCTGCGGGTACAGCGCCACCGGGACGGTGGTCAGGTGCTGCAGGTCGGTGACCCAGCGCTCGGCATCGCTCGGGGTAGTCGCGACCACGGTGAAGAGCCGCGAGGGATAGGCGCGTGCCAGCCAGGCCAGGAGCACCGCCGGACTCGAACCGGGGAGGCCGGCCAGCGGCAGCTGGGCGCCGCGGGCGGGCAGGCGTTCGCGGATGTCGACGGCGAAGCGGGTGCGCTCGAACGCGTCGAGCAGGAGTTCGAGGGTCATGCCGTGCGGCGCACCCCGCTCGCAAGCACCACTTCCGCCACGCCCAGCAGCAGCGCCAGCCAGAGCAGCGGCCCGGCCAGGCTCGCCCGCCCGAATCCGGCGAAGGCCGCGCCGGGTGCGTCCCCGAGGCTGACGAGGCGCGCCGTCGGCCACAGCCCCCGCACCTGCGCCGCGCCCGCGGGCGCGAGCGCCGATTCGCGCGCATCGAGATTGGCGGCGAGACCGCCGACCGTGTCGGTGCCGGCGAGCAGGAAGTAGAGACCGGTCTCCGGGGGCCGGAAGCCGCCGCCCCCCTCGACTCGCCAGCGGCGCGCTCCCGACGCCACCTCGGTGGTGAGATCCGGCAGGAGGACGGGTTCCCCCGGCGCCCCCTCCAGCACCGCGAGCTGGCCCCGCGCCACCCGGTTGACCAGCGCGTCCACCAGCGGCACGAACGAGGCCCGGAGCGGCAGCGCGGTCCATGCCGGCTCGAAGCGGCTCCCCAGCAGCACCACCTCACCGGCGCGCACGATCCACGGCGTGCCGGCGACGGTCGCGATCACGCCGCCTGCCGCGCTGGCCCGCAGCGGCTCCAGCAGATAGCGCCGGCTCACCGGTTCCCGGTCCAGCAGCGGCCCCGAGTCGGTGAGACCGGGTGCGGCCACCAGCGCGCCGTACCGCCAGCCCACCCCACGCCGCTCGAGGGCGCGGTTGAGCGCGCCGAGGTCTGCGGGATCCGACGGCGGCAGCACCACGGAAGCGCCGGCCCCCAGCGTCCCGAGGGAGAGCTCGCTCCCCGCCCGGATCCGGCCGCTCGCGGCCAGCACACCCGCCACCGCGTCCAGGTACCTGTCTCCCGGGTTCCACGCCACCCGTGCCACCGGCGCCACCCGGACCAGTCCGGCGCGCTCATCGTCCAGCCGGAATTCGTCGGGGGCCTTGGTGACGTGCACCGGCCACCAGCCCGGGGGAACGGCACCCAGCGTGAAGCTGCCGGTTCCGCCCGCCGCCACCAGCGCCTGCCGCGCCGGCCGGTCGCCCAGCTGGGCCGACACGGGCGCGGCGATCCCCGCATCACCGGCCACCGAGACCAGCACCGCCCCTCCCTCGGGCGTCCACGGCTGCGGCCCGGGCTCCAGCCGGACGACCCCCGTGTTCGGCGCGGGGGCATCGGCCGGGGGCGCGACGACGACCGGTACAGTGGTCCGGGTCGGCGCCAGCGCGGTGGCCTGCAGGTCGGTGAGCAGGACGATGCCCCCGGGACGCCGGTCGCTGCCCAGGACCTCGCCCGCGAGGGTCAGCGTGGCGCCAAGATCCATCCGGCGGCGGGATGGGGTCAGGGTGTCGACGATGGTGAGCAGCTCCGCGGCGGCGCCCCGCCGGGCGATGCCGTCGCTGGTCAGGAGCCAGAGCGCATCGGCGGCGGTGGCCCGCAGGAGGACCCGCCGCGCCGCCGCCCGCAGTTCGGTGAGCCGGGGCGTGCCCGCCACCACCGCGGCGCTGGAGGGGGAATTGTCGACCACGAGGACCAGGGCGCTGGGCGCGTGGCTCACCGCTTCACCCAGCCGCGCCGAGGGACCCGCGGCCGCGAGGACCAGGGCCACCACCAGCAGCGTGCGCACCAGCAGCAGGAGCCAGTGCCGCAGCTTGAGGCGCCGCTGGTGTTCCTCCGTGACCTGCACCAGGTAGCGGACGGCGGGGAATTCCACCGTGGGCGGGTCCCGTCGCTGGATCAGGTGCAGCAGCAGCGGCACGCCCGCCAGCGGCAGCGCGAACAGGGCCCAGGGCTGGAGAAAGCCGATCACGCGATACCGGAGCGGCGGGCCACCACGCGGCGGAGCGCGAGGCCGAACGGCGTGTCGGTGGCAAGCTGGTGATAATGGATGCCGCTGGTGCGACAGGCGCGGCGCCAGGCGCTGACCACCCCCGTCACCGTTTCCCGGTAGGCTTCGGCCCAGTCGCGGGGGCGCAGGGTGACCCCCTGGCCCGTCTCCGGATCCTCGAACCGCGCCTCCGCGGGACCGCCCAGTTCCAGTTCCGCGGGGTCCATCACGTGCAGCACCAGCACCTCGTGGCCGCGGTGGCGGAGGAACTTGAGCGCCCGGAGCGCGAGCTCCCGCTCCAGCAGCAGGTCGGAGATGAAGATGACCATGCCGCGCCGCCGCAGCAGCCCCACGACCCGGCGAAGCGCCGGCTCCGCGGCGGTGCCCAGCCCGGGGGAAAGTCCACCGAGCGCGGCCAGCAATTGGTGCCCGTGGGAGGTACGGGCCCGGGCGGGGACGACCGCCCGCACCGCTTCGTCAAAGGCGATGAGACCGGTCGCATCCCGCTGCCGCAGCAGGAGCAGGGCAAGCGCCGCGGTCAGCCGGCGCACATACTCGAGCTTGGACAGGGTGCGGGCGGGATCCCCCGACCAGGCCATGGAACGGCTCACGTCCACGACCAGCATCGCGCGGAGATTGGTCTCTTCCTCATACTGCTTCACGTACA
>JAEUJI010000327.1 GCA_016794805.1 Gemmatimonadota bacterium
GGCAACTTGGTCTAGCTCGCCGTCATTGAGCATGGATGCCGACATTGGGGTGGCCGCCTAACGCCCGCGCATGACCAGCGTGGCGGCGGCGCGCTCTGGGTACCTACCCTCCATCCTACGGTTGCGTCCCGACTGGTCCATGATGCTAGGGGCCGGCCGCGAGGGAGTCGGCGTGGCGGAGGAAGGCACGGACCACGGCGAACATCTCCTGCGGCGCATCCCAGGTCGTTATGTGCGCTGCGCCGGCGATGACCGCGAACTGGGCTCCGGGAGTGAGGTCGGCGAAGTGCTGAACGGTCACCGGGTTGGCCTCGTCGAACTCCCCGACCGTGTACAGGGTTGGCACCTGGACGTGGGGCAGGAAGGACGTCGCATCGTAGCGCTTGAGCGTTCCCGTGATGGTGAACTCGCTCGGCCCCTGCATGTAATTGTAGATCGCCTGATTCACCGTCTGAAAGGTGCTATCCAGGTCCGCCTGCACCGGGCGGCGCCATACGTAGCGGCCGTAGAAGTCCGCCAACGCGGCCTGATAGTCTGGGGCGGCAAAGTTGCCATCGGCCTCGCGCAGGCGGATGGCCCGCTGGGCGGAGTCCGGCAGGGTCCGGACCAGCTCCCGGGCGTGCCGCTCCCAGGCGGGGATGTCGAGCGCGGGGCTGGCGAGGATAAGGCTCGCGACGTGCTCCGGGTGGGCGCGATAATACTCCAGGGCCAGGATGGTCCCCCAGGAGTGGCCCAGGAGATGGACCCGGCGGGTCGCGAGGGCGCGCCGGAGGGAGTCGAGCTCGGCGACGAAATGGGGAATGGTGAACAGGAGGGTGTCGGTGGTCTGGCCGGACTTTCCGGACCCCAGCTGGTCGTAGCGGATCGTGGGGCGGTCCACCCCGAGCGCGTCGAGGGAGCGCAGGTAGAAACTCGAGTAGCCAGGGCCGCCGTGGAGCAGGATGACCGGGGTCGCCGATCGGTCCCCTGAAAGCCGGTACCAGACACGCCCTCCGGGTACCGGTAGAAACCCTTCGGTCGCGTGCATCGCGGTATGGCCGGCGTCCGCATTCCCTGAACCGGATGGGGGGCGATCCGAGCAGGCAATCAGGGGGAGCGCGATGCCGCAGAGCGCGGCCAGACCGGCACGTCTCATTGGAGCCTCCGGGTGTGGAACGGACACCAGGTGCCACCTACCGCCCGCACGTGACCTGCGGGGCCGCGGTGCCGACGCTTAGGTCGGCGAATACGTGTTGGGCTCATAACGCATCAGGCCGGGCACCGGGCGCCCCAGCGACCGTATCATGAGTGCAAGCACCTCACTGAGGCGGACATTGAGGTCGGCCGCGCGGTCGCCCTGCGGGGTGAGGTCCTGGAACGCGATGTGAACCGCCGGCCTCATGATCCAGAAGATGCTTTCCGCCGAAGCCTGGTGATTCCCGAACCAGACCAGGAACTCCGCCCCTGCCATGTTTGCCTCGAGTGTGTACCAGGAGCCGCGCAAGGCCTCCTCGTCACAGCCGACGTTCCAGGTGAGCGGCCGGAGCGGTACGTTCACGGTCCGATCCACGTGCCAGGTCGGGCGGGAGCGCAGCAGATGCGCCAGCTCGGCCTCGACATACTCGCGACACTGGGCTTCAGTGGCAAGGCGCACGGCCCACCTCCCTGCGGGACCATGAAGCGACAAGCTGCAGGGCGCTGCCCTGCATGGCAAGGGTACTGCCTGACGCCCGCGCCGCGACTGGGCCACGCGCCGTGTGGTCTGCAACATGACACACCTGCGGTCAGGCTCGAACAACGCGTACGAGAGTCACGATCTGCCCCGCGTGCCGGGCAGAGTGTTCGGCAGCGTGAAAGATCAAGCCAAAGGTGGTTGATGGCAGTCGTTTGCGGCCGACTTCGCGGGGCTGCAAGAGGCTTTCCATCGGCACCGTTCGCAGGTAGCCCAGCGCTCGCTCGATCCCTTCGCGAAACCCCGCCAGAAGGTGCTCCAGGCTGGGTCGATCCTGGTAAACTGTCTGTTCGGCCGCCAAGGCAGCGAGCTGAGCAGGGGAGAGTGCCTCGCCGCGCGAGTAGGTGAGGAGGCGATCGAGACTTCCCGGAAGATGAAGCAGGTGAAACCCGATCGCGGCCGCACCGCCAGGGCGTGCCCAGAGCTGGATCTCGGCAAGATCCGGGACGACCTGATCGACGTCCTCGCGTACTTGCTGCAAGGTGTGCGCAGCGGGCTGAAGTTGCGGCTGGATCCCCGCGATCGGTCCGCGGAGCCAGACTTCAGGAAGTTTGTCCATGGCTGGAAGGTAGCGGGAGGCCATCCAACGGTTGCAGCCCAACGCCCCGCATCAGTTGCAGGGCCGCGGCTCGTTCGCGTGAGTATGGGGGCAGCCGGCAGGTAGTGCCAGTCCCTGCGGCAACCGAGGTCCGCGCACTGTCAACATCGTGCGGTGGTTGGACTGCAGCGGGCGCGGTATCCTCACCGCGACAGCGAGCCGCGCGTCGGCATCTCGACCCACGCGTTCACAGCGCGAGCAGGTAGTGCGCCAGCGGACTGAGCCGTGCGCGCGTGGTCGGCGCCATTCGAGCGGCGAAATCGGTGCCGGCGCGGCCCGTTCGAGGAATAAACGCGCCCTGGAGCGACCGTCGTGGCTGACTTGAGGCATTCGTGCCATGGCCATGCCAGGTGGATCCATTGAAGACAAGGAGGGAACCTGCGGAGCCGCACGCCGGGAGGTCCTCGACGTCTCGAACGAGGCCGTCGGGAACCTCGCCGGCCCGCACGTCCTCCCGCCGGTGAGACCCGGGCACGAAGCGGGTCGCTCCGTTGTCCGGGCGGAACACGTCGACCATCAGGATGAACCCGAGGAGGGGCCAATCCGCCGAGCGGCGATCCACATCAACGTGAAGGCCTTGGGTAGGCGAGCCGGCCCGGAGTGTCCGCGCGTGAAAGGAGCTGAGCTTGAAGGGGCCACCAATGACGAGGGCGCAGGCCTGAAGAAGGGGCGGAAAGACATAGACCTCGTCGAACTCTGGGCCTCGGTTGACGAAATCGTTCACCCGCGTCGAGGTGGTGCCGACCCGGATGTCTGTTCCCGACGCGGCGTCCACCGTGGCGGTGTAGGCGTCGCTCAGGCGCTCCAGGGGATCGGGCGCCACGGCGCCAGGGAGCACGACGAACCCCCGCTCCTGTAACTCAGCGGCAGCGCCGGATGCGAGGGCATTGGAGGTGGCGAGAGAGTGGTGCCAGTCGATGATAGGAGACTCCGCAGCGGTCTGACGCCCGCGCCTGACCAGCGTGGCGCGGCGGGAGAAGGGGTTACGCCTTGCGCGCGGCGATCTTTCGCTTCGGAGCAGACCGGCGGCGCGATGTCGCCTGCTTCAGGAGTGCCCCGAAGGCTGGGCGATCAATGTCACCAGGCTTACGCACTTTGATGTGGCGCACGTAACGCCCGGTGCCCTCCAGCAGGCCGCCCGGGTCAGTCAACGACGAGCCGGTGAGAAAGCCGAATTGAACCCAGGCGGCATCGGAATACACGTAGGCAACAGGCTCGGTCCCCGCGAGCCAGCACCCATTGCCCCACTTCACGCTCTCCATGAGTTGCGGCTCCGCAGACTTGACGAAGCGTCGCAACGCGCGGATGATCGCCTGGTTCCTGGAGCTCTGGTCGCGGAGATAGTCATCAAAACTCGCGTATGCCTTCATCTTCGGCATGGAGTCTGCCTCGAGGGGGGGCGTCAGGTGTGGGCGCCGTCTAACTTGTAACAAACCCTCTCCACTCCGCTCCCAGAGAAGGGTGAGCCACCGTCCTGGACCCGGTGCGGCAGGGGTAAGCAACGAGCACTGCCCCAGTATCGCGAGAAGCTGCCGCGCTCGCAAGCAGCCCCCCCGATGCCACCCGCTACGCCCTGTGGCCCCGCGCCGCGCCGGCCCATGGTGCGGACAGCTCTCCCGCCCCAGCATGCGGCTCCACCGCGCACCTGGGCCGGGCCCATCCCAACCTGTCCCTTCTTGCCCCAGGGGGCGGGTAGCCGGTGCGCCCCCGGTTCCCACGTTCGGGACCAGGGAGGCAGGGCCGCTGGGGAGGGGAGGAGGGTGCGCCGCGCGGCGGTCTCACCAATCCTGTGCGGCCACCCTCCGACACGACACGGCGGCCCTGCCGACTGCGCCCCGGCCACCCTCCGACACGACACGGCGGCCCTGCCGACCGCGCCCCGGCCACCCTCCGACACGACACGGCGGCCCTGCCGACCGCGCCCCGGCCGCCCCGTAGACATCCCGGCATCGATTGCCCCGGCGTCCTCCACCATCTCCCGTCAGGCAGCACCCGTTCCCCCTTGACCCTCACCCATGTCCCTTGAGTGCTCCCCTGTTCCCCGTTCCCCGTTCGCCGTTCCCCACCCGCACCACACCGTTTCCCGCCGGCCCTCCACCATTCCCCGCCGGCCCTCAACCAGTTCCCGCACCTGCTCCCCGGTTTCCCGGTCCCCGTTCGCCGTTCCCCGCCGGCCCTCGACCATTTCCCGCACCTGCTCCCCCGTTTCCCGTTCCCCGTTCGCCGTTCCTCGCTGGCCCTCGACCATTGCGCGCACCTGCTCCCCCGTTCCCCGCAGGTCCTCAACCCGTTCCCGCCTCTCCACGCCCCCCGCCCACCCCAAAGTGTCCGCGCCAGCGACGCCCTGGAGCCCCCTCCGGCCGCCCCTCGGGCCCCGCACAATCGGCTAACGCCTTGCCGCACAAGGCGCTGACCCTCTTCTCAGGGGTTGTCGCCCACGCGGACACTTTGGAAAGGCGCGCAGGCGCGCACGATGGACGTCGCGCGCGCAAATCGGGGCCAAGCGGGGCCCGGGGGAATCATCCAGCAGAACGTCCCACTCCATAACCATTGCAGAAGACACCGAAATCCGGAAATCCCTGGGCCTGCGCTTTCTGTGGCGCATGCATTTCGCCAGAACCACCCCCAGTCGCGTGTCTCTGGCACAAGGGCTGCGTGAGGGAGCTAACGACCGCCGATGCGTGGGCACGGGCGGTCGCACGACCGACGCCCCCCACAGGCGGCGGACATTCACCCGGAGGTAGCAGGACCACATTCATTGTATGGAGTGTCTTTATGCGTACCGTATCACGACTCAAGCACGACGCCGGCAGGCGGATGCTCGACCTGCTGGCCAAGCACCCCGACCCGACCCCCGCGGGTCAGGCGGCAACCCAGACCCTCACCACCCTGGTGGAGGAAGGGAAGGCCCTGTTCGACCAGCAGGAGAGCGGGTTCCTGGCGGTCGAGCTGGCGGTGGATTCGAAGCTGGATCTCCGCCGGGCCATCCGGTCCGACCTGAAGGACGTGGTCGCGATCGGCGACGTGGCCTCGATCCGCCAGCCGGAGGCCGCCATCCGCCTCCGGCTGCCGGCGACGAACGCCAGCCAGGCCGCGTTCCTCAGCGGCGCCCGTGTCATCCTGGCCACCGCGGCCGCCAACCGCGAGTTGCTGGAAACCTACGGGCTCGCCAGCGGGACCCTCGAGGCGATCGCCTCGGCGCTGGATCGGTTCGAGGGGCTCGTCACCGGCCAGACCAGCGGCCAGCGCGCGCAGGTCGGCGCCAGCAACCGGCTCAAGGACCTGGACCGGGAGCTGATGGTGGTCATCCGGCAGCTCGACACCATGCAGCGCCGCCGCTTCCGTGACGACGCGAAGCTGCTCGGCGCCTGGCGCAACGCCCGCAACATCCACTGGCGGCGCGCCGAGATCGAGGGAGAGGAGGTCCGCCCCAACGGCGCCCAGCCGGCGGCGTGATGCCAGGGCGAGGCGCCAAGAATCAGAAGCAACCACGAAGGGCACGAAGGGCACGAAGGGAGCGGGGTGGTCACCGAACTCTTCGTGCCCTTGGTGTGCTGCGTAGTTGCCGTTCCCTACTGCCGATGCACCTCCCGGAGCGATGGCCGCCCCGCTTCATCCGCGCTTACCACCACATCGAACGCCTCCGGCCCGGGCTCCCCTGCCTCGACCGGAATCGGCGCATCAATGCGGCTCAGGTGCAGGTAGCCCGCGGTGCGGAGCGGCAGGACCGTGATCCCCCGGGTGCCCGGCGCGTCGTGCGGCCGCCAGTGGCTCCCCTCCGCTCGGGAACTCGCCAGCAGCAGGGTGAACCGCGCCGCCTGTCCGGCGGCCGGTGGCTCCAGCCAGGTGATCGGCTCCGCCGCATGGGCATCCGGGCTCGGCAGCGGGACCATTCCGCCGGTGGAGGGGAGGATGATCTCCGGTCCCCGCGTCCACCCGGGGCGGAACTCCGGGGGGCGGTTCCATCGGCTCACATCCTTTCCCAGCGCGATGCGCCACCGGCCGGTCGGATAGACGGTGAGCACCAGCTCTCCCCGGGGCGTCACCACCGAGGCGTGCGCGTCATTGTCCTTGGTCCAGAGTCGCCACACCGCCGAGCGTGGGGACTCGCGGGAGCCCAGGGCAAACCGGAAGGCGTGAGTGGCCATGTCAGGCCGGCCGTTGCTGGCCGGTGTGCATGGCGACATCCCGCTCGAACGGGCCCCGGAGCAGCAGCCAGCCATAGAGGGCGGCGAACAGGGCGAGTAGCGCCGCCACCAGCCAGAGCGCCGCCGGCTGCCCCGGCCGCAGGGCGGCCTTGAGCAGGGACGTTGCCCCGACGAAGTAGCTCACGGCATTCGCCGCCACCACCGGCCGGCCGTAGATCCCGCCCAGCAGCGCCCCGCGACTGATCCAGTCGAGGCTGGCGAGGCCCAGCCACGCGGCGGCGAGGAGCTGGGCCAGCCAGGCCCCCGTCGGCGGGTAGCCCGGGATGAGGCTCCCCAGGACGAGATCCGGAGCGAACAGCAGGAGGAGCCCGCCCGCGGCGAGCAGCACCGCGCTGGCGCGGGAGATCAGGGTGCAGAGCATGGATACACGGAGTTGGGCGGCGAGAGTGCGACGGGGATCCTCATCTACGGTATGCAGTCCGCGAACCAGCGCCGCGCCAGGTAGACGCCGGCCGCGGTGCCGAGGACGCCGAGGAAGAAGGCGGTCATCATCCCCCAGCGCTCGCCGAGCCACCAGCCAAGGGCGCCGCCCAGGGAGGCGCCGACGAAACTCAGCAGCTTGGTCATGGACGGCTCCCCGGCCAGGGATGGATGCGTCGCCACTGGCTAGAGATCCAGCACCTCTCGCACCTTGGCCTTGAGCTCCGCAATCGTGTACGGCTTGCCGATGAAGTGCAGGTCCTCGTCCAGCGCCCCGTGATGGGTGATGACGTCCGGGGCGTAGCCGGAGGTGAACAGCACCCGCATCGCGGGCCGGATCAGCCGCAGCCGGTCCGCCAGCTCCCGCCCGCTCATCCCCGGCATGATCACATCGGTGAGCATCAGGTTCACGGCGCCGGGTTCCCGCTCCAGCAGCTGCAGCGCGTCGGCACCGTTCGCGGCCACCAGCACCCGGTACCCGGCGGCGGTGAGGGCGCGGACCGCCACCTTGCGCAGCCCGTCCTCGTCCTCCACCACCAGGACGGTCTCCGTCCCCCCCACCACCGGGTGGGGCTGCGAGTGCCGCGCCGCGGTCCCGCCCTCGGGGACCCGCGGCAGGTGAATGGTGAACCGGCTGCCGCACCCGGGCTCGCTCGCCACCTGGACGCTGCCCCCGCTCTGCTTCACGATGCCGAACACGGTGGAGAGCCCGAGCCCGGTGCCCTTGCCGGCCCCCTTGGTGGTGAAGAAGGGCTCGAACAGCCGATCGAGGGTGGCCGCATCCATGCCGGTGCCGGTGTCGCTGACCGCGAGCTCCACGTAGGCGCCCGGCGCGACGTCGGGATGCATCCGGGTGTAGGTCTCGTCCAGGTCGATGTTGCGGGTGGCGAGGCGCAGGGTGCCTCCCTGCGGCATCGCATCCCGGGCGTTGACGACCAGGTTGACCACCACCTGCTCCAGCTGTCCCGGGTCCGCCTTCACCTGGCCCAGGCCCGGCTCCGAGGTGATCTCGAGGATCACGTCCTCGCCGATCAGGCGCCGGAGCATCTGCTCCATCTCGCTGACCAGGGTGCTCAGCCGCAGCACCGCCGGCTGCAGCACCTGCTTGCGGCTGAAGGCGAGGAGCTGCCGGGTGAGGATCGCCGCCCGGTCGCCGGCGCGGCGGATCTCCCGCAGGTCGCCGAACAGGGGATCGTCCTCCCGCAGGCCGAGCATGGCGAGGTCGGCGGTGCCGTTGATCGCCGTGAGGAGGTTGTTGAAGTCGTGGGCAATCCCCCCCGCGAGCCGCCCTACGCTCTCCATCTTCTGGGCCTGGAGGAACTGGCTCTGCAGCTCGGTCAGCTCGGTGACGTCCACGTGGGAGCCGAGCATCCGCACCGGGCGGCCGGTCTCATCCCGCACCAGCGAGCCGTGGGCCAGGATGTGACGGTAGCTGCCGTTCCGGTGCCGGAAGCGGAACTCCTCTGCGTACGGCGTCACCGGGTTGGCCAGGTAGGAGTGCAGGGCGGCCAGGCAGCGATCCAGGTCCTCCGGATGGACCCGGGTCTGCCACTCGGAGAAGTCGTCCGAGATCTCGTCGGGGGCATAGCCGATCTGCCGCTTCCACTCGGGGGAGAAGTACACCCGGTTGCTGCGCAGGTCCCAGTCCCACAGGCCGACCCGCCCCGCCGTGACCGCCTGCTGCTCGTGCTCCCGCGAGGTGCGCAGGCTCTCCGAGAGCTGCGCCCGGTCAATCGCGATCGCGGCCTGGCCCGCCAGCGCCTCGAGGAATGACTGCCACTCCGGGGAGCGGTCGGGCGCGGTGCGGTAGAAGACCTCGAGCGCTCCCTTGATCCGGTCCGCGACGATCAGCGGCAGCGCGTGGCTTCCGACAAACCCCTCCGCCGCCATCAGTTCCGGCGTGCCCGCGGGGAGCCCGGCCTCCGCCAGCGGCGGCCGCCGCCCCGTGATGCCGGGGGTGCGGAAGCCGTGACCCGCGGTGTAGACCAGGGATTCCGAACCGGGCGGAAGCAGGAACACCGCGGCCGCGTCCACCGACAGCTCCGCGCGGGCGTGCGCCAGCAGCAGGTCGAGGGTGGCGTGGAGGTCGAGGCCGGAGATGATCGCCGCGTCGATGGCCCGCAGGGCGGAAAGGTGGCGCACCTGCTCCTCCACCAGCGACTCGGTGCGCTTCCGGTCGGTGATCACCTCCGTGAACATCATCAGCCCGCCGATCGTGTTCTCGGCGGTGTGCCAGGGGTGAATCTCCCAGCGCACCCACTCGATGCGGCCACCGGCCCGGACCCACGGGTCGGCGTCGTTGCGCTCCACCGCCCCGGCCAGGCAGCGGCGGTGGATCTCCTTCCAGCGTTCCGGGACGTCGGGGAACACCTCGTAGTGGCTGCGTCCGATGATGTCGCGGTCCCGGAGGTCGTAGTCGGAGAACCAGCGGTCGCTGGCGGCGATGTAGCGCATCTCCCGGTCCACCATCGCGATGGCCGCGGGGGCGTAGGCCACGAAGAGCCGGAGCTGTTCCCGGGTCTCGCGCAGGGCCTCTTCCGCCTCACGCAGCGCGTCGGCCGGCGGAGCCGGCTGCCCGGGCGCGGCGTCAATGGGGGACGGCGTCTGCGTCCGCGAGGATGCAGGCTGCTTGCGTGCCATGAGCGGCTTGCTCGGAGCGTGCGGCGGCGGTCAGCCGCGACACGCGGAAGGGTGCGGATCGGTCCGGGTGGGGGTCCGCGGGCCGGGCAGGTACGCGCCCGCCGATCACGCTGATACTAGGGCCGCCGGGAGGGAACCGCCAGTTGGCCGCCCTCTCAAACGTGCTGGTCCACCAGGACCGGGTTGCCGTCAGGGTCGACGGCCACAAAGCTGGCCGGGCCGGTGGTGCTCTCATCGGCCTCCGTCGCGAACGTCACCCCGGCGGCCTTGAGCTGCCGCTGCAGCTCGCGGATATCGGTGAAGGCGGGAAGCGTCTGGGCGTTCTGGTCCCAGCCGGGATTGAAGGTCAGGATGTTCTTGTCGAACATCCCCTGGAAGAGGCCGATGATATGGTCCCCGTTCTTGAGGATCAGCCAGTTGTGGGCCGGATCGCCGCCGAAGGACGTGAAGCCGAACTTCTCGTAGAAGCTCCGGGAAGCCGCGAGATCCTTGACCGCCAGGCTGATGGAAAAGGCGCCGAGTTGCATGTCGCACTCCAGATGAGGTCGTTGAGGGGGGGATGGCTACGCGACCGCGGGCTCCGCGACGCGCCGCTTCCGGCTCAGTACCCCCGCCGTCACCAGGGTAAACACCAGCCCGACCGGCAGCGGCTCGAGGAAGGTGAACCCGATGTTCACCAGCGGGTTCTTGTACAGCTCGCTGAACCTGGCCATCTCCGCCGCCTTGGCGGCGATCTCCGCCTCGCTGGCGCCACCCTTCCGGGCCTTCTCCAGGGCATAAGCAGAGTACTTCTCCGTGAAGTCGGGGGTGATCCGGTAGTAGATGAACTGCCAGGTGGCCACGTAGCAGGCGCTGGCGATGACCACAATCAGCAGGCCCACGCTGAAGGCCCGGCCGAAGCTGACGCTGCCCCCGGCCACATTGTCCCGGTAGGACCGGACCCCGAAGTAGACCATCAGGAAGGCGAGCACCATCGTGGTGTACCCGATGATGGCGCCCTTGTCGAAATTGATCTCTTCCATGAAGGGAATGGTCAGGAGCATCATCACCGACAGGATGGCACCGGCAATGAGGCCAAAGGTGAGCACGATCTTCCGCATGGGAACTCCAGAGGGTTGAGGGTCGGCCGATTCTACCGGCAGGCCCCGCCGCGCGCGTCACCCGAAGGGGTGATTCCGGGCGATTCCGGGGAAAATCATTCGAAAGTATGGGGGATCGGGGCGGAAACCGGGCCCGGGGCAGGGGGGCGCCCCCGTCAGGGGATCAGGCGCAGGTCCTTCCCCAGCTGCACGGCCTGGGTCCGCCGCCGCGCGCCCAGCTTCATGAACACCCGGCTCGAATGGGTCTTGACCGTGTTCTCGCTGACGTTGACCCGCTCGGCGATCTCCCGGTTGCTCAGCCCCAGGGCGATCAGCTCCAGGATCTCGAGCTCGCGGGGCGTGATGCCGAGGGACTCGAGCTTGCGCTCATCCCGGGTGAAGGTGGCGGACGCCTCGACCAGGATCTCGCGCACCACCACCGATTCCTTCGGACGGGTGAGCCGGAGGCCGAGCCAGATGCCGACGGCGGCGAAGACCGCGGCCACCAGGGCGCCGTAGATCTCGACCGAGTGTTCCACCACCAGCCAGCGGTACTCGATGAGCTTGAGCCCGGCGATGAGCAGCCCGCCGAGCAGCCCATAGAGGAGGACATGCTTGCGCATGCTCAATTCTACGGGCGGCATGGTCGGTGCGGAACGACGGCCACGGAAGGCAGGCGGTCAGTCCTCCGTACCCAGGCGGCGCTGCCCCGGCTGCTGCGCCAGCACCCGCTCGGCGAAGTCGAGGCGCTCCTGCGCCTCGCTCAGCTCCCGCCGCATGCCGCCGACTTCGTTTTCGAGCGCGTCGAGCCGGTCCAGGATCTCCGCCCCGCCCTGGACCTGGGGCTGCGTCCGGCGCTGCTGGAGGCGCTGGGCCCACAGCCAGAACGCCGCGGCCAGCACGACGTGCAGGGTGGCATGCCACGGCTCGGCTTGCGCGGCCGCGAAGGCGGCGGCGCCGGCGTTGATCACGGCGAGGCCGATGGCGATCGGGTGCCAGGTGGCGGGCTTGAAGTTCATGGGGACAACCTACTCCACGGCCCCGGGAGGCGCGAGGCGGGGCCGCCGTGGCCGGCCGGACCCACGGCTCAGCGGCCCCCGAACACTGCGCCGTGGGGCACGCCGTCCGCGCCGCCGCCATGGGGCCAGCTCTTGCCGGTCATCCGGAAGCCCGGCTCGGCCGCGCCCTCCTCACGGAACCGTTCATCCAGCGCCAGCTGGCCGGTCGCGGGATCAAGCCGGGCGATCAGCACCCGATTCCGCAGGGCGCCGTAGCCGGTGATCACCACCCGGCGCTGGTCCCCGGACACCGCGATCCAGTGCGGCACATCCTCGGGGCCGAGGGTCACCCGGCTCACCTCCCGGGGGGCGGCGGGGTCGCTGATGTCGAGGCTCACCACGGCGTTCCAGGCCGGGACCGTCACCAGGTAGTGGTTCCCCACGACCACCGGGATGGCGCAGTAGGTGTTCTCCTTGCGGGGAAAGGACGCCACCAGGCGCGCGGATGGCGACTCGCTCTCCAGCCCCTCCATCAGGTACAGGCCGCAGTTGAAGGTCGAGACCAGGACGGTGCGTCCATCCGCCAGCAGACGGGGCTCGGCGGTGAGCTCGGACTCACCACCGGCGGGGCCATCGGGGAGGGTGATGGTGTGGAGCAGGCTCAGGTCCGAGAGCCGCCAGATCTGGAGCTGACGCGAGGCCGGGGAATCCCCGTCCATGTCGGTCGTGGTAGTCACGATCCGGTCGAGTGCGGGCACCACCCCGGCGCTATACACCCGCGTCGTCGGATCGAGGCCCGGGGCGTCGGCTGAGCGGGAGCGGACCGGCCGGCCCGCCGGGGTCAGCTCCACCAGTCCACCCGGCGTCATGCCGGCGGCGTCGTGCCGCATCTGGAAGGTCGCGAGGACGTTGCCACCCGGCAGCCGGAGGAACGAGTGCGGGTGCGAGTAGCCCTCCAGGTCCCCGAACTGGCCCGCGAGCCGCGGCCGCACCGGATCAGTGAGATCAAAGATGAAGCTCTGGCCGGAGCCGAAGCCGTTGGCGAAGAGCTGACGGTCCGCCGGCATCTCGTGCTCGGTGTGGTGGGGCACGTTTCCGCGGCCGGGGACGGGCAGGGTGGTGACCAGTCTCCCATAGCGGGCGGAGTCCTCGGTCACGTCGAGTACGGCCAGGAAATCGGGCTGGGTGGAGTCGGCCGACGCGGTCCAGAGGTACAGGTACTCGGCCGTCGCCGCCTGCGGCGCCGGGCGGGCGCCACAGGCCAGCAGCGCGAGCAGGCCGGTGGCCCGCAGCACCTTCGTGGTGTTCATACCCGACCTCTAGAGGGGGGGGATGCCTCGCGGGGAATGTAACCATCGGCCATGCGGCTGGACACCATCGCCGCGCACGGCCACCATTCGCGGGCAGGGCGCTGCCCCATCAAGGAGGTGCCGGTGCTCGCCAACTGGATTACCCTCTCCCGCCTTCCGCTCCTCGCCATCAACGTGCTGGTGCTCTTCCTGGCCCCGCCGGAGGTCCGGCTCGCCGGCGTCGTGCTCCTGTTCGTGGGGCTCATGCTGGACACGGTGGATGGGGTGGTGGCGCGGAAGACGCAGCAGACCAGCCTGTTTGGCAGCGTGCTCGATATCGCCGCCGATCGCACCTATGAGCTGGTGCTGTGGGTCAGCTTCGCCTCGCTCCAGCTCATCCCGGTCGCGATTCCGCTGATCGTCATCGCCCGCACCACGATTACAGACGCCTTCCGGGGCATCGGGGTCAGCCAGGGCGCCGCGCCCTTCAGCCAGCACCGGACGGCGCTGGGCAAGTTCCTGGTGGGGTCCACCGTCATGCGGGTGGGGTACAGCGTGAGCAAGATCGCCGCGTTCGTGCTGCTGGCGACGGCCCAGGCGCTCGGCGGATTCGCGGCCGGAAGCGGCAGGGCGGTGCTCGGCGCGCGGCTCCTGGAGGCGGGGCAGGCCGTGGCGTGGGTCGCGGTGGGGTTCTGCGTGCTCCGCGGCCTGCCGGTGGTGATCCACGGGTTCAAGGAACACTGGGGAGTGACGGTCCGTCACTAACGGCCCCCGACCTCGATCCGAAGCTGCGTGCCGCAACCGCCACAATTAAACCGGTAGATGAAGGGCCACCAGCCGAAGCCTGCGAAGCGGCTCCGCCCGCCGCACGTGGGACAGCGGACCGGGATGGGGCGCACGGCGAGGCGGAGCACCGCGTGTAGTGCCGCGAAGGATGCCACGGCGCCCAGCCCGAGGACGACCGCGTGGACGCCCTGCTGATGCAGGTAGGGCACCAGGCCGCCCAGGCCCAGGAGCAGGGTGATGAACTGCACCATGAACAGGACCGCCACGAGGAGCCGTCCGGGCAGGGCGAACCCCCGGGATGGTGGAGGGCTGGCTGAGGCCGGGGCTGGCGAGGCAGGCGCAGGCATGGTGGCACCGTCCGTGTGAGGCGGGGGGTCCGGATGTCGGAGGCCCCGGGGAAGGGGCCGGATGCCGATCCGGAGCCTCCCCCCACGCAGTGCGCAGCCGGAGGTCCGGAACCGTCACCCGGACGCCGGTGCGGGGCCTGCACCGCC
>JAEUJI010000363.1 GCA_016794805.1 Gemmatimonadota bacterium
CTGCGCCACCCGTAGGGTGATGACGGCGTCCACCCGCGCCACGCCCAGCACCCCGGGGATCCCGGCCCATGTCGGGGAGAGGCCCGGCGCGCCATCGCTGAGGACCAGCTCGATGACCTGGTCGGCGCCGATCGAGGCGATCAGCTCCCGCGGCGTCCCCAGCGCGATCACCTTGCCCCGGTCCACCACCGCCACCCGGTCGCAGAGCCGCTCCGCCTCTTCCATGTAGTGGGTGGTGAGGATCACGGTGCGGCCCTGGGCCCGGAAGCCCTCCACCAGGTCCCAGAGCTGGCGCCGCGACTGCGGGTCGAGCCCGGTGGTCGGCTCGTCCAGGAACAGGAGCTCCGGCGTGCCGACCAGCGCGCAGGCCACCGCCAGCCGCTGCTTCTGTCCTCCCGAGAGCTGCCCCACCCGGGCCCGCGCCTTCTCGGTGAGCTGCACCCGCTCGAGGACGGCGGCCGGCTCCTCCCCGGCGGCATAGAAGCTCCGGAACAGCCGCACCGTCTCCAGCACCGTCAGCTTGTCGGAGAACTGGGTCTCCTGCAGCGACACCCCGATCCGCTCCCGGAGCGCCGCCCGATCGGACTTCCAGCGGAGGCCCAGGAGCTCCACCACGCCCTCGTCGGGGGTCAGCAGCCCTTCGCAGATCTCGATGGTCGTGGTCTTGCCCGCGCCGTTCGGCCCCAGCAGGCCGAAGCACTCGCCCGGGCGGACCTCGAGATCGAGGCCGTCCACCGCGCGGACGTCTTTGTAGGCCTTGCGGAGACCAACCAGTCGGAGCGCGGGCGTCATCCGCCGGGCCGCCGCTGGCAGTCGCGCCAGAACCGGATCAGCTCCCGGGTGGACTCGAAGACCCGGACCTCGGGATCGTGGAGGGCGCGCTCCCGGGGCTCGAGCTTGAGGTCGAGGTGGGGCCGGGCGCTCCGCAGGTGAAAGGCCTGGCGTGGGGCGCCGACCCGTGCCCTGAGCGCGTCCAGTTCGGCCAGGTCGTTGGTGCTGGAGAGCACGTGGGACCAGCCGGGGACCAGCAGGTTGTGGCGATCCATGAGCAGCATGGCGCGGAAAATGACCGCGCCCCCGGAGGGAAGTCCAGTCGCGGGACTCGACGCGCCGCACGGCGGGCGTGTAGAATTGGACCAGTCATTCCCGCCTCACCGCCCGGAGCCGCCGTGTCCGACGCCCAGGTCTCTTCCGACGCCGTCGCCGTTCCCCCGCATCCGGGGGAACAGCTGCTGGCGACCAGCGGCGGGGTCGAGGTGCTGCTGGTGACGAACGCCTCGCCCGAGGCGGATCGGCAGCTGGCCGAGCGGCTGGCCCGGCGCGCCATGCGGGACACCCCGTTCCACACCCCGGCCTTCACCACCGAGGATACCGGCGATACCCGGATCTTCATCGCCCGGGAGGGGGGCGTGGGGATCGGGCTGGCGGTGCTCCGCCCGCGGCCGCGCTGGGCCTGGTGGTCGTGGGATGACTGGGATGCGGAGCGGCGGCCGGCCACGGGGGTGGCGCCGATGACCAGCTGGACGGTGGAGACCATCTGGGTCCACTCGACCGGGCAGGGCCGGGGGCTCGCCAAGCAGCTGCTCGACGCCGCGAGTGACCTGGTGGACCAGCCGATCACGTCGTTCGGCTGGCACCGACCCTTTACCCCCTCGGGGGAGGCGTTCGTCCGCCGCTGGTGCCCCGAGGGGTTCTGGGTGCCGGGCTAGAAGAAGTTCCGCACCACCGGGATGGACTCCCGCCGGAGCCACGCCACCAGCAGCGAGCACCCCGCCACCGTCAGCGCCAGCACGAACAAGAGCCCGCCGTCTCCCTGCACCACGATGCCGAGCCGGGTGAGGTGCGAGAGGATCGCCCCGCCCATGACGCCGAGCGCCAGCACCGCGCCGATTCCGGCGGTGGCCGGCATGAGCAGCAGGCCCGCCGCGATCAGCTCCACCACCCCGCTGCCGATCCGCCCCCACGGCTCCATGCCGAGGGTGGTGAAGATGTAGACCGACTCGGGCGCGGCGGTGAACTTGAAGTACAGCGTCTGCAGCAGGATGAGCGCGGCCACCAGCTGGGCGACCCAGCTCAGGATGGCGGCGGTCTTCGGCAGGGACATCGCGTGGCTCTCGAGCATGGGGTCCTCAATCAGGGTCAGTGAAGGTCGCTAGGGGTCGTGGCTCCGGATGGCCGCGCCATGCCGTCGCCACAGCTGCCACAATTCGCGCAACGTCGCGGGACGGGCGCCGCGGGCCAGGTTGAGCGCCGCGATCTCGAACAGCAGCCGCCACTGGGTGAACAGGGTGCGGTAGGCCGAGAACAACCCGTTCGCCGGATCGTAGATGCTGGTCGCCTCGGCGGTGGCCCCGTTCAGCTCCACCACCAGGAAGTCCCGCCCCTGCTCGAACGCCTCGATGGACGGCGTCCGGATGTCGTAGCGGCCGAACCAGAACCCGTCGAATCCCCGGCTCAGGCGGTCGATCGCCGCCTCCAGCGCCGGGGTCCGGACCCAGCCGCCGTCAAGGAACGCCGCCCCCCGGCAATGGGTTCCCAGCTCCACCAGCGGTACGACCTCGCCGGCGGCCGGCACCCAGGAGAGCCGCGCCGCGTGCCGCCGCAGGTAGAACGGCGCCATGCACACCGCGCGATCGTCGGCCAGGATCAGCGTTTCCAGGGAGCGGACGCCATCGCCGGTCACGCTGGGGAAGCGCTTGTCGGTGACCGAGAAGATCTGCCCCCGCTCCTCCCCCGGCCGGCGCAGGTAGAACACCCCGAACTCGAATCCGGCGGCATATGCCTGCACGATGGTGTCCCCCGCCGCCCGCTCCAGGTACGCCCTCACCTCGGCGTCGGTTCTGGTGATCGCGACTCCGGAGCCCCGCTCCCCGATGTCGGGCTTGAGGACCAGGGGCCAGGCGGCGGGGAGGGTGGCCTGGAACGCCGCCGCCCGCGCCACCCGCTCCTCCGCCGCGAGCCCGGCGGGGATGAGGGTGTAGCGCGCCACCCGCTCGGGGCTGCCGGCCAGGCCGTCGAGGATCCCCGACTTGGATTCCCCCACGAAGCCGCCGCCGGGGATCGCCGGGTTCACCGCGGTGAACCCGAGCAGGGTGCGGTGCCGGAGCGCGAGCCAGAGGACGTAGAGCACCACCGGCGGGTAGAACGCCCACCGCGGCCAGAACTCCCAGCGCGTCAGCCGGCGCCAGCGGGAGAGCAGCAGCCGCCGGCCACGCCAGGTGATGAGCGGGATGAGCAGCTTGAGCAGCACGAAGAGGACGAGCGCCGTCACCAGCAGGTAGAGCGCCGCGTGCTCGCGGAAGACCGCCAGGGCCCGCTGCACCACCTCGCCGAAGGCGGCGGAGACGGCCACGATGATCGGGGTCCAGATGGCGCAGGCCACGAAGAAGTAGGCC
>JAEUJI010000365.1 GCA_016794805.1 Gemmatimonadota bacterium
CGTACGACCTGACCCAGCAGGCATTGTGGACCCTCCTGATGGTGGTGAACCTCGCGGCCTATCCGGTGGCAGTGGCTGCAAAGGAGCGTGACGACCCCGTCGCGTTTGACCAGGCCTGCCGGCGGCATCTCACCGTCCTGCTGGCGCTGGCCATGCCCGCGACGATCGGGCTCGTGCTGCTCTCCGGCCCGATCGGCAGGGTGGTGCTGGGCGCGGAGGTCGGGGCCGACGCCGGCAGGCTGATTCCGGTGATCGCGGTCGCCGTGTTCCTGGGCGGAATCAAGGCCTTCTACTTTGATCTCAGCTTCCAGCTGGGGCGCTCGACGCTGCACCAGCTGTGGGTGGCGCTGGCGACGGCGGCCCTTAACCTCCTCCTGAACCTGCTGTGGATCCCGCGGCTGGGAGGCCGGGGCGCCGCGCTCGCCACACTGTGCGCGTATGCCGGCGGTCTCACCTTGAGCGTGATGTTCGGGCGCCGCGTGCTTTCCCTGCCGATCCCGTTCCGCGCGGCGGGACGGCTCCTCCTCGCCGGTGCGGTCATGGGCGCGGTGGTCTGGCCGCTGCGCGAGGTCCGGTCGGCGTGGGGGCTGGCGGCGGTGTCGCTCGCTGGTGCGGCGGTGTATGGGATCATGATCCTGGCCGCCAATCCCCTCGGAGTGCGCGGGGCGGTTGCCGCGCGGATCGGCTGGCGCACTTGACGCGGATGCGGGCGCCCCGGCCCGCACTGGATGACGGGAGTGCAATGACCTCGCACCTAACTGGAGCGCCTGGCGCCGCGGCCGGCGCCGCGGCGGAGATTGCCCGCGGCGAGCGCTTCGCGTTCGGGGCGAACTGGAGTCACTTCCTGGAGGGGCTAACCGCCGACCGGGTGACCGAAGCGGAGCGCTCGCTGCGGGAGCTGCTGGGCGCGACGTCGCTCGCGGGGCAATCCTTCCTCGACATCGGATCCGGCAGTGGCCTCTTCAGCCTGGCTGCCCGGCGCCTGGGCGCCCGGGTGCACTCGCTCGACTACGACCCGCAGAGCGTGGCGTGTACCCGGACGCTGCGTGCCAGGTTCTTCCCCGATGACACGGAGTGGACCGTGGAGCAGGGGTCCGCACTGGACCAGGGTTACCTGGGCTCTCTTGGCCGGTTTGACATCGTGTACTCTTGGGGCGTGCTGCACCATACGGGTGCAATGTGGACCGCGTTAGACCTCGCGGCGGAGCGCGTCGCGCCGGGCGGCCTGCTTACCGTGGCCATCTACAACCGGCAGCGCGTCTGGACGCCATTCTGGATCGGCGTGAAGCGATCGTACCTCGCCCTTCCGGCACCGCTCCGGCCGCTGCTGGTGTGGCCCTACGTCCTCGTCGCGGGGGCAGCCAGCGCCATCGGAGATCTTCGCCGCGGCCGGGCACCGTGGCGCCGCTGGCAGGCCTACGGGCCGCGCGGGATGGATCTCTACCATGACGCGGTGGACTGGGTCGGTGGGTGGCCCTTCGAGGTCGCGACTCCGGCAGAACTCACCTCCTTCTTCACGGCGCGGGGCCTCGACCTCCGAAGCGCCCGGACGGTGGGGAACCGTCACGGGTGCAACGAGTTCGTCTTTCACCGCCCGCGGCCGCGCTGATGCCCCGGCTCTCCATCGTGTTCCTCATCCGGTCGCTGGACATTGGTGGGGCGCAGCGCCAGCTGGTCACCCTCGCTCGCGGTCTGCACCGCCGGGGTCACGCGGTGCTGGTGGTGACGTTCTATGATGGAGGCCCGCTTGTCGAGGAGCTGCGGCAGGAGGGGGTGCCGCTGGCGGCCTTGGGCAAGCGGAGCCGCTGGGACCTCGCCGGCCCCCTCTGGCGGGCGGCGAGGTGCATCCGCCGGGTTCGGCCGGACGTGGTCCATGGCTACCTGGCTGACGCCAACATCTTCGCGACCGTGCTGGCCCGGCTGGCGCCCCCGGCGCGGGCGGTCTGGGGAGTGCGCGCCTCGGGGCTCGACCTGGGCCGCTATCCATGGGGCGTGCGCACGCTCTTCCGGCTGAGCGCATTCGCGGCGCGCTCCGCCGATCTCATCATCGGCAACTCGGAGAGCGGCCGGGCCGACCACGTGGCGGCCGGCTATCCCGCGGGGCGATTCACGGTGATCCCGAACGGCATCGATACCATGGTCTTCCGGCCCGATACCACTGCCCGGGCCGCGGCGCGCCAGGCCTTCGGCCTCGCGCCCGACGCCAGGGTCATCGGACTCGTCGGCCGGATCGATCCCATGAAGGGCCACGCAGTCTTCGTGGACGCGGCCGCCCTGCTGGCCGCCGAGCGCGGCGACGTGCAGTTCCTGTGCGTCGGA
>JAEUJI010000016.1 GCA_016794805.1 Gemmatimonadota bacterium
GTTCTTTCCCGCCTTCGCGCGACTGCACCCGCGCTACCGGCCCCCGGGGACCGCCATCCTCTTCCAGGGCCTCTGGGCCGAGCTGCTCCTGTTCACGGGCCGCTACGGACAGCTGCTCGACTACGTGGTCTTCTGCGACTGGATCTTCTTCGGGCTGGCGGTGGTGGCGCTCTTCGGGATCCGGCGGCAGGACCGCGCCGATGGGCGGGAGCGGACGCCCTTCCAGGTGCCGGGGTGGCCGGTGACACCGCTCCTCTTCATCGCGGCGGCGGTCTACGTGGTGGCAGGCTCGGTCATCTCCAATCCCCGGAACGCGCTGCTCGGCTCCGCGATCCTGCTGCTCGGGGTGCCGGTGTTCCTCTACTGGCGCGGCGCGGGCCGCACCGGGGCCTGACGCAACGGCGCCGGGGCCCGCGAGACGCGGACCCCGGCGCCGGCCGCCTGCCCTCGACTCAGCGCGACCGGCGCAGCTCGATGCCGCCGTTCACCGTCGTCAGCTCGATCCGGCGGCCGCCCTCCCCGATCCGGCCCCGCAGCGAGCGCGGGTTCATGCGGCCACTCATGGTGATGGGGAAGTCGGATTCGATGTCCCCGTTCACCGTGCTCGCCTCGAGGTCCGCGTTGAGGCCGGCGGGCAGCGTCACCGAGATGCCCCCGTTCACCGTGGTGAACTTGAGGGCCCGATCCGACGCCGTCCGGCCCAGGGTCACGTCGATCGAGCCGTTGACCGTCGTGGCGTACACGAGGCCTTCGGCGGTGGCGTGCACGTCCCCGTTGACGGTGGTGAGTTCCGCGTCGCCCGGAAGCGACTCGCCCCGGACGTCACCGTTCACGGTGCTGCCCTCGAAGTTCACGCCCGCCGGGACCCGGACCTCGAAGTCCACGCTGACGTCGCTGTCCTTCATGCTGTGGTCGCCGCCGCCGGGCCGGCATTCGTTGGGCCGGGAACTGCGCCGGGACGGATAGATGGCACAGATCGTCACCCCACCGGCGTGCTCCACCACCTTGATCTCGACATCCTTCGGGTCATCGTCCTCGGCATGCTTGGTCGCGGTGACCAGCGCGTCCCGGCTGGTGGCCCGGGTGGCGCGAATGCGGCCGTTGATGCCCCGGACCTCGAGGGTCTTCCCGGCGGCGAGCGCGCCCTCCCACTTGAACTCCTGGGCGGTGAGCGGCAGCGCCAGGAGCGCGGGCAGGGCGAAGGTCAGTACGAGGGAACGCATGGGCTCTCCAGGTGGCTGATGCGGTTCAGGGCCGGCCGGTGCCGCGGCGCAGCGAGACGGTACCGTCGAACGATTCCAGGTCCAGCCGGGCGCTTCCCTTGCCCAACGTGAAGTTGAGGCGCTTACGGCTGGCGCCGCCCTGCAGTGTCACCGGGAAGTCGGACTCGAAGTCCCCGCTGAAGGTCGAGACCGACACCTCGGCGTCGATCGCGGGGGCGAGGACCGTCACGTCACCGTCGTGGGTGGTGAGGTGGTACCGGCCCGCCTCCTGCAGCACGCCGCTCAGGCGAATGGCTCCGTCCACGCTGTTCGCCTCGACCCGGCGGGCGTTGACCTCGTCCAGGGTGATGTCACCGTCCACCGAATTGACCTTGAGCGACCCCTGGGCACCCCGGACCTGAATGGTGCCGTCCACGGTGCCGAGGCTCACCTCGCCGCTGACGTTGCTCACGTCCAGGTCCCCTTCCACCGACTGGAGGGCCACGAAGCCCGTTCCGCCGCGCAGGGTGATGTCGCCATCCACCGTCGTGGCGCTCACTTCCCCCTTGCTCCCATCCACGACGATGTCTCCGTCCTGGGAACTCACCTCCAGCCCCAGCTCGGCCGGCACGGTGAGGCGCCAGGTCACTTCGGCGGGACCGTAGCGGCTGCGGGCATGGACCTCGAGCGTCCGGCCGCCGACTTCCACCGCGATCCGGGTGTCGTCGTCGTGGTCGGCCTCGATCCGCACCTCGGCCCGGTTCCAGGTGCGCACGGTGATGTTCCCCTCCAGGCTCGAAAGCTGGAGCCGGGTGGCGCCGCGCACGGCGATCGTGGTATCGGTCCCCTGCGGCAGCGCCGCGAGGGCCAGCAGCAGCGTCAGCATCCGGTCATCCTTTGCAGGTCAGCTCTCCGCGTGGGCCAGCACCGCGGCCCGGCGAAGCAGGTCCAGCTTGCGCATGCGCGTCCGGGTCAGGTGCCCGGACAGGTAGCCATCCGCCGGATCGGCCGCGAGCGCCCGCTCGGCCTCTCCGATGGCACGGTCGATCAGGGCCAGTTTCTCCTCCAGGACCCGGACCGTCAGCGTGTCCAGCCGGTCCCGGTTCCGCTCCAGCTCCAGCTCGAGGCCGCGCACCGCGCCGGCGTAGCCCAGCTCCGACGGCGATGCCGCCTGGGTGACGAGCGGCGGAGTCTCCGGCACGGCGGCAACGGGAGCCGCGGCCGGACGCTCCCGCTGCCACAGCAGGGTGAGCCCCGCCGAACCGAGCATCAGCAGGACCGCGGCGGCGATCAGCGCGGGCAGCGGCAGCGACACCCTCCGGAGTCCGCGGGCATGTGTCCCGATGGCCGCCGCGACGCCGGGCCAGAGATCGCGCCGCGGGGGGCGGTCATCCAGCGCCTGCGCTCGCAGCACCACCCGGCGCAGCTCCTCGAGCAGGGCGGCGCACTCGCCGCATGCCCCAACATGCCGCTCCAGCCGACCCGCGCGCTCCGGCGGGAGCTCGCCATCGAGGTATTCCGAGAACTCTTCCGGCAGCGGATGGATCATGGCCTCACCCCAGGGTCTTCCGCAGCGCCATGCGGGCATAGTGGAGCTGCGACTTCGAGGTTCCCACGTTGATGCCGAGCATCCCGGCAATCTCCTCATGCCGGTAGCCTTCGACGTCGTGCAGCACGAACACCTGCCGGGCACCGGGCGAGAGCCGCGCCATCGCGGTCTCGAAGTCCAGCCCCTGCGCGGGTGAGGCGGGACGGGCCGGCGGCTCCAGGCCGGTCCCGGGCTCCTCGACGAACAGCCGCCGGAAGCGGCTCCGCGAGGTGCGGCGGTTGAGCACCAGGTTCACCGCCAGCCGGTGCAGCCAGGTGCCGAAGGCCGCCTCCCCCCGGAAGGTCCCGATCTTCTGCCACGCCCGGACCAGCACCTCCTGGGTCACGTCCTCGGCGTCCTCGCCCAGCATCCGGCGGACCAGGTTGTGGACCCGGTTGACGTGCCGCCGATAGAGCCGCTCGAACGCGTGCGGATCGCCGCTCGCCGCGAGGGCGGCGTCGACGGCATCGGCGTCGGCGGAGGAGGCGTCGGTGGTCCGCAGGGTATCGGTTCCTGTGCGCGTGGTGATCATGCAGCCAGTTGGACACCCACCGGCCCCCCCGGTTGGAATCGCGGGAGGACGGAGCGGGATTCCGGCCGGACGCAGCGCCAGAAGGCGCCGGGTCAGGTCCGGCCAAACGATTATAAGGAATGTACTTAGCGGCTCCAACGTCGGCGGCACGGACCCAGTGCGAGATGGCGAGGTCACGATCCGGCCCGTAGGTTGGCCTTCTCCCCATGGCCCCTGCCCAGCCGCCGTCCCCCCCGCTCGCCGAGCGCCTGCAGCAGGCGCTGGGCGGTTCGTGCCTCCTGGGCCAGCCCCTGGGTGAAGGGGGGTTCGGCGTGGTGTATGCCGCCCGGGACCTCCGCCTGGCGCGGGACGTGGCGGTGAAGGTGCTCCGCCCGGAGCTCGCGGCTCCGGTCCTGCGGGAGCGGTTCCGGCGGGAGGCGGAAGCCATCGCGGGCCTGCGCCATCCCGGCATCATCGCCATCCACGACGTCGGCGAACGCGGGGACCTGTGCTGGTTCGTGATGCCGCTGATCCAGGGGCGTACCCTCCGGGCGCGGCTGGAGGCGGAGGGGCGCCTCCCGGTCGGGGAGGCGCGCCGCGTCCTCGAGGAGGTTGCCGCCGCGCTGTCCGCGGCCCACGCCCGCGGCCTCGTCCATCGGGACATCAAGCCGGAGAACATCCTGCTCGACGGCGACGAGCAGCGCGCCGTCCTCACCGACTTCGGCATCGCGAAGTCGCTGGGGGAGACCGGCTCCGGACCCAGCTTGACGACCGCGGGCCTGATCGTCGGCACCCCGGATTACATGAGCCCGGAGCAGGCCGGCGGCGGAGGGGTGGTGGACGCCCGAAGCGACCTCTACGCCCTCGGCGTGGTGGGGTACGAGCTGCTCACGGGCCAGCGCCCATTCCGCGGGCCGACGCCCATGGCGGTGCTCATGCAGCAGCTCGGGGCACCGCCGGCGCCGATCGCAAGCCTGCGCCGGGAGTGTCCCCCCGCACTGAGCGATGCCGTGGAGCGATGCCTGAAGCTGGAGCCGCGGGAACGATGGGAATCGGCCCAGGCCTTCCGGGCGGCGTTACGGCGGAGTGGCGCGCTGGCCCGTCCGGTGACGGCGGGGATGGAGGGGGCCGCGGGAAGGGGCGAACCCCGGCGGTTCCGTCGGCTCGCCCTCGGTGTCGCGGGCCTGCTGCTGGCGGGAGCGGTGGTGGACCTGAGCCGCGGGGCCGCGGTGCTCAGCCCGATCATCGCCCTGGTCGGGGGGAGCCTGCTCGCGGTGCGGTTCGGCACCCTGTGGACCCGGGGGTTCGCCTGGCGGGCACTCTGGCGGGCACCGGCGCCGGCCCCCGCCCCGGGGCTGCCCGCGGGCGATCCCGCGAGCCAGGCCCGCAGCGATCGGGCGACGATTCTCCGCTGCTATGCGGCGTTTCCCCGGGCGGAACAGCAGGCCCTGCCGGGCCTGCCGGCCCAGGTGGATGAGCTGGTGGCCGTCTGCGAGGCACTCGCCGGCCAGCCGCAGGCGGCGGCGCGGGAACGCCTCGCCCGGGCGGCAACGGCGCTCGCCACCATCCGGAGCTCCTTGCTGAACGCGGGGTCGGGCGGGCTGGCCAGTATCGCGCCGGTCATCCGGCCCCACCTCCACGTGGAGTGACTCTCCGTTATCGCACCTCGCGCCGCATCATGGCGTAGGTGGCGAGGCCGAGCACCCCGAGGCTCAGGGCCAGGGCCAGGAGCGCGCTCTGCCACCGCGCCACCGGCCCGCTCAGCGTCCGGCCCAGCTTGCGGGGCAGGTAGCTCGCGAGCCACTCGCCCAGGGGGCGGCCGGTGGCCGCCTCGAAACCCACCGCGGCCGGCCGGTCATCCTGCCACCAGCGCCGGACCGCGCCTGCGCCGAACTCGCGGACGAGGTCCGGGAGCAGTTCGGTGTTGACGCGCCGGAGCGGAACGGTCCAGTCCTCGTAGCCCCAGTACGGGGCATCGTCCCCCCCCCACCAGAGACTGGCGCGCTGGCCGTCGATCCGGAGCGCCCGCAGGCAGGCGTCCGGGCGGCCCAACTGGCAGCCGACCTCCGACGGATGCCGTCCCCGCCACCATTCGTCGCCGGTCCAGGCCGTCACCAGCGAACGCCACCACTGGAGGTCGAGGTGTCCAGCCGGAGCATGACGCGTGGGTCCGGTGAAGGCGCCGCCGCTCACGAGATCCCACTGCCGGGCATTCAGCAGCCCGCGCATTCCCTCCCCGGGCGGGCCGAAGGCAGCGAGGTAGGTGCAGTAGCTGACGCGGCTGTCGGTCCAGCCGTACGACGGGAACCGGTTGAGGGTATCGAGCGTGATCACCACGACACAGCCACCGGGCGCGGGCGCCGCCGTGAAGGCCGACCAGAGGTCGGGGGCGTCCGTCCGTCCCTTTCCCGGCCGCACGACCAGCATCACCGTGGCGCCGACCGTTCCGGTCACGGCCAGATTGCGGCGGACCTCCTGGGACAACCGTTCGGCGACGGAGTGGATGCCGGGGGACACCGCGCCTTCGAACAGGGTCCGCACGACGCCGGTATCGCGCCGCACCCGGGACACGTACCCCGCAGCCTCCTGCGCACGCTGCATCGTCAGCAGGCGGCGCTCCGCCCGGTGGAGCACCCGCTCCACCCGGGAGAGCTGGGTCCGCTCGGGATCGCGATTCGCTCCGGCGGCGCCAAAGAAGCGATCGGAACTCGACCAGCCGGTGAATTGCTGGAAGATTCCGAGCAGGACGTTGCCGTCCCGGCCCGGCGGCGCCAGGGCGACGAACACTCCCCCGAGCAGCAGCAGCAGCAGTCGGAGCCAGCGGCCGGGGGTCAGCGCCATCGGGTGCTCCCCAGCGCCAGCGCCATCAGGACCACGAACCAGAACATCGCCGTCGCGGCGTCCCGGTAGCGCACCGTGACCGGCTGCGGGCGCGACGCCAGGATCGATGCGTGCCAGCGCCGCAGCACCGAATCGAGCGGCACGCCGGCGCCGGCGGCGAGACGATCCGGGAGCGGGGCGCCGCGCGCCGCGTCCACCCGGGCCAGCGCGTCACTGCCCCCGAGATCGAGCATGGCGAGGAGCAGGGAGGCCCTGGAGTCGGCATCGCCGAGGGGCAGCAGGGCCGCCGCCGGCGCCGCCTGCAGCACCGAGTCGCAGGCGGGGATGTATCCCCCCTCCTTGCAGGACCGCTGCAGCGGCCCCCAACCCGCGCTCGCCGCCAGCCGACGCCGCTCGGCGGGCTGGAACCAGGCCTGGAAGTTCACCGGCTGCTCGATGCCGAATGCCCGGGCGCAGGCCTGCACGTCCCCGATCTGGCACGAACGAGCCAGCCGGTAGGGGCTCGTCACCAGGTGGACGTAGACCCGCTCCCGCAGGCGCGGTGGCTCGACCAGCGGCACGCTCACCCCGACCCACGGGGTGAGCAGCGAATCGTGGGTCGCGTTGAGGGCCTCCATGGCCGACACCGCGATGCCGAAGGCCAGCGAATCGACGTCGGCGGACCCTACCACGCGGTGCGTGGTGTACGGCTGCCCGGAGCGAGCCCGGTCCATCCGGAAGATCGAGACGCTGGTCGTCGGCCTCTCGCGAGTGCCGGTATCCCGCTGGAGCCGCAGGTGCAGGAGGGGGCCGCGGTCCGCCAGCCGCCCGAAACGGCGCCGCACCAGGTGCCAGGCCTGACGCACGGCGGGCTCAAGCGCGCCTTCCTCCGCCGGCAGGAGGTCCACCTGGAGCCGCCCGACCTCGATCTGCTTCCAGCCGAGGGCACGGTCCCGCTGGGCATCCCGGGCGTGGATCAGCGCGTCGAGGGAGTCCCGCTGCCGCTGCAGCTGGCGGACCCGGGCCGCGGCATCACGAAGCTCCGCAGCGGGGCCACCCTGCGCAGCGGCGCCCGTGGCGCCGAGGAGGGTGAGGCCGAGCCCGAGGGCCAGGGCACGGACCCGGGTGTCAGACATCGATCAGCATCCAGCGGCCGCTGAAGATGTCCAGCGGACCGGGCCAGACGAACAGGACATCGAACAGGGTCCCGAGCAGGTTCACGTCCGAGTCCACCAGGGCAAGCGCCCATTGGGCCAGCAGCATGCCCACGATGGTCCCCAGCACCACCCCCGCGGTCCTGGTGGTACCGGCGGAAATGCTGAAGAAGAGCGCGAAGGCCACCAGGGTGGCGAGCGCAAAGCGCAGCCCGAGGAGCGAGGGATAGGCCCGGACGCCTGCGGGCAGGTCGATGATGCTTGTCGCGAGCAGCGCCCCGAACCAGAGGGCCAGCAGCGGCAGGGCCAGCAGCGTCAGCCCCGATCCGAGGCGATAGAGCACGAGCTGCCACCGCGGCAACGGCAGGCTCAGGGCGTACACATGGTGGCCGGCGTGATCGGCCGCCCAGGCCGACACCGCCAGGATCAGCCCCAGCAGCGTTGCGAGCAGCGGGAACATCGGCCCGAAGGAGGCCATGAACTCGATGGCCAGACTGGCGCCGGCGTCCTCGGCGAAGAGCGAGGGGAGTGGCTGGACCACGACCAGGGGCAGGCCGAAGGCCGCCACGATGCCAAGCAGGAGCGGAAGGCGGGCCCATTTCCACTGGGTGAACAGGATGGCGCGGAACATCACCCCTCCCCCCTCGGCGCGGTTCGCGCGGTGGACAGGAGCTCGACGAACCCTTCCTCGAGATCGAGGTCGATCACCTCCTGCACCCGGGCGCCGATGCCCTCGAAGTACTGGGTCATCGGCGCCTGCCACCCGCGCACGATCCAGGTCTCCGCCTGGCCCTCGACAAAGTGCCGGGCGAGGACGACGAACGGCGTATCCCCGAGGAGGGCCGGGGCGCCGCGCACCCGCAGCCGCTTGATCCCGTTCTTGAAGCTCTGCATCGGCATCTCGGCGACCAACCGCCCCCGGTCCATGACCCCGACCCAGTCGCAGATCCGTTCCAGCTCGTGGACCAGGTGGCTCGAGATGAAGACCGTGGCATCGCGCTGCGCCACGTAGTCGAGCAGGGCGGTGAGGACCTCGCGGCGCACCACCGGATCGAGTCCATCGGTGGGCTCGTCCAGCACCAGGAGTTCGGGGCTCTGCGCCAGGGCCTGCAGCAGCAGGAGCTTGCCGGTCTCCCCCTTGGAGAGGCGGCTGAGGAGGACGGTGCGCGCCAGCCCGAATCGGGACAGCAGCTCGTCGGCCCAGCGCTGATCCCAGCCGGGAAAGAAGGCCGCGTGATACCGCAGCGATTCCTCGACGGTGAGGGAGGGGTAGAGATGGGGGCGTTCCGGGACATACCCGGTCCGCGCCAGCGCCCGGGGTACCTCCGCCGGGATGGCATGCCCGAGGACGGTGATGGCCCCGGCGCCGGGCCGAAGCAGCCCGAGCAGGAGCCGGATGGTTGTCGTCTTGCCGGAGCCGTTGGGGCCGAGGTAGCCGTAGATCGCCCCCCGCGGCACGCGCAGGTTGAGGTCGCGCAGCTCGAAGGTCTTCCCCGCCCGGTACCCCAGGTCCCGGGTTTCGATGGCGAAGCTCATGCGGCGCCTCCGGCGAGTTCCTCGAGCAGCAGCGTGCGGAGCTCCTCCGCCCCGATGCCGAGCCGGCGGGCCTCGGCGAGCATCGTCCGGATCAGGCGGCGGCCCTCCCGGTCGCGCTCCCTGGTCCGGCGATCCGGCGCGACCTCCCGCACGAAGGTCCCCGCCCCCTGACGCATTTCCACGAAGCCCTCCGTTTCGAGGTCCCGGTAGGCCTGCACCACGGTGGCCGGATTGATGCGCAGCTGCCCCGCAAGCTGGCGGACCGACGGCAGGCCCGCGCCGGCGCGGAGCTCGCCGGACGCGATGGCCACCTTCAGGCGCCCGGCGATCTGGGCGTACAATGGTACCGCGCTGCGCGGATCGATCTGATCGAACATCGGCCGGGCCATCCTGTGTGTATTGCTGTACCGATACAGTAGGACTTCGGGCGGTCGCTGTCAATCCCCGCGGCGTGGGGGGGGACAAACAGAAAAGCCAGAGGCGTGGCCCCTGGCTCTCCTGCCCTCTCACCGGTCCCCTCAGACCGGTGTCCTGCGCACCGGCCCCCTCAGACCGGTGTCCTGCCCTTCCTGGTGTCCCGCGCCAGCCTCAGACTCTGGTGGCGGCCAGGGCCCGGACGAGGTCGGTGGTGCTCACCACGCCGACCAGCCGGCCCTCCTGCTCCACGAACAGCCGATGCACCTCGAGGTACAGCATCCGCTGGGCGGCGTCCCGGACGGTGGCATCGGGATGAATCGTCTGCGGCCGCGGGGTCATGATGTCCCGGACCTGCGTCTGCTCGAAGACCGCCTCGCGGGCTTCCGGCTCCTGGGACTCGGCCAGTTTCTCCAGGATGTCACTGTTGGAGATCACCCCGACCAGACGCCCGTGCTCGTCGATCACCGGCAGTCCCGACACATGGCTCTCGGCCAGCAGGGCCACCGCCTCTCCCACCAACTCGGTCCCGCGAATCGTGCGCAGACTGGTCTGCATGACCTCGGTGACGCGCATCGTTCCCTC
>JAEUJI010000028.1 GCA_016794805.1 Gemmatimonadota bacterium
AGGCTGGTGCGAGCTACGATCGCCTGCGGCTGGCACTCCAGGGCTTCTCCGCATTGACCCCCGCCGACGGCGAGCGATTCCCGGTGCCGCTGGCCCTGCTGCTCCAGGGGCTCAAGCAGAGCCCCCTGCCGCCGAGGGCACGCTAGCTCAACCCTCCTCCGTCCGCTCCGCCATCCGGTCGAGCGGCTGGGCCTTCCGGCCGCTGCGCTCCATGGGCCGCGCCGGCGGGGCCTGGTGCCGATCCACCACCCGCCAGAGATCCACCGCCCGCTCCGCCAGCTCCGCCGCCGCTTCGGCCAGCGCCTCGCTGGCGCGGACCTGGCGCACGTTGGTTTCCATGTCCTCCGCGTCCCACCCCCGGGAATGCGCAATGAACGGAAAGGTGGGGAACAGGTACCCCAGTTCGCCCCAGAAGGTGAGCAGCTGCCCGGCCACTCCCTGCACGTTGTCCTGCCCGCCGGTGATGATGAAGGCCGCGACTTTCCGCTGGATCAGGCACCGGTTGTGGATGGTCATCTGGTTCTGGATGCAGTTGAGCCGTTCCGCCATCCGGTAGTAGAGCGAGCCCGCCTGGCCCCACCGGATCGGGGTCGCGATCAGCACCACATCCCCCCACTGCACCAGCCCTTCATAGATCGCGGTGAGCTGGTCCGCCGGGTCCCGCTCGGTGATGGCGCAGGGCCAGGTGCAGGCATGCGCCGCCTTGGAGTAGTTGCCCTCGCAGGCGCGGAACTGGAGGTCCCGGAGGCGGACGAGGCGGGTCTCCGCCCCCAGCGAGCGGGCGTGGGCCAGCCCGGCTTCGAGCAGGTGGTCGGAGGTCGAGAACCGGGGGTTCACCTCGTCCATGGCGGTGGTGGAGATGCCGAGGACCCGTGGTGGCGCCCCCGGCGTCCGCGAAGGCAGCACGGTCAGGGGGTGCGGATCGTGCTTCGTCAGGCGCCGCGGGGTCACGGGGTCGGTATCCACGTAGACCCCATCCGGCCGCTCCTCGACGGCGAAGACCGGCACCGCCTCGTCGTCATAGCCGGGGGGACCCTTCCCCGTGAGCAGGCTGTATTCCCACGCGTGCCAGGGACACATCACGAACTCGCCGCGCACCTGCCCCTCGCAGAGCGGCCCGCCCTTGTGGTTGCAGCGGTTGCCGATTGCCCGGAAGCGCCCCTCGTGGTGGAAGACCGCGATCTGCTGCCGGTCAAGCTTGGTGGCGAAGGGGGTGCGGGCGACCAGCTCGTCGCGGTTGCCGAGGCGATGCCAGGTGGGCATGGGGACCGGGGGGGTGGGAGGTGGGAGAAACGGTGCGGCCCCCGGCGACTCTCGTCAACCAGGGGCCGGATGCGGGACCAGCCTGCGGGCCCGACGCCATTGCGCGCTAGGCCACGAACCGCCGGACGGCGAGGGTGACGTTGTGCCCGCCGAAGCCGAACGAGTTGGAGATCGCCACATCCACGGTCCGCTCGATGCAGGTGTTCGGCGCGGCGAACAGGTCGCACTCGGGGTCGGTGGTGAACTGGTTGATGGTCGGCGGGACCTTGCCGGTGGTGGCCACCAGCATGGACACGGCGAACTCGAGCGCCCCGGCGCCGCCCAGGAGATGGCCGGTCATCGACTTGGTCGAGCCGAAGATGAGCGAGCGGGCGTGGTCGCCAAAGACGGCCTTCACCGCCTGGGTCTCGGCGATGTCGCCCTGCGGCGTGGAGGTGCCGTGGGCGTTGATGTAGCCCACGTCCGTCGGCTTGATCCCGCCGTCGGCGAGGCACATCCGCATGGCCCGCTGGGCCCCCTCCCCTTCGGGCGCCGGGGCGGACATGTGGTAGGCGTCGCCGGTGAGCCCGTACCCCACCACCTCCGCGAGGATCGCGGCCCCGCGGCGCCGGGCATGCTCCAGGCTCTCGAGCACCACCACCGCCCCGCCATCGCCCAGCACGAAGCCGTCCCGGTCCTTGTCGAAGGGCCGGCTGGCCGTGGCCGGATCGTCGTTCCGCGTGGACATCGCCTTCATGTTGGAGAAGGCGGCCACCGTCAGCCCGGTGATCGCCGCCTCGGAGCCGCCCGTGACCATGGCATCCGCGGTGCCGGCCCGGATGAGGTTGTACGACTCCCCGATCGCGTGCGCCGAGGAGGCGCAGGCGGACACGGTGGCGTAGTTCGGTCCCTTGAGCCCGTAGCGCATGGAGACGAGGCCGGGGGCCATGTTGGCGATGAACATCGGCACGAAGAACGGGGAGACCCGGTCCGGCCCCTTGAGCAGGTAGGCGGCACAGTTCTCCTCGTACGTCTGCATCCCGCCGATGCCGCTGCCGAGGATGACCCCCACCCGGTTGGGATCGGGCACCTTGCCCTCGAGCCCCGCCTGGGTCATGGCCTGGTGGGCCGCGCCCAGCGCGAACTGCGAAAACAAGTCGAAGCGCCGCGCCTCTTTCCGGTCCATGTACTGGAGCGGGTCGAACTGCTTCACCTCGCAGGCGAACCGGACGCTCAGGCGCGCCGGATCGAACTTGGTGATCGGCGCGGCCCCGGAGCGTCCGGCGAGGAGGCCATTCCAGGTGCTTTCGACGTCGGGGCCGAGCGGTGAGACCAGCCCGACCCCGGTGACCACGACCCGGTGCGCCAAGTTACTTCCCGAGCTTGTCGTGGAGGTACTTGAGGGCGTCGCCCACGGTGCGGAGCTTCTCGGCCTCCTCGTCCGGAATGTCGATGTCGAATTCCTTCTCGAACGCCATCACGAGCTCGACGGTGTCGAGGCTGTCCGCGCCGAGGTCCTCCATGAAGCTGGCTTCGTTCGTGAGCTTCTCACGCTCGACGCCGAGCTCCTCGACGATGATGTCCTTGACGCGATCTTCAACGTTGCTCATGACGATCCTCTGGAGAGGTGAGGGAAAAGTGTCGTTCCCGGTCAGACGGCGAGTCCGCCGTCCACCACGAGAACCTGTCCGGTAATGTAGCCCGCCAGATCGGAGGCCAGAAAGAGGACGGCGCCCGCCACGTCCTCCGGCTGCCCGAACCGGCCCAATACGATGCCGCCCAACATGGCCACCCGGGCCTCCTCGGGCAAGGCACTGGTCATGTCGGTGTCGATGAACCCGGGGGCCACCGCGTTGACCAGGATCCCCCGGCTGCCGTACTCCTTGGCCACCGACTTGGTGAGCCCGATCAGGCCCGCCTTGCTGGCGGCATAGTTCGCCTGCCCCTTGTTCCCGGTCAGGCCGATGATGCTGGTGACATTGATGATCCGGCCGGCGCGCCGCTTCATCATCCCCTTGAGCACCGCCTTGGTCGTGTGGAAGGCGCCCTTGAGGTTGGCCTCGAGGACTTCGTCCCACTCCTCCCCGCTCATCCGGAGCAGCAGGTTGTCCCGGGTGATGCCGGCGTTGTTCACCAGGATGTCCACCGGGCCCAGCCGCTGTTCCGCCTGCGCCACGGCCCCGTCCACCTGGGCCGCGTCCCCGACCTGGCAGGCCACCCCGATGGCGCGCTCGCCCAGCTCCGCGGCGACCTGCTCCGCGCGGCCCGCCTCGCGGCCCACGATGGCGACCCGTGCCCCGGCCTGGTGCAGCAGCCCCGCCACCGCACGTCCGATCCCCCGGGTGGAACCGGTCACGAACGCCGTCTTGCCGCTGAGGTCGATGGTGCGCGCCATGGGATCGGACCGGGTCAGGCGGTGGCCAGGAACTTGTCGAGCTCGTCCGCGGTGCCGAGCGGGATGGCCGCGGCGCCGGGAACAATGCGCTTGAGGAGCCCGGAGAGCACGTTGCCCGGCCCGACCTCCACGAACCGCGCCCCGGGCGCCAGCGCCGCCGCCCGCTGCATGCAGGCCACCCAGCGGACCGGCGCCGTCAGCTGCTCGGCCAGCAGCCGGCGCGCCGTGCCGGCATCACGCACCGGCTCCGCCGTGGCGTTGGCCACGACCGGCACGATGGGGTCCCGGAACGCCGCGGCGGCGAGCGCCGCGGACAACCCGGGCACCGCCGGCTCCATGAGGGGCGAATGGAACGCGCCACTCACCTTGAGGCCGATCACCCGCTTGGCCCCACGCGCCTTGCAGCCTTCCCCCGCCCGCTCCACGGCCGCCGGATCGCCCGAGAGCACGGTCTGGTCCGGAGCATTGAGGTTGGCGGCGACCGCCACTTCGGTCGCGATGGAGGCCTCGGTGCAGGCGGCCTCGACCTGGGCGGTCTCGAGCCCCAGCACCGCGGCCATCGCGCCGGGGCGGCGAGTGCCGGCCTCGTACATCAGCTCGCCCCGGCGGCGCACCAGCGCGGCGGCGGCGGCGGGGTCAAGGGCGCCGGTCGCGACGTAGGCGCTGTATTCCCCCAGGCTGTGGCCGGCGGCGGCCCCGAGCCCGGGCCGGAGGGCGTCCCCGACCACGGCCCAGACGGCGGCGCTGTGGGCCAGGATGGCCGGCTGGGTGTTGTGGGTCAGGGTCAGTTCGCTCTCGGGCCCCTCCCACATGATCCGCGACAGCCCGACGCCCAGCGCCTCGTCGATGCGGGCAAAGGTGTCCCGCGCGGCCGGGAACCGCTCCGCGAGATCCCTGCCCATCCCCACCTTCTGGGCCCCCTGGCCGGGACACAGCACGACGGTCACCACCGGATCACCGCGCTGCCCCAGGTGAACCCCGCCCCGAAGGCCACCAGCAGCACCAGCATCCCCGGCTTGAGGCGGCCGGTGGACTCGGCATACGCCAGCGCCATCGGGATCGACGCGGCCGAGGTGTTGCCGTAGCGGTCCACGGTCACCAGCACCTTCTCGGCCGGGATCCCGGCGTGCTTGGCGGTGGAATCGATGATCCGGATGTTGGCCTGGTGCGGCACCAGGAGGTCGATCTGCTCGGCGGTGACCCCGGCCCGGCGCAGCGCTTCGTCACACGCCTCCGCCATCGTCAGGACCGCGTGCTTGAAGACCTCCCGGCCCGCCATCTTCATGTAGTGCGTCCGCTCCCGCACCATCCGCTCGCTGATCGGGTCGGCGGTGCCGCCACTCGGGATGTAGAGCAGGTTGGTGAGCGCGCCGTCGGACTTGATGAACGTCGAGAGGATGCCCCGGCCGTCCTTCGCCCCGGCGGAGATGACCGCCGCCCCGACGCCGTCCCCGAAGAGGATGGCGGTGGAGCGGTCGTCCTGGTCGGTGATGGAGGTGAGCTTCTCGCCCCCCACCACCAGCACATGGCGGGCCTGCCCGGTGGCGATCAGGCCCTCCGCCATCGTGATGCCGAAGAGGAACCCGGAACATGCCGCGGCGACATCGAACGCGGCGGCGTTCCTGGCACCGATCAGGGCCTGCAGGTAGCAGGCGGTGGACGGCAGGGGATGATCCGGGGTCGCGGTGGCGACGATCAGCGCCCCGAGATCCTCGACCCCGATCCCCGCCCGCGCCAGCGCCGTCGCCGTCGCGGCCTGCGCCATCGTGGAAACGGTTTCCTCGGCGCCGGCGTAGCGCCGCTCCCGGATGCCGGTGCGCTCCACGATCCACTGGTCCGAGGTCTCCAGCCGGGCCTCGAAGTCCTTGTTGGCCACGACCCGGGACGGGAGGTAGACCCCGAGCCCGGCCAGATGCGCGAAGGGCCGAGCGGTCACGCGCCCGCCTCGGCATCGCGCCGGGCGAACTTGGCGCCGATGTGGGCGCTCAGGTCGTGCGCCACCGCCTGGCTGGCCACCCGGATGGCATTCTTGAAGGCATTGGGGGAGGAGGAGCCGTGGCAGACGATGGCGACGCCCTTCACCCCCAGCAGCGGGGCCCCGCCGTACTCGCTGTAGTCCAGGTGGCGGAACACCCCGCGGATCTCCGGCTGCTGCAGCACCGCCGGCGATTCCCGCTTGACCAGCCGCACGATCAGCTTGGCCACCGACTCGTAGAACTTGAGCACGATGTTGCCGACGAAGCCGTCGCAGACCACGATGTCCAGCATGCCGAAGGCGTGGTGACCGGCCACGATGTCGCGGCCCTCGACGTTGCCGACGTAGTTGATCCCGCTGGCCTGGCCCAGCAGCTGATGCGCTTCCTTGGCGGCGGCGTTCCCCTTTTCATCCTCTTCCCCGACGTTGAGCAGCCCTACCTTGGGGTTGGGGCGGCCGAGGACGTCCTGCATGTAGATGGTGCCGAGCCAGGCGAAGCCGACCAGCTCCCGGGGGGAGCAATCCACGGTGGCGCCGGCATCGAGCAGGAGGACCGGATCGTCGGTGGAGGGGATCAGGGAGGCGACGGTCGCCCGGTCCACGCCGTCGTGGAGCCCGAGCAGGATGGTGGAGCCGACCAGGAGCGCCCCGGTGTTGCCGGCCGAGACCAGGGCATCCGAGGCCCCGGCCTTCTGCAGCCCGAGGGCGACAACCATGCTGGAGTTCGGCTTCTTCCGGATCGCGGCCAGGGGCTTCTCGTCCATGCCGATGACGTCAGGCGCCTCGTGGATCTCGAGGCGCGCAGGATCGACGCCGGGATGGCGCGCCAGCTCCGCCTCGATGGCATCGCGGCGTCCCACCAGCTGGATGACGAACTCCGGGGCGAGCTCGTTCAGGGCCCGTACCGCACCCTCGACTTCCGCCTGCGGGGCATTGTCCCCGCCCATGGCGTCGAGAGCGATCCGGATCACCGTCAGGCGTCCTCGACCTCAATCATCTTCTTGCCCCGGTAGTACCCGCAGGTCGGGCACACCCGGTGGGACAGCTTGGGCGAGCTGCAGCGGGGACAGGGCTGCGTCGCCATGGACGCCGCCTTGTCGTGGCCGCGGCGGAGCCGCTTGCGGGACTTGGAGACCTTGCGCTTCGGGACAGCCATCGCAACCTCAGTCAGAAGGGGCCGTGCAGCCGCACGGCCCGGCGTTGAGATCCGCTCCGCACCGGGGACAGAGTCCGGCGCAGTCCTCGCGGCAGAGGGGGAAGGCCGGCACCGCGAGGGCGAGTTCCTCCCGCACGGCCGGCCGGACATCCACCCGGATCACGGGCGCCACGAGCGGATAGACGGCGGGATCGTCCGCCGCATCCGGATCGGCGCTGAACAGCACCTCGACAGCCAGCTCGAGGGGAGACACGACATCGGTCAGGCAGCGGCGGCAGAGCCCCCGGAACCGGGCCTCGAGGCGGGCGTGCCAGAAGTATTCCTGGTCGCCGGTCTCGGTCAGCTGGCCGGTCACACGCACCGGGCCCTCGAGCGCGAGCCCGAGGCCGGCGAAGGTCTCATCCTGCGCGGGAAGCTCACCGGAAGTCTGCACCGGGCCCTGCTGCAGCTCCCGGACGTCCACCTGAAGCATAGCCCGAAAACGTAACCGGGACAACGACTTGGGTCAAGCGCGGACGCGCCTGCGCCGGCTCAGCCCCAGAGCCCCGCGATCTCGCTCTCGGGGAAGAAGAAGGCGACCTCCCGGACCCCGTTCTCCGGGCTGTCCGAGCCGTGCACGGCGTTCTTCCCCTTCGACTCGGCGAACAGCTTCCGGATGGTGCCCGGCGCCGCCTCGGCCGGGTCGGTGGCGCCGATCACCTTGCGGAAATGGGCGACGGCATCCTCCCGCTCCAGCGCCATCGGCAGTACCGGTCCGGAAGTCATGAAGGCCACCAGGTCGGCGTAGAACGGCCGGTCCTTGTGTACCTCGTAGAACTTCCCCGCCTGGGCCGGGGTGAGCCGGGTCAGCCGCGCCGCGCGGATGCTGAACCCCTCGTTCTGGATGTGGGCGATGATGGCGCCCGCCTTGCCGCTCGCGATCGCGTCGGGCTTGAGCATGCCCAGCGTGAGGATCTTGGCCACGAATCTTCCTTGCGTTGGTTGAATGCCGTCTCACGGGCGCCCAGGGGCGCCCGCCCTACATGCGCTGCTGCACCAGCTCCACGACGTCCACCGGCCGCTTCATCACCGCGATCTTCGCCGCCTCAAAGGCGGCGATCTTCTCGGCGGCGGTGCCGGAGGAGCCGGAGATGATGGCCCCGGCATGCCCCATCCGACGGCCCGGGGGCGCCGTCTGCCCGGCGATGAAGCCCACCACCGGCTTGGTGACGTACTCCAGCACGAACGCGGCGGCGTTCTGCTCGTCGGTGCCGCCGATCTCTCCCATCATGACGATGAGGTCGGTGTCCGGGTCGTCCTGGAACGCCCGCAGGCAGTCGATGAAGGAGGTGCCGTTGAGCGGGTCGCCCCCGATGCCGACGCAGGTGCTCTGGCCGATCTTGTGCCGGGTCAGGTGATTCACCACCTCATAGGTCAGCGTCCCCGAGCGCGAGACCAGGCCCACCCGGCCGGGAAGGCAGATGTTCCCCGGGATGATGCCGACCTTGGACTCCCCCGGCGTGATCAGGCCGGGGCAATTGGGGCCGATCAGCCGGGCCCCGCGCTCGCGGACGTAGGGCAGGACCCGGGTCATGTCCATCACCGGCACTCCCTCGGTGATGCACACGATCAGGGGGATCCCCGCATCCGCCGCCTCGAAAATCGCCCCTGCGGCGCCGGCCGGCGGCACATAGATCACCGAGACGTCGGCGCCCGTGGCTGCCACGGCATCGGCGACGGTGTTGAACACCGGCACCCGGCCCTCGAACGTCTGGCCGCCCTTCCCCGGCGTCACTCCGGCCACCACCTGGGTGCCGTATTCCAGCATCTGGCGGGTATGGAACGAGCCATCGCGGCCCGTGATCCCCTGCACCACCAGGCGGCTCGCCTTGTCGATGAAGATGCTCACGCCGCCCCCTTCACCACGGCCACCACCTGCCGCACCGCCTCGTCCATGTCTGACAGCGCGGTCATGCCGATCCCCCTGAGGATCTTCACCGCCTCCGCCTCGTTGGTGCCGGTGAGCCGCACCACGATGGGGACCTTCACCGGGAACTGGGAGAGCGCGGTCTTGAGGCCGTTGGCCACGTCGTCGGTGCGGGTGATGCCGCCGAAGATGTTGAAGAGAATGGCCTTCACGTTGGGGTCGCTGGTGATGATGCGGAGCGCGTTCACCACCTTGTCCGGGTTGGAGCTGCCGCCGATGTCGAGGAAGTTGGCCGGCTCGCCGCCGTAGTACTTCACCAGGTCCATCGTCGCCATCGCCAGTCCGGCACCATTCACCACACAGCCGACATTCCCTTCCAGCTTGATGAAGGTCAGGTTGGCCCGCCGGGCCTGCACCTCGCTCGGCTCCTCGGCGGTCTCGTCCCGCAGGAGGGCCAGGTCGGGCCGGCGATCCAGCTCGTTGTCATCAATGGAAACCTTGGCGTCGAGCGCCACAACGCGGCCCTCGGGGGTCGTCACCAGGGGGTTGATCTCGGCCAGCGAACAGCCGTTCGCGGTGAAGACCTGGTAGAGCTGCTCCATGATCCGGGCCGCGGCCCGGGCCTGCGCGATGTCGGGATACAGGAAGAGCGCGAGCCCCAGCGCCTGGTGCGGCAGGAGGCCGTAGCGGGGGTCCACCGCGAGCCGGCGGATCTTCTCCGGCGTCTTCGCCGCCACCTCCTCGATGTCAATCCCGCCCGCCGGGCTCACCATGAACACCGGCCGCTGCGTCGCCCGGTCCATGATCAGCCCCACGTACGCCTCGCTGGCAATATCCGCGGCCGGCACCACCAGCACCCGCTGGACGATGAGCCCCTTGATGCTCATGCCGAGGATTTTTTCGGCCGCCGCGCCCGCCTCGGCAGGACTCTTCGCCAGCTTCACCCCCCCGGCCTTGCCCCGGCCGCCGGCGTGGACCTGGGCCTTCACCACCACCGTTCCTCCGACCCGCCGGGCGATGGATTCGGCCTCCGAAGGGGTCGAGGCGACGTCGCCGTCAGGCATGGGAATGCCGGCGGCGCGGAACAGGGCACGGCCCTGGTACTCGTGTAGGTTCACAGGGTCCTCTTACCGCGGGGACGGTCGGCGCGCCCACCGTTCTGGCAACGGGGGGCGCAGGGCGGCGCGGAAGGTACTCCGCGGGCTAAGCGAAAGCAAGATTGACACTTAGGGGGATCTCAGGGTGCGCTTGAGTCCCTCCCAGGCGCGCCCAAAGCCCTCCAGGTCTCCGCGCGAGAGAGCCGCTTCCGCGGCGTCAAGGAAGCGTCGCGCCTCCAGCAACTGGGTCCCCCGGGCACCGGCGGAGATGATCGGAGCCGACAGGCCCAGCAGGTTCTGCCAGGCCTCCTCGAAATCGTGCCCAGCTCCCCGGCGATCGGTGATCGCCAGGCTGACCCACTTGAGCACCGGTTCGGCCGCGTCGCGGCGGGCGAACCAGGGCTGGTATGCACCCAGGCCTGCGGGTGTGGGCCAGTAGCGGACCGGCCCCGGCTCCAGACGCGCCCCTTCCTTCTCCACCGAGTCCCGGAGCTGCTGGAAGGTGGGGAACTTGGACCAGCGGGTAGAGAGGGTCGCCGGGTCAGGGAGCGCCAGCAGGCTGTCCACCCGGAACAGCGTGAGCTGTTCCCAGCCATCCGCCATGCGGGCGCGGACCACGCCGGCGAGCTGCCTGGCATCCGCCGGCAGATAGGGGACGTGGACCTCCACCCCACTGGTGTCTGGTTCCCACAGGGCGTCGGCGGCCGGACCGGTCACCGCGACCGCCTCGCTCCGACCCACTACCTGGCCCAGCCCCCAGTGCGGCTGGGCGAGGATCCGGGCCTGCACCTCCACCAGCTCCGCGGGGTACGGTAGGGAACGAACAATGTCCGGCGGCAACGCGGAGGATGGCCGCACAAGCGAGTCGGTCAGGACCTGCCACTCCTTCGCGACCTCGCCTGCACCGTGGCGCAGGTAGATGGTCGTGGCCCCGGATTCGGCGTTCACCACGGCAATGAAGCCGGCCACCAGCGACCCGATCCAGCCACCGCGCCAGCGGACCCGGCTCGACCCGGGGAAGGCGTCGGCCGCGAGGTACCCGTCCACCAGCCAGACCAGTTGCCCGCTCAGGAAGCGGGGGGTGGGCGTGCCCCACACCGCAAAGGGGGCGAGGCGACCGAGCCGTTCCACGGGATCCAGATGCCAGAAGACCCGCTCCCCGGCGGCTCGGCTTCCCAGCACCGTCGCCGACTGCAGCGCCCACGCCAGGGCCAGCCGGCGGAGCCCCTGCCCGATGGCCACCCCGTGTTCGGCCGAATCGATCACGCTGACGGGCCCACGGGGCCACAGCCCGCGCAATGGCAGCCGGAGGGGAAGGATTCCCGCCGGCGACCGGAGACTGTCCGGCTCGTGCACCGTGATGGGGTTGCCGTGCAGCTGCGTCTGGTCGTCCAGCATGACCGAGACAATCGCGCCGCGCTCGCCGCGATCGCGGACCACGATCCAGCCCGCCCGCCCGCGGCTGGCCACCGGGACCACGGCTCGATCCACCGCCACCACCCTGCCGGAATCGCCGCCCGTGGCCTCGGCGGCGAGGGTGGGGTGCCAGAGCGCGAGTGGGCGCGGCGGGTCCACCGGCTGGTCGACCCGAAGCAGGGTCGAATCCCGCAGGGTGGTCATGCCATAGGCGACCTGGTCCAGGTGCCGCCGGACCGACGGCTCGAGCGCAGCCTCCGGCTCCGGACCGATGAAGGCGGGGATGATGTGATGGCCGAGGAGGGAGGCCGCCGCCAGGGTCCCCCAGATGGCGTAGAGCAGCGCATAGCGGCCCCGGAGCGCCCACCAGAGCGACAGCACCGCCGCCCCACCCGCGATCCCGGTGAGCACCAGGGCGGCGGTGCGCCGGAACTCGAACCGGCCCGAATGCACAGTGCCGACGATCCCGCCAACCAGCTCGTAGGGCTCGAGCAGGTAGCCCCAGGCGAGCACCAGCGCGAGCAGCACCGCGAGGCCCCCGAGGTGCAGCCGGGCGTGGAGGTTCACCACCGGACGCCGGTTCTTCCAGGTGATGGCGCCGATCACGGCATAGAGGGTGGCCGCGCCACCCAGCGCAAGGAGCGTCAGCAGCACCGCGTAGCCATGCAGCAGGCGCCAGACCGGCAGCCGGGTGAGGTAGAACCCCAGGTCGCGACCGAGGAGCGGGTCCCCCTCGCCGTAGTGCAGGCCGCTCCAGCCGAGCAGCACCGTCGGGGTCCACTCCCCCGCCCCGCGGCCGGCGACGAACCCGAGCACCAGCCCGCCCACCAGGCCGATCAGCCCGATGGAGCGGAGGTTGACCGCTTCGCGGATTTCCAGGTTGCCGAGCCGGCGGTGCACCTGTACCGATCCGATCACGCGGTAGACGAGGAGCAGGTGCAGGATGAACCAGAGGCAGGCGAGGAGGATGCCCGCGGCCTCCAGCAGCGAGGCGAGCAGGGTCCAGTAGGTCACAAAGCCGGCGGCGTCCGGGGAGATCTCGGCGGCCCACCAGCGCTCCGCGACGAGCGCCGCGGCCCAGCGCCCCGCGAAGAGCAGGGCGACCACGAGCAGGAAGGCGGCCGCCAGCCGCAGGGCGCGGGGAGACATGGGCGAGAAGCTAACCGCCGGAGGCGCCGCGACAAGCGCTCCGGGGGCGCGCCACTCAGTCCGGGCCCGCCGCGGCGAGCCAGCCCTCGACCTCGGCGCGGTAGGCGTCGAGTGCGGCCTGGTCGGTGGCTTCGAAGCGAAGCACGAGGATCGGCTGGGTATTGGAGGCGCGCACGAGCCCCCATCCCTTGGGAAAGGTCATCCGCACGCCGTCGATCGTGTTCACCGGATACTTCGAGGCGAAGTGGCGGGCGGCTCGCTCCACCAGGGCGAACTTCCGCTCCTCGGCGCACTCGAGCCGGATCTCGGGCGTGGCAAAGGTCGGGGGGAGGTCGGCCAGCAGGGGCGAGAGCCCGCCCCGCCCCGCCGCGACGATCTCCAGCAGGCGCGCGGCGGCGAAGAGCGCATCGTCGAACCCGAAACAGTCCCCGCCGAAGAACATATGGCCGCTCATCTCGCCGGCCAGCGGGGCCGCGAGCGCCTTCATCCGCGCCTTGATGAGCGAATGCCCGGTCTTCCACATCTCCGGCCGCGCGCCGGCCGCGGCCAGCGCCTGGGGGAGGATCTCGGAACACTTCACATCGAAGATCACCGTGACCCCGGGTCCGAAACGCCGCACGGCATCGCGGCCGAAGAGCACCAGCAGGAGGTCACCGAAGATCACCGTGCCGGTCTCGTCCACCGCCCCAATCCGGTCTGCGTCCCCGTCGAAGGCGATCCCGAGCTCCGCCCCGGTGCGGCGCACGGCGGCCTGCAGGTCCACCAGGTTCTCCAGCACGGTCGGGTCGGGGTGATGGTTGGGGAAGCTGCCGTCGGAATCGCAGAAGAGCGGCACCACCTCGCAGCCCAGCGCCTCAAGGGTGCTCACGGCGACCAGGCTGCCCACCCCGTTGCCGCAGTCCACGACCACCTTCACCGGCCGGGCCAGCCGGTGCCTGGCAACGATCGCGTCGCGGTAGCGGCCCAGGATGGATCCGTCGGCGCTCTCGCCACCCGCCCCGCTCCGCCACGACTCGAGCGAGATGATCTCGTGCAGGCGGAGGATGTCTTCCCCGTGGAGGGCGTCACCGGCGAGGACCATCTTGAAGCCGTTGAACTCCGGCGGGTTGTGGGAGCCGGTGACCTGCAAGCCGCCGTCGGCAGCCAGCGCGTGGACGGCGAAGTAGAGCGCGGGGGTCGGCAGCTGACCGACATCCACCGCCAGGCCCCCGGTGTCCGCGATGCCGGCGCGGACCTCGGCCGCCAGCCGGTCGCCGGAGGGGCGGTTGTCCCGCCCGACGGCGAGCCGCGGTGCGCGCCCCAGCCGTTCCCAGCCGAGGGTGGCGTACGCGCGTCCCAGCGCGCGCGCAAGCGGGGCGGTGAGCTCGGTGCCCACCACCCCGCGCACGTCGTATTGCCGGAAGATCGACCGGGGAACGTTCAACGACGGGCGACGATCTGGCCGGCGGTCTGGGCCAGCGACTCCGCCGCGTGGTTGGCCAGCTGCAGCACCGGGCCGGGCCACACGCCCAGGGCCAGGACGGCGATGATGCCGACCGCCACCGCCACCCGCGCGCTGCCGGCCAGGCCCCGGTCGAAGAAGACCATCGGCGCCCGCGAGGGTCGCATGTACATCGCCATCAGCACCGGCATGTAATAGCCCGCGGACACGAGGCTGGTCAGCACCAGGAGGACGGCCAGCAGCGGGAACTTGGACGCCACCAGCGCGGACAGGATGTACCACTTGCCGATGAAGCCGATGGTGCCGGGGAAGCCCAGCAGCGAGAGCATGCAGACCGAAAGCGCGAAGGCCATCCACGGACGGGTCTCCGCCAGGCCGGCGATGTCGCCCAGGGTCACGTCCCGCTCCCCGTCCCGCCCCACCGCCCCCAGCAGCGCGAAGGCCGCAATGGAGGTGACGCCGTAGCCCACCAGGTAGAACGTGAGTGACGACATCCCGAGCGGCGTGCCCGGCCAGAGGGCGCAGAGCAGGTACCCGGCATGGGCCACCGAGGAATAGGCCAGCATCCGCTTGAGCGACTTCTGCGCCAGCGCCACCAGGTTGCCCAGCACCATCGAGGCCGCGGCCAGGGCGAAGATGATCGGCTGCCAGACCAGCACCGAGCCCTGGAAGGAGGTGTACAGCACCCGGGCGAGCGCGATGAACCCTGCGGTCTTCACCGCGGTGGCCATGAAGCCCGCGACCGGGGTCGGGGCCCCGTCATAGACATCCGGCGCCCACATATGGAACGGCACCGCGGCCACCTTGAAGCCGAAGCCGATCACCAGCATGCCGAGACCGAGCTTGGCCATGAGGCTCAGCTCCGCCTCGCCGAACTGGGCCCCGATCTGGACGATGTTGGTGGTGCCGGACGCGCCGTACACCAGGGCGATGCCATAGAGCAGGAAGCCCGACGCAAAGGCGCCGATCAGGAAGTACTTGAGCCCCGCCTCCGCGGAGTAGGTGCTGCCCCGGTTGTAGCCGGCCAGCACATACACCGCGACCGACATCGTCTCCAGGCCCAGGAACAGGACGATCAGGTCCTGGGCATTGACCATGAACAGCAGGCCGACCACGGCCAGCAGGACCAGCACGTAGTACTCCGGAGCGACCAGCCGCTCCCGCTCGAGGTAGCCGAGCGAGGCCAGCACCGAGCCGGCCGAGACCAGCAGGATCAGGGCGGAGGCGAAGTAGCGGAAGCCGTCCAGCGCCACCATGAGCCCGAGGCCCGGCTCCTCGGGGGCATTGGCGGCGACCCAGACCAGGGCCAGGGCCGTCAGCCCCAGGCTGGCGAGGGCCAGCCATCCGGCGCGGCGGGAGTCGGCGGGGCCCTGGTGTTTCCAGGCCACGACCAGCAGGACCACCAGGCTGGCGGCGGACAGGACCACCTCGGGGAGCAGGGCGAGCGCCGTGCCGGCCGGGGTCGTGGGATCGAACGCGATCATTGGGGGCGCTCCGCGCCGGAGCGGTTGAGGGCGGTGGCGGGCGCCTTGTCCTTGCCCGGCTGGACCAGCTGGATGTAGTGCCGGGCGGCCGCATCCATCCGGTCCAGCACCGGGCGGGGGTAGAGCCCGAGCCAGATCATCCCGGCCACCAGCGGCAGGACCACCCAGAGCTCGCGGGCGCTCAGGTCGGACAGGTGGGCGTTCTCCGGGTGGTCCAGGCGGTTGAAGATGATCCGCTGGAGGGCCCAGAGGAGGTAGGCCGCGGCGAAGATGACGCCCGTGGTCGCGATCCCGGTGGCCCAGGGGAACCGTTCAAAGCTGCCGAGCAGCACCAGGAACTCTCCCACGAAGCCATTGAGGCCGGGGAGCCCGATCGAGGCGAGCGAAGTCACCACCAGCAGGAGCGAGAAGATCGGGATCACCCGTGCCAGGCCGCCAAACGCGGCGATCTCCCGGGTGTGCCGCCGCTCGTACAGCATGCCGATCAGGAGGAAGAGGGCGCCGGTGGAGAGGCCGTGGCCGATCATGATCATGAGGGCGCCCTGCACGCTCTGCAGGGTGGCGGCCCAGATGCCCAGCATCACGAACCCGAGGTGACTCACCGACGAATAGGCCACCAGCTTCTTCACGTCCGGCTGCACCAGCGCCACCAGGGCCCCGTACACGATCCCGATCACGGCGCACCCGACCACGATGGACGTCACCAGGGGGGAGAGCGCGACGTCGGGGAAGAACGGCACGGCGAACCGCAGGAAGCCGTAGGTGCCCATCTTGAGCAGCACGCTGGCCAGGATCACCGACCCCGCCGTCGGGGCCTCGACGTGGGCATCGGGGAGCCAGGTGTGGAACGGGAACATCGGCACCTTGATGGCGAATGCCAGCGCGAACGCCAGGAAGAGCCACGGCGCCAGGGCGCCCATCTGCGGGGCGTAGGTCAGGAACGCGTCGTAGGCAAAGCTGGGCACCCCGCCGATCCGGTACCCCTCGAACATCATCACCAGGATGGCCACCAGCATGAGCAGCGAGCCGGCCATGGTGTAGATGAAGAACTTGACCGCCGCGTAGAGCCGGTT
>JAEUJI010000031.1 GCA_016794805.1 Gemmatimonadota bacterium
GAGGCGGCGCGGGTGCTCCGGCCCGGCGGGCGGCTGCTGCTGACCGACCTGGTGCCGCATGAGCGGGCGGAGTATCGCCAGACCCTCGGCCACCTCTGGCAGGGAGTGAGCGAGGCGCAGCTTGCGGAGTGGTGTGCCGGGGCCGGGCTCCGCCTGACGACGTATCGCCCGGTACCGCTGGACGCCGGCGCCAGGGGCACGATGCTCTTCACCGCCGTCGCCACACGATCATGAACGCGGGGTCCGTCCCCGCCAGGCATCACGAACCGCGAACCACGACAAGGACCGAGACCATGGCAACGAGTGTCGCGCAGCTGCATCCCTTCCAGGCCACCCGTGAGGCGGGCCGAGAGCCGTTCAAGGTGAAGGACCTCTCGCTGGCGGAGTACGGCCGCAACGAGATCCGGCTGGCGGAGTACGAAATGCCGGGGCTGATGGCGCTGCGGCAGGAGTACGCCGGCAGCCAGCCGCTGGCCGGCGCCCGGATCATGGGCAGCCTGCACATGACGGTGCAGACCGCGGTCCTGATCGAGACCCTCGCGGAGCTGGGCGCGGACGTGCGCTGGGTGAGCTGCAACATCTTCTCCACCCAGGACCATGCCGCCGCCGCCGTGGTGGTGGGCCGGCACGGCACCCCCGCGGACCCGCAGGGCATCCCGGTCTACGCCTGGAAGGGCGAGACGCTGCCGGAGTACTGGTGGTGCACCGACCAGGCGCTGCTGTGGCCGGACGGCGGCGGGCCGAACCTGCTGCTGGATGACGGCGGTGACGCGACGCTGCTGGTGCACAAGGGCGCCGAGTACGAGAAGGCGGGGAAAGTGCCGGCCTTCAATGCCGCGAGCGAGCCGGAGGAGTGGGGGGTGATCCTCGACCTGCTGCGCGCGACGATCAAGGCGGACCCGAAGCGCTGGACCCGCGTGGCGGCCGGGCTCAAGGGCGTCTCCGAGGAGACCACCACCGGCGTGCACCGGCTGTACGAGATGATGAAGGCGGGGACGCTGCTCTTCCCGGCCATCAACGTCAACGACTCGGTGACCAAGTCGAAGTTCGACAACCTGTACGGCTGCCGCCACTCGCTGACCGACGGGATCCTGCGGGCCAGCGACGTGATGCTGGCGGGCAAGGTGGCGGTGATCTGCGGTTACGGGGACGTGGGCAAGGGCTGCGCCCAGGCCCTCAAGGGCCAGGGGGCCCGGGTGGTGATCACCGAGATCGACCCGATCTGCGCCCTGCAGGCCGCGATGGAGGGGTACCAGGTGACCACGCTGGACGCGGTGGTCGAGACCGCGGACATCTTCATCACCGCGACCGGCAACAAGGAAATCATCAGCGCGGCACACATGGCGCGGATGAAGGACAAGGCGATCGTCGGCAACATCGGCCACTTCGACAACGAGATCGACATGGCCGGCCTGAAGAAGGTGAAGGGCGTCCGGCGGATCAACATCAAGCCGCAGTACGACGAATACGTCTTCCCCGACGGCCACAGCGTGCTGATCCTGGCCGAGGGGCGGCTGCTCAACCTGGGCTGCGCCACCGGCCACCCCAGCTTCGTGATGAGCTGCTCGTTCACCAACCAGGTGGTGGCGCAGATCGACCTGCATCTCTCGGCCCAGGGCAAGCCCACGGTCTCGGGCACCCGGTACAGCGAGAAGAAGGTCTACACCCTGCCCAAGAAGCTGGACGAGAAGGTGGCGCGGCTCCACCTCGGCAAGCTGGGCGTCCGGCTGACGGAACTCTCCACGGACCAGGCCGACTACATCGGGGTGCCGGTCGAGGGGCCGTACAAGCCGGAGCACTACCGGTACTAGGCGGTTGGGCGGTTGGTGGCCCGACAGGACGACCCCGGCGCCCACCGTACTGCCCCGAAACCCGCCCGACTGGACAGCCGTCCGGTCGGGCGGTTTCGTTGAGGACCCACGGCGGTTTGCCCGTTCCCCGTTCCCCGATGCTCCCATGCCCACGTTCCGCCGGCTGCTCCTCGCCGTCCTGGTCCTCGCTCCGCTGCCGCTGGCGGCCCAGGAACCCGACTCCTCGGTCATCACCCTCGACCGGGTGTTCAACTCCCCGTTCTTCAGCGGGCAGTTCGCGCCGCCCACGCGGTGGACCCCGGATGGCCAGGCGTACTTCTCCTCCGACCGCCGCCCGGGGACCAAGGGACCGGACCTGGTGCGGGTGAATCCCGAGACCGGGGAGAAGACGGTGCTGGTGCGGAGCGAGCAGCTCATCCCCGCCGGGGACACCCTCCCGCTCCGCGCGGCGAGCTTCCGCTTCTCCGACGACGGCCGGACGCTGCTCCTCTTCACCAACACCGCCCGGGTCTGGCGGGTGAATTCCCGCGGCGACTACTGGGTGCTGGACCTCGACTCCGGGGCGCTGCGGCAGCTCGGGGGCCCGGCGGCGAAGCCGCAGACCCTGATGTTCGCCAAGTTCTCGCCCACCGCGGACCGGGTGGCGTACGTGCGGGAGAACAACCTCTACGTGGAGCGGGTGAGCGACGGCGCCATCACCGCGCTGACGAAGGACGGCTCCCGCACGGTCATCAACGGCACCTTCGACTGGGTGTACGAGGAGGAGTTCGGCATCCGGGACGGGTTCCGCTGGAGCCCCGACGGGCGCTCGATCGCGTACTGGCAGCTGGACGCGAGCGGGGTGCGGGACTTCCTGCTGCTCAACGCCACGGACAGCCTCTACTCCTTCACCGTGCCGGTGCAGTACCCCAAGGCGGGGGCCACCAACTCCGCGGTGCGGATCGGGGTGGTGAGCGCGGCCGGTGGCCCGACCCGCTGGGTGCAGGTCCCCGGGGACCCGCGCAACGTGTACGTGGCGCGGATGGAGTGGGCGGCCGGCTCGGAGGAGATCGCCTTCCAGCACCTCAACCGGCTGCAGAACACCCTCACGGTGTTCCTGGCGGACCGGAAGACCGGCCGCAGCCGCCCGGTGTTCGTGGACCGGGACAGCGCCTGGGTGGATGTGGTGGACGACTGGGACTGGCTGGACGGCGGCGCGCGCTTCGTCTGGATCAGCGAGCGGGACGGCTGGCGCCACGCCTACACCGTCTCCCGCGACGGCAGGACGGTCCAGCTGTTGACGCCGGGGGAGTTTGATATCGCCGACGTGGTCCAGGTGGACGCGAAGGGCGGCTGGCTCTACTACAGCGCGAGCCCCGAGAACCCCACCCAGCGCTACCTCTATCGCGCCCGGCTGGACGGGAGCGGCGCCATGGAACGGCTCTCCCCCATGGGCCAGTTCGGCACCCACAGCTACAACCTGGCGCCGGGGGGCCGCTTCGCGATCCACAGCTTCTCCAGCGTCTCCTCCCCGCCCGTGACCGAGCTGGTGCGGCTGCCCGGGCACGACGTGGTGCGCACCCTGGTCGACAACGCGGCGCTCAGGCACCGGATGGGGCTGCTCCGCCGGGGGCCGGTCCGGTTCACCCGGGTGGATGCCGGGAACGGCGTCTGGCTCGACGGCCTGGTGATGTACCCCGCCGACTTCGACTCGACGAAGAAGTACCCGGTGCTGTTCATGGTGTATGGCGAGCCGGCGGGCCAGACCGCCACCGACAGCTGGGGGGCCCTGGACCCCTGGCACCTCATGCTCACCCAGATGGGCTACGCGGTGATCACGCTCGACAACCGCGGCACCCCTTCGCTCCGGGGCCGGGACTGGCGCAAGTCGGTGTACCGGAAGATCGGGGTCTATGCCTCCGAGGATCAGGCGGGCGCGGCGCGGGCCATCGGCCGCTGGTCGTGGGTGGATTCCACCCGCTTCGGGATCTGGGGCTGGAGCGGCGGGGGCTCCATGACGCTGAACCTGATGTTCCGCTTCCCGGACGTGTACCGCACGGGGATGGCCGTGGCGCCGGTGCCGGACGTGCACCTGTACGACACCATCTACCAGGAGCGGTACATGGGACTCCCGCAGCAGAACGAGGAGGACTACCGCCAGTCCTCCCCGCTCACCTTTGCCGACCGGCTGCGCGGCAACCTCCTGGTGGTGCACGGCACCGGCGACGACAACGTGCATTACCAGGGGACGGAGCGGCTCATCAACGCCCTGGTCGCGGCCAACAAGCAGTTCAAGCTCCTCGCCTATCCCAACCGCACCCACGGCATCTTCGAGGGCGAGGGGACCACGCTGCATCTCTTCACCGCGCTGACCAACCACCTGCTGAAGTACCTGCCGGCGGGCGGCCGCTAGCCGCCCGCTCCCGCCCGCGGCTAAGTTGCGCCGCATGGCATCGCTTCCCCCGAATCAGGCCGCCGTCCGCCTGCTGGACGGCTTCCTGGCCGACGCCAGCACCCGGAGCCTCGAGGAGCTGCTGCGCTGGCTGCTCGAGGCTTCTCCGGCCCTCACCGGGGCGGAGGTTCCGCGCACCCGCCGCCTGGCCATCCTCACCGAAGCGCTGGCCGCGCACCAGCGCGGCGACCGGCTCCGCACCAAGCTGCGCGAGGTCTGGATCCACGAGAGCGCGGTCCGCCTGCTGGCGGAGACCGGCCTGCCGACCCACGGCACCCTGTTCAAGGAATCGCTGGAACGGCTGGTGGACCGGCTGGTGCCTCGGCACGAGAGCAGCGAGGACCTGTACGTCATGCTCTCGCGGCTCTCCCTCACGGAGGCGGACGCCGACTGGGTGGAATCGCTCCCGGCGGAGGCGCTCGCCCCCTGGGCCGCGCTGCTGGCGCTGCCGCCGGGCCTCCTCGGCGATGCCACCCGCCTGGTGGCCTACCGCGCGGCGGCGCTGGGGATCACCCGCGAACTGCTGACCCTCGATGACGAACACGCCGACGGCGCGTCGCCATTCCTCCGGCTCCCGCCAGCGGTCGAAGCGCTCATGGCGGCGCCCGGGGATCCGGCCGCCGCCGCGAGGCTCGCCGAGGCGCGCCGGGCCTGCGACACGACGCTGGTGCGGGTGCACCGCGGCCTCGAGGCGCGCGGGGTCTCGACCGACGTGCTCTTCCGGCTGGAGCTGCTGGAGGCGCTCTTCGTCCGGCTGGACGATCTGGTCCGCACCGTCACCGGCGGCGCCGACGGGCGGCACCTCGCCGGCGAGCTGCTCCGGGGCAGCTTCCGGCAGCGCGGCGTCCGCTCCCTGGCCCGCAACACCATGAAGCGGCTGGCCCTCAAGGTGACCGAGCACACCGCCGAAACCGGCGAGCACTACGTGGCCCGGGACCAGGCGGAGTGGGACGCCACCGGCCGCTCGGCGGCGGGCGGTGGCGTCATCACCGCCTTCACCGCGCTGCTCAAGTACATCATCGCCGCGGCGCCGCTCGCGCCGCTGGTGCAGGGGCTGGGCGCCGCGCTCAACTACAGCGGCAGCTTCATCGCGATGCAGTTCGCGCATTTCACGCTGGCCTCCAAGCAGCCGGCCATGACCGGCGCGGCGCTGGCCAACGCCCTCGGCACCCGCGAGGACGCGGAGCGCCAGGTGGAGCTGGTGGCGGGCATCACCCGGTCGCAGGTGGCCGCCACCATCGGCAATGTCTTCGCCACCATCCCGGTGGCGGTGCTGGTCGTGGTGGCCTACCGCTGGCTGGGCGGCACCACGCCGCTCGACCCGGAGCAGGCGGTGCATTCGGTGCACTCGGTGCATCCCTTCCTGTCCTTCACGGTGCCCTTCGCGATGCTCACCGGTGTCTTCCTCTGGATGGCGAGCCTGGCGGCGGGGTGGGCGGCCAACTGGAGCGCCTACCGCGGGCTGCCGGAGGCACTGCGCAATCATCGCGGGCTCAAGGGGACGCTGGGCGCCTCCGGCGCCGCACGCGTGAGCCGGCTGGTGGAGCAGCACCTGAGCGGGATCGTGGGGTACCTGGCGCTGGGGCTGCTGCTCGGTTTCGTGCCGGTGCTGTTCGCCCGGTTCGTAGGGCTCCCGATCGAAGTGCGGCACGTGACGCTGCAGGCGGCGTCCCTGGCCCTGGCGGCGGGCTCGCTCTACGGAACGGAGGCGTTTCACTGGGGGGAGGTCGCCTGGGGAGCGCTCAGCGTGGTGCTGATCGCCGCCTGCAACCTGGGGGTGTCGTTCGCGCTGGCCCTGCGCACCGCGGCGCGGGCCCGAGACCTCGGGCCCCGGGAGCGGCGGCGGCTGGCGGCCGAGCTCCGCGCCGCCTTCGCGGCGGAGCCGCGACGGTTCCTGTGGCGGCCGCGGGTGTAGGGCGGCAGGGGAGCAGGACGGCAGGACGGCAGGACGACTGTGGCACGGGGGGCCACAAGGGTCGCCCTGGCGGGGTGGTGGGGCTAGCTGGGGTAGCCGTTGGGGTTCTGCTCCTGCCAGCGCCAGGCGTCGCGGCACATGGCATCGAGGTCGAGCTCGGTGCGCCAGCCCAGTTCGCGGAGCGCCTTCCCCGGATCGCAGAAGGAGGTGGCCGCGTCGCCTGGACGGCGGTCCACGATGCGGTAAGGAATCTTTCGTCCGCTGGCCCGCTCGAACGCCTGCACCGCCTCCAGCACGCTGTGGCCCCGCCCGGTCCCCAGGTTATAGGCCACGCAGCCGGTCTTCCCCTCCAGCGCCTGCATGGCCTGCACGTGCCCGCGGGCCAGGTCCACCACGTGGATGAAGTCCCGCACGCCGGTGCCGTCCACCGTCGGATAGTCCCCGCCGAACACCTGCAGCTCCGGCAGCTTTCCCACCGCCACCTGGGTGATGTAGGGAAAGAGGTTGCTGGGGATCCCGTTCGGGTCCTCCCCGATCCGGCCGCTGCCGTGCGCCCCGACCGGGTTGAAGTACCGGAGCAGCGCGATGTTCCATGACGGATCCGAGCGGTACAGGTCCCGGAACATCTGCTCCATGATCAGCTTGGAGTAGCCGTAGGGATTGGTGGCGGAGAGCGGCATCTCCTCGGTCACCGGCACCACGGCGGGATCGCCGTACACCGTGGCGGAGGAGCTGAAGACCATGGTCTTCACGCCGTGGCGGAGCATCGTCTGGCACAGCACCACCGTGCCGCTCACGTTGTTGTGGTAGTACTTGAGCGGCTGGGCGACGGATTCCCCCACCGCCTTGAAGGCCGCGAAATGGATGACGGCGTCCACCGGGTGCCGGCGAAACACCGCCTCAAGCCCCGCCGCATCCAGCAGGTCCACCTGGTGGAAGGTGAAGGAGCGCCCGGCCAGCTCCTCTGTGCGCCGGAGCGCCTCGGGCTTGCTGTTGCTGAAGTTGTCCACGATCACGACCTCGTGACCGGCCTGAAGCAGTTCCACCGCGGTGTGAGTGCCGATGAAGCCGGCGCCGCCGGTGACGAGGATGCGCATCCGGGAACTCCGAACGGGGTTGAGTGATCCGGACAATCTACATCAATCCTTC
>JAEUJI010000051.1 GCA_016794805.1 Gemmatimonadota bacterium
GCCTCCGGCACGATCCCCCGGATCACCGTCAGCCGCCCATCCGGCTCGGTCCCGAGGATCTGCCCCCGCCGGGCCGAGAGGTCGCCCATGACGTCCCCCAGGTACTCGGCCGGCACCCGCACCGTCACGTCATGCAGCGGCTCGAGCAGCACCGGCCGCGCCTTCGGCGCCACCGTCCGGAAGGCCAGGCTCCCCGCCATCTTGAACGACATCTCGTTGCTGTCCACGTCGTGGTAGGAGCCGTCGTAGCACTCCGCCATGAAGTCCACCAGCGGATACCCCGCGATCACCCCCCGCACCGCCGCCTCCTGGATGCCGCGGTCCACCGCCGGGATGTACTTGTTGGGGATGACGCCGCCCACGATGTTGTCCACGAACTCGTAGCCGGCCCCGCGCGGGCGCGGCGCCAGCCGCACCCAGCAGTCGCCATACTGGCCCCGCCCCCCGCTCTGCTTCTTGTGCTTCCCCTGCCCCTCCGCCTTCCCCTTGAGCGTCTCGCGGTACGCCACCTTGGGCCGCACCAGCTCCGCATGCACCGCGAACTTTTTCTCCAGCCGCCCCAGCAGGATCTCGAAGTGCCGTTCCCCCATCCCGTGGATCAGCGTCTGGTGCAGCTCGGAGCTGTACTCGAAGTGGAAGGTCGGGTCCTCCTCGTGCAGCTTGTGCAGCCCCGCCGCCAGCTTGTCCTCCTCCCCCCGGTTCTTCACCAGCACCGCCGAGGTGGCCACCGACTCGGGGTAGGGGATCGGCTCCATGTGCACCGGGCGGTCACGGCGGCAGAAGGTGTCGTTGGTGTGGGTGTCCTTGAGCTTGGCCACCGAGCCGATGTCCCCGGCCGCCAGCTCCGGCACCTCGATCCGCTCCTTCCCCTGCTGCACCGACAGGTGATTGAGCTTCTCCGCCACGTTGTGCTCGTGATTCCAGACCTCGTCCCCGTTCTTGATCGTGCCGCGGTAGAGCCGGAACAGCGTCACGTCCCCCACGTGGGGCTCGGAGACGGTCTTGAACACATGCCCCAGCAGCGGCGCCCCATGGTCCCCCTCCTTGTCCGGGATCGAGGCCTCCATGGGGGACGGGAGCAGGTCCACGATGTCGGTGAGCAGCGCCCGGGTACCGTAGGTGAGCGTCGAGCTCCCCACCAGCATCGGCACGATCTCCCCCGCCATCACCCCCTTCTTGAGCGCGGTCACGATTTCCGCCCGGGAGAGTTCCTGGCCGTCCAGGTACTTCTCCAGCAGCGCGTCGTCGGTGGCCGCGATCGCCTCCACCAGCTGGTCGTGGTACTTGGCGTAGCTCTCCTTCACCTCCTCGGGGAGCGGGCCGGTCTCGTACTCGCCGGTCTTGGTCCCCTTCTTGTAGAACTGTCCCTCGTCGGTCAGCAGGTTCACGATCCCGCGGAAGTCGCTCCCGTTCCCCACCGGGATCTCCACCGGCACCACCTTGGGGGAGAGGTGGGTCCGCACCTGGTCGAAGACCCGCTCGAAGTTGGCCCGCTCCCGGTCCATCTGGGTCACGAAGATGAGCCGCGGCAGGTGCAGCTGGTCGCAGATCTCCCACACCTTCTCGGTGCCGACCTCCACCCCGCCGGTGGCGTTCAGCACCACCACCGCGGCGTCCGCCGCGTACAGCGCCGCCGTCGCCTCCCCCAGGAAATCGAGGAAGCCGGGCGCGTCGAGCAGGTTGATCTTGGTGTCCATCCACTCCGCGAAGCCCACCCCGAGCGAGATGGAATGCTTCCGTTCCACTTCGTCGGCGGAGTGATCGGTGAGGGTCGTGCCGTCCTGGATACTGCCGTGTCGCTTGCTGGAGCCGGATACAAAGGCGAGAGTGTCAACGAGGGTGGTCTTGCCAGACGCGCCGTGGCCAACGAAGGCCACATTGCGAATGGCGTTTGAGCCATAGACCCGCATCGGGCCGACCTCCTTGAAGGGGTTGGGCTATCATGCAGGCCGGGCGGGGCGGTGTCAAATGGGGCGGGATGAGGCCGGCGTGAAGGGGGCTTCAGGCTGGGCGCCGCCCGGAGGCGGGGTGCCCCCGGCGCGCCGGAAGACGCGCCGGGGGCCGGCCGGCTCAGAGCTGGCCGTACACCTGCACTTCCGCCCGGCCGTCCCCGCCGCCCCGAACGCTCCGGTAGGCGAACTCGATCCGGCGGATGGCACGGGCCGCGCCGGGAAGGTCAATCACCCGGGTGCGGCTCTCCTCCTTGAAGTAGAAACGGGTCTCGGGAGAAAACACCTCCCCGTTGGCGAACACGATCCGGACGTTGAACAGCTCCAGGTCGGCGTCATCCACCACGATCATCACCCGCCGGAACAGCCCCTCCCCCGCGGCGGAGATCACATCCCGCTCGGCGCGGAAGCTGACCTCCCGGCTCCCCAGCCGCTCCCAGCCGGCGAACCGCCCCTGCCCGCCCGCGTGCTCGTCGCGATGGTCGTCCCGGCGCTCGGCCCGGCCCTCGCTCACCTGGCGGCCGTACACCCGCATCGTGGCACGGCCCCGCTTGAGCTCGCTGCGATAGTTGAACTCGATCCGGCGGATCACCCGCGCCGCGCCGGGGAGGTCAATGGTCCGGCTCCAGCTCCCCTCACGGAACTCGACCCGGGTCTCGGGAGAGAACACTGAGCCGTCGCCAAATACCACGCGGATATCGTACATGTCCAGGCTGCCGCCCTGGACCTCGAGCTTGAGGGCGCGGAAGGTGCCCTCCTTGCGGGTGACGGTGATGACGTCCTTGTCCCCGCGGAAATTCACCTGGCGGGTCCCCAGCAGCTCCCATTCGGCCTGCTGGTGATTGGGCGCGGCCGGTGCGGGCGTGGCGACGAGTGTAAGGGCGGCGAACAGGGCGAGCATGGCGGGTCCTGGTGAAGGTTCACACCGGTGACGCGACCGACCCCCGAATGTTAGGGGTGTGAGCCCCGTCACGATACTCGCTCGTCCGGTGGATTCGGGATTTCACCGCTAAGACCGCCAAGACCCCCAAGACGCTATTGGGTTGACTGCTTGGCGGTCTTTGCGGTCTTGGCGGTTGAACCATCAGGACCGGGCCGATTGTCACCGGGCGGTGGCTTTCTCGATGAGGATCGAGCTCACCAGCTGCAGCACCGGCACCACGATGAACGGCGACCCATCGTTGGTCGCGTCCACCACCACGATCCCCGCCGCGCCGATCACCACGGAGGTAATCAGAGAGAAGCCGTAGTTCCCCCGCCGCCCGTTGGCGATGTGGACGCCGAGTGGCAGCAGGATCGACTGCCCGGCGATGGCGCCGTAGGCCGCCTCTTCCAGCCCGCAGGCGTCGTCGCCACAGATCGCGTTGCCGCCGCCGAGGGTCGCGCCGATCAGCGCCCCGCCGGCGAAGCCCACCGCGCCGCCGAGCAGGCCGCCCGCCGTCATCCCCAGGACCGACGCGCCACCGCTTGAGGCGGCGGGACGGAGCGTCGCCACCTGCCCGCCCACGGCCGGCGGGCTCCAGCGGGCGAAGGTGGTGACCTGGGCCGACTGGGCGGAGAGACCGGCAACCGGGAGCAGCGACAGCAGCAGGAGAGCGGTGAGGCGACGCACGGGGTACCCCCATCAAGTGTCCATGGAACCTCGCCGGATCGGGTGATCCGCGCGCCACCACAATGCCGACCGCCGGTGCCCGGGTTCCACGTGGTGACACCCTTGCGCCGGTGCGCCCGGGGCGACATTATGTAACACAATGGTTACGCATTCGCGCGCCGTCTTTGCTGCTATCGCCGATCCCACTCGCCGCGCCATCCTCGATGCGCTCACCCAGCGGGAACGGTCCGCCGGCGAGATCGCCGGGCTCTTCCCGGTGAGCCGTCCGGCCGTCTCCCGGCATCTCCGGGTGCTGCGCGGGGCGGGACTGGTGCGGGAGCGGCGCGCGGGGCGGTCCCGCCGCTACGCGCTGGAGCCGGCGCCGCTCCGCGAAGTGGAACGCTGGCTCGAGCACTATCGGCTCTTCTGGGGCGCACGGCTCCTGGAGCTCAAGACCCTGGTCGAATCCGAGGAGCAGCGATGAGCTTCACCCACACCTTTTCCGCCAAGCTCGCCGCCGGCCCTGACGCCGTCTTCCGGGCCCTCACCGACCGTGCCGCGCTCGAGACCTGGTTCGCCGAACACGCCGAGCCAGGGAAAAGCATCGGGGAGGGGTTCCGCTTCTGGGGCAGGCACACCCTCGGCAGCCCCAAGGCGACGGATGCCACCCAGCGCATCACCCGCTACGAGCCCGGCACCGCGCTCGGCTTCAGCTGGCGCCTCCGGGGCGTGGATACCGAGGTTGAGTTGGCCCTCACTTCCGACGGCGAGGCCGGCACCAGGCTCTCCCTCCGGCACGAGATCAGGGGAGACCTCGGCATCATCCGGGCAAAGGAGCTGATCGAGGATCACTGGCGCTTCGCGCTGGGGAACCTGGCGGCGCACCTGGCCGGCGGGGCGGGGATCGTGCTGCCGGACTACGACGACCCGGCGCCGGTGGTCCGGATGATCCTCGAGATCGCCGCGCCTCCGGCCCGGGTGTTTCGGGCGCTGATCGAGCCGGAGTCCGTCAACCGCTGGCTCTGCGGCAGCGGCGCGATCGTGGAGCCGCGGGTGGGGGGGAGGTACATCGTCGGCTGGAAGTACCAGGTGGACGGGCGGGATGTCGCGGGCGGCCCCACCCGCATCCTCGAGTACGTGCAGGACCGGAAGCTCGTCCTCGACTGGCCCGACTGGCGCGGGGACGACACCGTGACCGGGCAGACCATCAGCTTCACCCTGGAGCCGAACGGCGCCGGCACTCGGCTCACCTTCGTGCATGCCGGCTTCACCCGCACCGCGGACATCGGCGACTACCCGTTCGGGTGGGACGGCTTCCTGGATATGCTGAAGCAGGAGGTTACGGGCGCGTAGCCCCCTACTTCACCGGCTTCATGGTGAAGCTCACCTTGATGACCTTCTCCCCGATGGTGAAGGTCTTGGTGCCGGTCACCGGGCCCGGCTGCCCCTGGGGGCCGCCGAGCTGGAGCGTCGCCTGGTGGACGCGCCCGTTGGCGGTGGGCCCGCTGCCGGTCCCGGTGTTGGCGCAGGTGAAGACCGCCTCCGGCAGCGTCACCGAGAAGACGTAGTCTTCGCCGGAGGCGATGACCCCCACCGACGCCGCCTTCTGGTTGTTCGCCGTGCACTTGGTGCTGAATGTATTCCCTTCCAGGTCCTTGCCGGCCGCCTCGAAGCTGGCCACCACCCGCGCCCGCCACGGCGTCATGGTCGCCGCGTACTTCTCGGGATCGGAGGCCAGCTCGGGGTTCGGCATCGGCCACATCACGTGGTCGCCATCGCCCAGGACGTCATCGGCGGCGGTGAACTCGCCGGTGGCCTTGTAGGTGAGCGTCGAGGTGTAGTCGGGGAACTTGCCGTTCTCGGTCACTTCGGCCGTGACGCTGCCGGTCCAGGCCTTCACCGTGCCCCAGGGATGCTGCGCGGCGGCGGTACCGGGGACCAGCGTGAGCAGGACGGCGAGAGTCAGTGTGGGAGTGCGCATGCGACTCCGATGGCAGGGGGTTGCCTAACCTACGGCGGCCGAACCCAGCCCGCAACCAGAATCCACCGGAAGGAGAAGTAGGGGTGGAGCGCCAGCTCCGTTGGATCTGGACTCCGAGTAAACTGCTTCACCACGGAAGCACGGAATGCACGGAAGACACGGAATGAGTTGATGGGGCGACTGGGCCAGGTAGGAGCGGAGCGCTAGTTCCGCCCCACGAGCCGCCGCGCCACCACCCCATCCACCGACCACGCCCCGCCCCCTCGGACGATTGCGACCAGCGCCAGCCCGATCGCGAGGATGTGGAACTCGTACCCCTCTCCCGCCTGCGTGCCGTACCAGTTCATGAAGAACCCGTGGGGGGCGCTCACCATCACGGCGGCGACCACCATGTTGCAGAGCACCCCGAACGCCGCGACGCGGGTGAGGCACCCCAGCACCAGGCCGATGGACCCGGCGAACTCGGCCACGATCGCGAGGAAGGCGAGCGGCGCGGGGATCCCCATGCTGGCAAAGCCGTCCATGTTGGCCTGGAACCCGCCGCCGCCGAACCATCCCAGCGCCTTCTGCGCGCCGTGCGGGAAGATGACCACCCCCAGCGCCACCCGGGCGAACAGGGCGGCGGGATCGGAGGTGGTCGTGAGGAGTCGCTGAAACATGTTGAGATCCGTCAATGCGGTTCTGAGTCGGTGCGTCGTCCCGTCGTCCCGTCGTCCCGTCGTCCCGTCGGTCCGTCGGTCCGT
>JAEUJI010000061.1 GCA_016794805.1 Gemmatimonadota bacterium
CACTGGGAGCGGCTGCCCGAGTACCAGGGCGGTGAGGTCGCACTCGTGGCGCGCGGCCTCGACCTGCTGCGGCGCTTCGGCGCCCTGCGGGACCGGATTCCCGCCGCGGACTTGCTCGAGCGGCTGCTGGTGGAGGGCGGATACCTGGCCCACCTCGCGCTGCTCGGCGACGATGGCCGGCAGCGGATCGCCAACGTGCGCAAGCTGGTGCGCCTGGCCCGCGCCTCGGCCCAGGGCGGGGTGGGAGACTTCGTGCGCCAGCTCCGCGCCGCCCGGGACCACCTCGATCGCGAAGGGGGCGCCCGCCTGTTCGGGGAGCAGGACGACGTCGTCACGATCACCTCGATCCACAGCGCCAAGGGGCTGCAGTGGGATGTGGTCTTCTGGGCCGACCTCGGCCGGCAGCCGGTGGCTGCCCGGGCCGCAGGCCTCCTCCTCAGCCGCGACCGGATGCTGATCGAGGGAGACGACGACCCCGCCAGGGTGGAGGAGGCCCAGGAGCTCACCGAGTTGATCCGCCGGGAAGGGCAGGCGGAACGGAAGCGGCTCTGGTACGTGGCGGCAACCCGGGCCCGGGACCGGCTGATCGTCTCGGGCTTCGAGCTCGAGAAGCAGCCGAGCGGCTCCGCGGCCTCGGAGCTGGCCCCGCGGCTGGCGCCGTTGATCGCGCCGGGCGGCGGACGGTTCCACTACGACGGCCAGGGCCGCAACTTCATCGGCCGGTTTCACCAGACCACCGCGCTGGCTACGAAGTCGGCGCCGGTGGCCGGTGCAGTGCTCAACCCGGCGGCGGCGCTGGCGCCCCCGCTGCCGCGGCTCACCGTTCCGCTGGGCCAGCTGCGTCACTCGGCCACCGAGTTCCTGGCCTGGAGCCGGTGTCCGGAGCGCCACTACCTGCGATACGTCGCGGGGCTCCGGGAGCCGGCCGTGACGGGCGGCCGCGGGGCCCGGGAGGACGCGGTGCGCCGCGGCGTCATCGTGCATGACGTGCTGGAGCGGCTGCGGGAGGAGGCCGAACTCGAGCTGCTCCTGGAGGATGCCATCCACCGCCATGATCCCGAGGCGCCGGCGGGCGACACCACGGAGGGCGCCGACTACCGGGACCGGATCCGGGCCGAGGTCGCCGCGGTCGAGGCCCACGCGGAGTACCGCGCGCTGGCCGACGCCCCCGGGGCGAGGCGGGAACTCGGTTTCATCGCGCTGGTGGGCGGGGGAGACCGGATCGAGGGAAAGATGGACCTGGCCGCGCCGCTGGCGGACGGGATCGTGCTGCTGGACGTGAAGACCGGCCGGGTGACCAGGGGCGATGCCGCGGCGCACGCGGCCCACTATGCCCCGCAGCGGGATGCTTATGTCACGGCCGCGGAAGCGATCAGCGGACTCCCGGTGTCCCGCTTCGCCTTCCAGTTCTCGCAGGCGGGGATGCAATACGCCGAGATGATCACCGACGAACGCCGGCGCGAGGCGCGCCGGCGGCAGGGGGAGGTGCTCCGGTCCATCGGGGATGGCAGCCGGGGGCTCACCGCCCACCCCGATGAATGCCGCTTCTGCGGCTTCCGCACTACCGGGTGGTGTCCCGGGGCGGCGGGCTGAATGGCGCGGGCACCGTCCTCCATGCGCCCCTCCGGCGCCGGCCGCCCCCGCCGGGTGAGCAAGGCGGAACGGTGGCTCAACCTGCTGGCCTTCCTGCTGGACCGGCGGAGCCCGGTGCCGCGGGAAGAGATCCTGAGCCAGGTGGACGACTACAAGCGGGACTGGCGGGACAAGGCGAAGCGGGAGTCGGTGCGCCGCAAGTTTGAGCGGGACAAGCAGGAGCTCAAGGCGCTCGGCATCGCGATCGAGCCGCAACCCGCCAAGGTGGAGGCCGGCCACACCAGCATGCCGGTGGATGGCTACCAGCTTCACACCCGCGACTTCTACCTGCCGTACCTCACGCTCGTGGATCCCCGCCGTGTTCAGACCCCGGGGCCCTACACCCTGGAGCGCATTGCGGTCAGCTCGGCGGAACAGGACATCCTCCGCCGCGCCGCCGAACGGGTGCTCGCGCTCGGCTCCTCGCCCCTCTGGCCCTCCGCCGCCTCGGCGCTCCGCAAGCTGAGCTTTGACCTGCCCGGCGTCGTGCCCGGTGAGGAGGAGCACAGCATCACCGCGCCGGTTGCCGCCGGCTTCCCCAGGGTGTTCGAGGCGCTCCGCGACGGCCTGGAGCGGCGCACCGCCGTCCGCTGCCGGTACTACAGCATCGGGCGCGATGCCGAGGAGGACCGGGTCATCGAGCCCTTCGGCCTGATGCTCTGCTGGGGACACTGGTACTGCATCGCGCGGGCGCGGGAGCGGGACGCCCTCCGGGTCTTTCGTCTTGACCGGATGCGGACGGCGGTGGTGCAGGAGGGTGCCGGTAGCGGCTTCACCGTCCCGCCGGACTTCCAGCTCTCCCGCTACCTCAACCGCAGCCCGTGGGAGCTGTCCGATGCCCCGCCGGTCCCCGCGCGGGTGCGGCTGGCCTTCCCCCATTCCCGCTGGACCATCGCCGAAGGACTCGGCCGCGTGGTGGAGGCGGTGGACGGGGAGGGCGGGGCGCTGCTGGAGTTCGACGTGCGCGCGCCCGACGCCTTCCTCCGCTGGCTCCTGCCCTTCGGCTCCCAGGCCGACCTCCTCGAACCCGCCGACCTCCGCGCCGCGCTCGCCGGGCTGCGCGCACGGGTCCTGGCGCTGTACCGCTGAGCCATGGCCGACCTCGCCGAGACCCAGATCCAGCGGCTGGTCCACCTCATTGCGTGGATGTCACAGCGTGACAGCGACGAGCCCATCCGGTTCAGCGCCGCAGCCCGCAGCATGGGCGTGACGGAGGCGGAGGTACGGGCCGACCTCCAGGTGCTGGTGGAACTGACCGAGGGTTACCGCGACTGGCTGGCGAGCCTGAGCGTGGCCCTCACCGCCGACGGGTTCACGGTGGGGAGCCGTGGCGCCTTCCGCCGCCCGCTCCGGCTGAGCCGCGACGAAAGTCTCGTCCTGCTGATCGGGCTCATGGGCACGCGGGAAGGACACCGGCTGGCCGTGCGCCTCGGAAAGACCTTTGGCGCGGCGCTGGCACCCACCGAGGTGGAGCGGGCCTGGGCGCTGGGCCCCACCCCGGGGGAGCAGGTGGCGCAGGTGCTCGCGCTGGCGCGGCGGGCGCGGGACGAACGCCGCAAGCTCCGGATCCGGTACGGCGCCTCGGACGGCGAGACCACCGAGCGCCGGGTCCACCCGCACCAGGTGGTGCAGGCACGCGGGGTCTGGTACATCGTGGCGTGGTGTGAGGCGGCCCGGGGCGGGCGGCACTTCCGGGCGGAGCGGGTGCTGGAGGCGGAGCTGCTCCCGGAGCGCTTCGTGCCGCGCCGCGACCTCCGCCTGGTCAAGGGGGCGAAGGACCTGCTGCGCGCGGGCCCGGTGCCGATGGCCACCGTGGCGTTCAGCCGGCGGGTGGCGCGCTGGCTGCGGGAACTGTATCCGGACGGAGAGGAGGGGCCGGACGGACGCTACCTGGTGCGGCTCCCGGTTGCCGACCAGCGCTGGCTGGCCCGCGAGGTGTTGCAGTACGGCTCGGAGGCGGAGATCCTCGCTCCGGCGGGGATGCGGGCGTTCCTGCAGACCCTGCTGGCCTAGTTCCGGGGGCCGACGAACGGCTGCGGGGAGATCAGCGCGTCGTACGCGGGATTGCCCACCAGCGGGCTCAGGTCCCGGAAGGCGACCGAGTGCAGCCAGGGAAAGCCCTCGTATCCCTCCGACGCGGCCTGGGCCAGCAGCGCGATGGCGACCTCCGTCTTCCCGGCGATCGCCGCCAGCCGGGCGCGGGCCACGGTGTGCTCGCCGGGAGCGTATGCCGGCCGGGGGCCCAGCCG
>JAEUJI010000073.1 GCA_016794805.1 Gemmatimonadota bacterium
ATGTGGACCCGAAGGAGATCCGTGACACGGCGCTGTTCACGACGTTCGACATCTGGGAGCGTTTGCGGGTCGGCTAGTACACCCTGGATGTCTCGGAAGGCGGGAAGGAATACACCCTGGTCCGCGGGGGACGCGAGACCGAGCAGGGCCAGGTGGGAGATTCCATCGGCCGCCGGCTGGGATGGCTATGGGCTCCGACCGCTGCACAGCTCAAGGGACGGACCGAGGTCGAGTTCAAGCTCGTGGATCCGCGACGAGTGGTGCAGCAGTTGATGAAAGATCTCCGCGCCCAGATGCCCGAGAAGGGATCATTCCTGAAAGTCGCGCTGCAAAGCAAGGACCGGCAGCGGGTGGCCGGCACCGTGAACGCGGTGTCGCAGGAGTTCACCGATGTCGCGGCGGACCTCAAGCGCCGCAAGGCCACCGAGCTCCGCGTCGCCCTCGGCTCGCAGGTGACCACCGCCTACCAGAACCTCCGCGAGGCGGAGAGCCGGCTCAAGAGCTTCCAGATCGCGACCATCACGGAACCGCGCAGCGGCGGCATTCCGATCACCCCGGGCCTGGCAGCGACCACCGGCCAGGCTACCAGTCTTTATACCCAGCAGAAGGTGGATCTCGACCGCATCCAGCGGGACCGGCAGCAGCTTGAGGCCGTGCTCGAGCGGGCCCGGGGCGGCGCGATCACCGTGGACGCCTTCCAGACGATTCCCTCGGCCAACCAGGCGCCGCAGCTCAAGCAGGCGCTGAGCGACCTGACCATCCGGGAAGCGGAACTCACGGCGCTGCTGCAGCGCTATACCCCCGAGCATCCGCTGGTGAAGCAGGCCCAGACCCAGATCGACCTGCTGCGGAACACCCAGATCCCCACCTACGCGCAGGCGCTGGTGGACCAGCTCAAGTACCAGGAAACCGACCTCAATGGCCGGTTGCGGCAGGTGGCGACCGAGCTCGCCCGGGTGCCTGAGGTGACCATCACGGAAACCCGCCTGACGCGAGACATGGACGCGGCCGATGGCCTGTACAAGATGCTGAGCCAGCGGCTGGAAGAGGCCAAGCTCTCCGAGCTGTCCGCCATCCCGGACGTGCGGGTGCTGGACTGGGCGGTGGCGCCGCAGCAGCCCTCCAGCAACTCCGCCCCGAAGATCATCCTGATGGCCGTGGGCGCGAGCATCGGCTTCGCCGTGGCCCTGGCGCTGCTGCTGGACCAGCTGGACAAGCGATTCCGGTATCCCGAGCAGGTTTCCAGCGAGCTCGGGCTCCCCATCCTGGGGGCGATCCCGGCCATCAAGAAGTCCCGCCGGGGAGAACTCGCCGCGGAACAGGCGGCACAGGTGGTGGAAGCGTTCCGAACGGTAAGGCTCAACCTCGCCCATTCCTACGGGGCGGCGGGCCCGGTGACCCTGACGATCTCGAGCCCGGGCGCCGGCGATGGCAAGTCCCTGGTCTCCTCCAACCTCGCCGTCTCGTTCGCGGAGGCGGGCTACCGCACCCTCCTGATCGATGGCGATATCCGCCGGGGCGAGATCCACCGCATGTTCGGGGTGGACCGTCGGCCGGGGCTGCTGGACTACCTGACCGGTGAGGCGGCGCTGGAGGACCTGATCCGCCCGACCAGCCAGCGCGGGCTCTCGGTTATCCCGTGCGGCACCCGGCGGCACCAGGGTCCGGAGCTGTTGGGCTCCGCGGCCATGGCGGAGCTGATGGGCGAGGTCAAGGCGCGCTACGACGTGATCATCGTGGACAGCCCGCCCCTCGGGGCCGGCATCGATCCCTTCGTGCTCGGCACCGCGACCGGCCACATGGTCATGGTGTTCCGGTCGGGCGAAACCGATCGCCAGATGGCAGAAGCGAAGCTCCGGCTCCTGGACCGGCTACCGGTGCGGGTGCTGGGCGCGGTCTTGAACGAGATCCAGGCGGATGGGGTATACCGGTACTACTCGTACCTGTACGGCTATACGTCGGACGAGGAACAGCCGGCGCAGGTGGCGGCGCAGTCAAGCGCCACATCCGACCAGCCCGGCTGACGCGGCGTCAGCCGGCGGTAGTCTCGAAGGCCCGGATCCGGTCCGTGCCGGGGGCCGTCTGGAGCTGGCGGAGGGCGGAGGTGGCGCGGAGCAGCAGTTCCACCGCGTCCACGGGGGACGTGGCGAAGTCGGTGACGGCGCAGTAGCCGGCCTTGAGCGGGAGCCGGCCGCCTGCGCCGTTGCCGTTCTCCGTCTCGAGCAGCCGCTCGAGCCGCTCGAACAGCCGGACGGCCCCTGCCGACTCGGTGTCGGGGGCGATGACCGCGAATTCGCCTTCGCCCACGCGGCCGATGGCGTCGGAGGACCGGCCCTGGGCCCGGAGCGTCCGGCCGATCCGCTCGGCAACCTGGTCCACCGTACCTTCACCGGTCGGCGCGAAGACCACGCAGGCGAGGGACTGGTGCCGGCGGAAGACTTCGGCACCGATCTCCCGAGCCCGGCGCGAGAGGCCCCGCATGTTGTAGAGCCCGGTGAGCTGGTCGAGCAGGCTCTCCTCCCGGAGCCGGTCTGCTTCCAGCTTCGAGGCCAGGAAGGTCGAGAGCTTGAGCAGGAGGCTCTCGCCGTCCAGTGGCTGACCCAGGAACTCCCAGGCGCCGGCCTTGTAGGCCTCCAGCCGCTGGGCACGGCCGGAGGGGCCGGCGGTGGTGATCAGGATGGGCGTGGTGGCGCTGAACCGGGGATCGTTGCGCAGCTGGCGGCAGACCTCGAAGCCATGCAGGTCCGGCATCTGGGCATCGAGGATCACGAGGTCGGGTCGGGCGGAACGGGCGCGCTCCAGAGCCTGCTGGCCGGTATAGGCCCGCAGCACGGCGTACCCGTTGGGCGCCAGGATGCTCTCCAGCGAGCGCGCCGACCATTCCTGGTCGTTGGCGACCAGGACCAGCGGCGGCGGTGTGAGCGGTGCGGAGTCTGTCATGCGTCCCCTGGCCCGGCTGCCAGCGGAGCGCGCCGTAGCGGCCGGGGGCAGGCGTGCGGCGGGCGATGCCGGATCTGGGTTGCCCGGGAGGCGTCGAACCGGCGTGCGGGTCGGATCTTCACGGCGGCAGGCTCCCGGTAACTGGTACGATACGCTTGCGCGAGGGCTGTGGCAATACGAAATCCGCGATCTGCCGGGCGCGCTTGCATGCCGCCACGAGCCGACCGAATGCGAATGCGACGCAGATCACATACCGCGGGCCACAGGTCGCCCGCATCCGTAGCGAAGACGCGGCACAGAGTGTAGCCTTGTGACCACATCCTTGCGGCTCCACGGGCCGGAAGCCGTTCCACCCCAAGCGCTTGGGATTTGGGAACGGGATACACCGCCAGATCGGCACCTAGCACACAGTGTGCACGGAGATACCCCGACTTTATGAACTTCGCGCGTGAGCACTCCCCTGGAAGCACCCGCCGGCACTCGGTATGGGCCTTGCTCGTGGCCGCGGCACTGCTGGTCGCTCCCGGCCTGTCGGCACAGGATGGCGTGGCGGATCCCGGGGCAGATGGCCGGCAGCCCGTAGTCACCCGGGTCCAGCTCCAGCAGTCGCTGGAGCAGGCCGAGGCGCTGGCCAACTCCGAGGCCTACAGCGCGGGGTTCCGCGAGGGAAAGCGGGCCGAGGCGGCCCTGATCCGGGAGCGGTTGCTGGAAGGGGATTTCTACGTCGGGGATCAGTTGACCATCACGGTCACCGGCGACAGCGGCTTCAGCGGGACCAAGGCGATCGGTCCGGGCCGGGTGCTCTCGCTGCAGGGGTTGCCCGACATCCAGATGCGGGGAGTGCTCCGGTCGGAGGTCGAGGGGTACCTGACCGAGCAGATCGGCCGGTACATTCGGGACCCGCAGGTCAAGGCGCGGCCACTCATCCGGCTCACCTTCATGGGCGGGATCGGCAAGCCGGGGTTTCACCAGATGGACGCGGACATCATGCTGAGCGACGCGCTCATGCAGGCGGGCGGGATCGGCAACGTGACCGAGCTCAAGCGGTCCAAGGTGCTCCGCGGTGACGAGGAGATCATGGACGGCGAGGCCTTCAACAAGGCCGTGACCGATGGCGTGACGCTGGACCAGATGAACCTCCGGGCCGGCGATGTCATCGAGGTGGGGACCAAGCCCACCAAGGACTGGTTCACGACCCTGCGGACCTTTGCCATCATCCCGGCGCTGATCATCAGCACGTATGGCGTCGGCAAACTCTTTGGAATCTTCTAGGCGTGAAGCATCCCCAGGCAGCGGAACGCGACATGGGCTCGGGCACCACATCCAGGACCGCACGTGCCACTCCCCGGGAGCGCTGGCTCCGGCTGGTGGAGGAAGTCGAGGATCCGGTCGTGCCCCGGGCACGGTCGGAAATCCTCGGGCGCGCGCTGAATTTCACCCTGGCCCTGCTGGCGCTGGCGCTGGTGTCCCCCCTGCTGCTCCTGATCGCCGTCGCCGTGAAGGTCACCAGCCGCGGCCCGATCTTCTACACCCAGACCCGGATCGGGCTGGACCGCCGGTGGAACCGCGCGCCGCCACCCGATGGCGAGACGCTGCGGACCCATGACCTCGGGGGCCAGGTCTTCACCATCTACAAGTTCCGGACGATGTGCGTCAACGCGGAACACCTCTCGGGGGCCGTCTGGGCCGCCAAGGAGGACCCCCGCGTGACGCCGGTCGGCAAGTTCCTGCGCCAGTACCGGCTCGACGAGCTGCCCCAGCTCTTCAATGTGCTGCTGGGCGACATGAACATTGTCGGCCCCCGGCCGGAGCGCCCCAGCATCTTCGCCCAGCTGCGCACCACCATCAGCGGCTACCACGCCCGCCAGCGGGTGAAGCCCGGCATCACCGGGCTGGCACAGGTCAACCAGCAGTACGACCAGTGCCTGGATGACGTCCGCAAGAAGCTCGAGTACGACCTCCAGTACCTGCACCGCCAGGGGTTCTGGGAGGACATCTGGATCATGCTCAAGACGGTCCCCGTCGTCCTGTTCCGCCGCGGAGGCTGGTGACCCCTGGTGGCCACCACATCCCTTCCCGGCCCCGCTTCGCTCCCGCGGGACCCCCGCCGACTGGCCCCGCTCCTCCTCACCGCCGCCCTCTTCCTCCTCCTGTTCAGCAAGCCGCTGCTGCTGCTGGCCAGCGACTGGTGGAACGACCCGGACGCCGGCCATGGCCTGCTGCTGGCGCCGCTGGCACTCTGGCTGGGATGGAAGCGCGGCCTCGTCCCCGCACGGCCCCAGTGGGCGCTCGGGCTAGGGCTGCTGATCGTAGCGGTGCTGGTGCGGTACCTCTCCGGGCTCGCCGCCGAGCTGTTCACCATGCGGGGCTCGATGGTCCTCGCGGCGCTGGCCCTGGTGCTCTGCTTCCGGGGCTGGCGGCAGGCGCTCCACTGGTGGCTGCCGATCGTGCTGATCGCGCTCTCCATCCCCATTCCCGACGTGCTCACCACCTCGCTTGCGCTGCCGCTGCAGCTCCGCGCGTCCCGCTGGGGCGCCGCGATGCTGGAAGTCCGGCACGTCCCGGTGACACTGTCGGGCAACATCATCCGGCTGCTCGATCCCGCGGGGCAGCCGCTGCGCGATCTCTTCGTCACCGAGGCGTGCAGCGGGCTCCGGTCGCTGACCGCGCTGCTGTCCCTGGGGGTGCTGGTGGGGGGGCTCTGGCTGCGCCACCCGGTGAGCCGCCTCCTGCTGGTGGCGCTCGCGATCCCGGTGGCCATGGTGGTCAACGCCATTCGGGTGTTCCTGACCGGCTACCTGGTGTACTGGGTCGATCCCAAGCTGGGGGACGGCTTCATGCACCTGAGCGAAGGCTGGCTGATGTTCGTGATCGCGTTCCTGATCCTCGGGGCCTTCACCTGGGTGGTGGCGGCCATCGAGGCCCGGACCGGACCGAGGGCTGCCGATGCGTGAGTGGCTGAACTGGATGCCTGGGGCCGTGCTGGCGCTTGGCTGCGTCTTTACGCTCGCGGTGGACCACCAGCAGCGCACCCCGCTGGTGCGCTCCCTGGACAGCATTCCGATGACGCTGGGCGGTCGGGAGGGTGTGACCGGGGAGATCCGGCCCCAGGAGGTCGCGGCCGCGGGGGTCTCGAACTATCTGCGGCGGGTCTTCCCCGCCGCCGCGGCCCAGTTCGAGATCTACGTCGGCTATTATGAGCACCAGACCCAGGGGCGCTCGATCCACTCACCCAAGAACTGCCTCCCCGGTTCGGGCTGGGAGGCGCTGCAGCAGCGCACCACCGAGGTCCCCGGCGCCGGCGCATCCTACACCGTGAACCGCTACCTGCTGCAGAACAAGGAACAGCGGGCGCTGGTGTTCTATTGGTATCAGGGGCGCGGCCGGGTGGCCGCCAGCGAGTACCGGGTTAAGTGGGAACTGCTGCGGGACGCCGCGACGCGGGGTCGTACCGAGGAGGCGCTGGTGCGGATCGTGGTGTTCCTCGATCCCCAGACGACAGAAGAGGCCGCCGAGGACCTTGCCCGTCGCGTGGCGGCGGACCTGATCCCGGCGGTGTTCCAGTCGCTGGCCCCCGCCTGACCCCGTCTGCTCCGCTATACGGGCCGCCGGGTCGGCTCCCAGATCGGATTGAGCTCACCACGCAGCGCCCGGGTCCACGCCAGGAAGCCCGCCAGGTGCGTTGCCAGCACGAAGCCGCAGAGCGCCACCGGGCGGGGGAGTCTCCGCCCTTCCGGTGACTGCAGCGCCACGATCCCCAGACCCACGCCCGTCAACGCCAGCCCAAGCGCCACGCGTGCCACCGGGTAATAGATGGCCAGCGCGCCGAGCGCCAGCAGTGCCACCGGCGCCACCAGGAAGACCAGCCAGCGAATCAGCTTGTGAGACCAGAGCATCCAGGCGAACCGCCCGTGCCGGAATGGGTTAAGGAGATGGCGCTTGAACCAGAGCGTCTCCAGGCCGCGGGCCATGGTCCGGACCTTCCGGTGGTATTCCCGCTGCAGTGAACTTGTCCGCGGCACCAGGCAGACGGCCTCGTCCACCGAGACGGCGCGATAGCCATGCTCCCGCGCCGTGAGGGCGGAGGCGAAGTCCCGGGACAGCGCCGCCGGAACCAGGGTCTCGTGCAGCTCCAGCCGGATGGCGTAGAAGCAGCCGCTCGCCCCGACGATTGAACCGACCCTGGTTTCCAGCGAGCGGACCCACATCTCGTAACCGACGTAGCCTGACTCCCCCTGGTTGGCTTCAAGGGTGAGCGCGCCGACGCTCACGTCCCGGCCGGACGCGACCCCGATGGCCGGATCCTGGAACACCCGGATGAGCGGCTTGAGCGCGGTGGGGAGGATGCGGATGGTGGCGTCGGTGTTGACCACGATGCCGCCGCGGAGGTGGGGCAGCGCCGCGTTCTCCGCCGCGGTCTTGCCCGACCGCTCCGGCAGGCGCAGCAGCTCGACGCCCCGGTGGGCGTACTCCCGGACGACGTCGTCGGTGCCGTCAGTGGAGGCGTCCGAGACGATGAGGATCTGGCGACGGTCGACCGGGTAGTCGAGCCCCAGCAGGGCCTCGATCGTGCGCCGGATGGCGTGCTCCTCGTTATACGCCGGCACCACGATCGAGATGAGCGGCCACTCCGCGGGATCGGCGAGGCGCGGCGGGTCTGGCCGGAGCGCGCCCCACACCTTGAGCAGGGCGGGATACACCAGGTAGGCATACCCGAACAGGAGTCCAGGCAGGAGGGCCAGCAGGATCCCCACATCCTTCAGGTACATGCCAGATCCTTGGAGCGGCGCGCCGCAATGGCGCGGTAGAGTGCCAGATGCTGTTCGAGCCAGGGCCCGGGGGCGAAACGCCGGGTGAGCACCTCGCGGGCCCGGGCGGCCCGGGTCGCGGCCGCCGCAGGATCCCGGCGGACGGCGATGATCCCCTGGGCGAGCGCCGCCGGATCCTCCGACGGCACCAGCAGGGCCTCGGACTCGGTGATGACGTCCGGAACGCCGCCGACCCGCGTCGCCACGATCGGCACCCCGGCGGCCATGGCCTCGAAGAGCGCGATCGGTGTCCCCTCGGTGCGGGAGCTGAGGACGTAGCAATCGAAGCCCGGGAAGAGCGCGGCGGCCTGCGGCACCATCCCGGTCCAGCGCACCAAGCCGGCGAGCCCCAGGTCCGCCGCCTGCCGCTCGAGGGCGGGGCGCTCGTGGCCATCGCCGACGATCACCGGGACCGCATCCCGGCCGGCGCCGGCCGCCAGGGCCGCGAGGAACACGTCCGCCCCCTTCTCCGCCGAGAGCCGCCCCACCCATCCGATCGCGAAGTCCGAGTCCGTCAACCCGAGCCGGGCCCGCGCCGGTCCGCGGGGGGTGGGGGGCGCGGGAGCCCACGCGTTGGGGATCACGGCGATCCGATCCGCCGGCAGGCCCTGGCGGACCAGCCGTTCCTCTAGAGGGCGGGAGACGGCGATCACGGTAGCGAACCGCCGAAAGGCCCGCAGCTGCAGCCGCTCGTACAGGCGGTTCTTCCAGTCGCCACCGGTGAACCCGTGGACGGTGCTGACTCGAGGGATACCCAGCGCCCCCGCCGCCGACCCCGCGATCAGGTCCGCCCGGTAGCCGTGGGAGTGCACCACCGCCGGCCTGAATTCCCGAATCCACGCGAGGTACTGCGCCCGCTCCCGCAGGTAGGCCCGAGGGGGCAGCCGGTGCGAGAGAACCCGGACCCCGGCCCCCTGCAGCTCCTCCCACCCAGGAGGGAGCGGCGCGCCGGCATCAAGCATGAGCGCCACCGCCACCTCACCACCCAGTTCCGCCCAGCCCCGGGAGTGCATCTGGACGACGCTCTCGAGCCCGCCCGCAGGGCTGGGGGCCAGCGCGTGGAGAATCCTGGGGTATGGTGGAGTCATGTACGGACCGCTGGTGCAAGAGCTGTACTGCCCGACCGGGGCTCGGGCACGACGCCCGGGCGCGGAGTTGCGGCGGGAAAGCTACACTAGCGCGGTGACGGAACTACAGGACGGCCCCCCGGACCCGCGGGGAGGGATCCCACCCCCGGCCCCTGCCGTCAAACCCAGCAGCCGACCAGATTCAGGACTCCACGGCAACCATGGGTCACCCCTCAATGACAGCACTGATGGCCGGCAGCGGGCGCGCGTGACACCACCTCGCATCCCTCCCGCCCCGCCTCGGCTGGCCGACCTGCTTGGCCTCGGCGCGGTATTCGGGCTCGCCGCCGGCATTCTGGAACCGCTGGTCCTGCTCTCCAAGATCTCCTCCGCCAGTGAGGGGCGGCTGATGCTGGGCGACCACCTCTGGTGGATGCCGTCCGCGGCGCAGATCGCCCTGATGTCGCTGGTGGCGCTGGCGTGCTGGTGGCTGGCGCGCCGGTGGCCAGAGAGGGTTACCCTCCCGATCCTGGTGGGGGTCTTCACCGGCCTCGCGGCGCTCTCCCCGCTGCGCTTGCTCGACGGGCTACTGGGCGTCTGGACCGTCAACCTGATCGTGCTGGGGCTCGCGGTGCGCGGCGGGCAATGGCTGGCCCCGAGGCTGGCTGGGAGGCTGACGTTCATCCGCCGGATCGCCGGGGTGGGGATCGTGGCGGTGTCACTGCTGGCGGGCGGCATCACGCTGCGACACCATCGGGCGGAGGCCAGGGCCGTGGCCGGGCTCCCTCCAGCCCGCCCCGGGAGCCCCAACATCCTGCTGCTGGTCCTGGACACCGTCCGGGCAATGAACCTCTCGGTGTACGGCTACCAGCGCGCGACCACACCCGTGCTGGAGCGTCTGGCGGCCCGCGGGGTCGCCTTCGACCGGGCGATCAGCACCGCCCCCTGGACCAGGCCCTCGCACGCGAGCCTGTTCACCGGGCGCTGGGAGCACGAACTCACCGCCGATCACCTCGTGCCGCTGAACGGCGCCTACCCCACCCTCGCGGAGCAGCTCGCCGGCGTGGGCTACCGCACCGGCGGTTTCGTTGCCAACCTCACGCACGCCACCCCTGCCGCCGGCATCGCGCGCGGCTTCGCGCACTATGAGGCGCACCTGGTGACGCCGGAACAGGTCGCGGTGAGCGCCTGGTTTCCCGGGCACCTGTACAAGATGCTGCCCAAGGGTGGCCTGCTGCCCGAGGCCCGGATCAACTACGTGCGGAAGACGGCGGACGACATCAACCGGGCGATCCTCGCCTGGGTGGACCGGAGCCCGGGGCGGCCGTTCTTCGCGTTCGCCAATTACATGGACGCGCACGATCCCTACCGGCCCCAGCCGCCGTTCGACACCCTCTTTGCCGAGCCGGCGTATCCGGCTCTGCCCCCCACGCGGGCGGACGGGCCAGGCCTCGACCGCCCGCGGGAGATGCGCCCGTACGACCAGGCGATCGCCTACCTCGACTACGAGATCGGCCGGCTGCTGGACGCGCTCGACGCGCGCGGACTGCTGGCGAACACGGTGGTGATCGTCACCTCCGACCATGGCGAGGCGTTCGGCGAGCACGGCATCTATGGCCACGGCAGTACCCTCTACATGCCGATGCTGCACGTGCCCCTGCTGCTGGCCGGCCCCGGCGGCTGGCCGGAGGGAAAGCGAGTGGAGGAGTGGGTAAGCCTCCAGGCCCTAGCCCCCACGGTGATGGAACTGGCCGCCCCATCGGTGCGGCATCCGTTCCCGGGGCCCTCGCTCACGCGATTCTGGCGCGGGGACAGCATCGGGGCGGCCCCGCTGCTGGCGGGCTCGCGCTATGCCGCCAACAATCCCGCCTGGTACCCCACCTCCAAGGGCACGCTGCACGGCCTGATCGCGGAAGGGAAGCTGCTGGTGCGTGAAGCCGACGGGCGGCGCGAGCTGTTCGACCTGGGCAGCGATCCGATGCAGTTCACCGACCTGCTGCTCCGGAACCCCGACGACCCGACCGCCGCCCGCCTGGGGACCCAGCTGAACACGCTGGTCGGACCCGTCGTTCCCCACCCGGGGTGGCGGCCGGCGCGGTGAGGCGAAAGTGAGTCCGCCGGTGCGCCCGCGCGAGATCCTGGCCCTGGCCCTCCTTAGTGGGGTGCTGGCAGGGCTGCTCGAGTCCCTGAGCCACTTCATCCGGTACTGGGGCTTCGAGGGGATGCTGCCGCTGGGCTGGTACATGTCGTGGATGCCGGCGGTCGCCAACGGCGCGGTGTTCCTGGCGCTGGGCCTGCTGCTGGCGGGGGCGGCACGACTCGCCCCGCGGCTCCTTACCCCCGCGCGGCTCGTGGGACTCCTGGTCTTCCTGACCGCGATGGCGGCGCTGCGGGTGCTCGACAACAGCCTCAGCGTCCTCACGGTGGACCTGATCGCGCTCGGCCTCGGGGTCCGGATCGGGAGCTGGGCGGGACCGCGATTCGACGCGCTGCGCCGGTGGGCGCTGCCCGCGACAGCGGCCCTGGTCCTGCTCACGGCCGCGCTCGCGGCCGGAGTGGAGGTGGGCGAGCGACTGACGGAGCGACGGGCGGCGCGACAGCCCGCGGCCCGGGAAGGCGCCCCGAATGTGCTCCTCCTGGTCCTGGACACGGTGCGGCGCCTCAACCTGAGCGTGTTCGGCTACGAGCGCCGCACCACCCCGGAGCTGGAGGCGCTGGCGGCGCGCGGGGTCCGCCTCGAGAACGCGCTCTCCACGGCGCCATGGACCCTCCCCTCCCACGCCGGCATGTTCACCGGCCGCTGGGCACACGAGCTGAGCGCCAGCTGGGCCACGCCGCTCGACGACTCCTTCCCGACACTGGCGGAGGTCCTCACCGCCCGGGGCTACCGCACCGCCGGGTTCGTGGCCAATGTCTCCTATGCCGGCCGGAGCGTCGGCCTCGGGCGCGGCTTCGGGTACTTCGAGGATGTGCCGGTTTCGCTGCTGCAGATTGCCCGGAGCGCGGCATACACCAGCTGGATCACCTCGCGACCGGCCATCAAGCGGCGGCTCCCTCCCTACTACAAGAGCTACCAGCGGAAGAGCGCGGTCGAGGTCAACGCCGCGCTGTTCCGCTGGCTCGACCGCGACCCGGGGCGGCCGTTCTTCGCGTTCCTCAACTACTTCGACGCCCACGATCCCTACCGTCCGATCGCCCCGTTCGATACCGCGTTCTCCGCGCCGGCCTACCCGCCGACCCCGCCCTCCCGGCATGGCGGGAGCTTCGCCGATGACCGTCCCCGTTCCCCCCGTCCATATGACCAAGCCATCGCCTCGATCGACGCCGAGATCGGGCGGCTGCTCCGGGAACTGGAGCGGCGGGGGCAGCTGCACAACACGCTCGTGATCGTCACTTCGGATCATGGGGAGGAGTTTGGCGAGCATGGCATGTATGGGCATGGACACACGCTCAACCTGCAGGCGCTCAACGTCGGGGCGATCCTGGCCCTCCCCGAACGAATCCCGGCAGGGCTGCGGGTGACCCAGCGGGTCAGCCTCAGGGACCTGCCCGCCACAGTGCTGGACCTGACGGGTACGGACCCGGCGGGGACCTTTCCAGGCGCCTCGCTGGCCCGGTTCTGGCTGGAGCCAGCATCGGTGGCCGAGACGTTGTTTGCGGAGACCCGCCTGGCCCGGAACCGGCCGGCGTGGGATCCGACATCCGAAGGCGATCTGCAGAGCCTGTTCGCAGCCAACCTGCACTTCATCCGTCACCCGGACGCGACCACCCAGCTGTACGATATCGCCGGTGATTCACTGGAAAGCCGCAACCTTGCAACCGATCCCGCATTCAGCGGCACGGCCGGGCACCTGGGCAGCGTCCTGGATCGGGTGATGGGTGCGCCCAACCGGCGCAGCCCCTAGGAGTGTTTCGCATGACCCCCTCCCTCCATGGCTGAGGCGGTTTTTCCCCGGCACCCGCACCCAGTGGCCATCGCGGCGCTGGGCGGGCTCGCGGCCGGCGGCCTCGAGCTGGCGGGCTATGCCATCCGGCATGTCTTCCTGGGCGAGTTCCTGTTCCAGGGCCCGCACCTGATCTGGGCCGCGCCGGCGGCGAACCTGCTGGTGTACCTGATGCTGGGCCTGGGGCTGACACTAGGGGCGATGGTGCTGCCCCGGCTCTTCACCACCGGCGTGATCACCGGCAGCGTCGCCGGCCTGGCGATGTTCGGCCTGCTCTACATCTTCCCGCAGCTGCACCGGGTGGCGAGCCTCATCCTGGCGCTCGGGGTGGGGGTGCAGGCCGGACGGTGGGCCGCCGGGCACCCGGATGCCCTCGGCCGCGGTGTCCGACGACTGCTGCCGGCGGGCCTCGGCCTCGTGTTGCTGCTGGCGGCGGCCACCGGCGCCTGGCGGATGTATCGCGAGCACCGGGCGCTCCGCGCCATCGGCGAGGCCACCCCGGGGACCCCGAATGTCCTGCTGCTGGTGCTGGACACGGTGCGGGCGTTCAACCTGGGCATGTACGGCTACCCCCGCCCCACCAGTCCCAACCTGGACGCCTTCGCGGCGACCGGCGCGCGCTTCGAGCAGGCGTTCTCGACCGCGCCGTGGACCCTGCCCAGCCATGCCAGTCTGTTCACCGGCCACCAGGCCCACGAGTCGCGCGCCGACTGGATGGTCCCGCTCGAGGACACGGTGGCGACGGTCGCGGAGGTGCTCTCCCGCTACGGCTTCGTCACCGCGGGGTTCTCCGCCAACACCGACTACGCCAGCGAAGAGGTGGGGCTGGCGCGCGGCTTCACGCGGTTCGAGGATTACACCCTTTCTCCGGCGCGACTGCTCCGCCACTCGCAGCTGGCCCTGGCGGTGGCACGCAACCGCACCCTGCGCCGCCTGCTCGGCGCGTACGACAATCTGGGCCGCAAGCATGCCCCGGAAGTCACCGCCCGCATCCTCGGCTGGCTGGACGATCGCCCGGCGGAGAAGCCGTTCTTCATCTTCGCCAACTACTACGACGCGCACCGGCCCTACCTGCCACCGGCGCCGTGGAACCGGAAGTTCGCCGCCGATGGCGGGAGCATCGACCCCCGGCTCGATCGCACCGGGCGCCCGGGGGATGCGGCGCGGGCCGAGCGGACCCAGGGGGCGATCGACGCCTATGACGGCGCGATCGCCTACCTCGACGACGAGCTCGGCCGGCTGTTCGCGGAGCTGGGGCGGCGGAAACTCCTGACCAACACCCTGGTGATCATCACCTCGGACCATGGCGAGGAGTTCGGCGAGCATGGCATCTTCGATCATGGCAACAGCCTGTACCGGCAATCGCTGCAGGTGCCGCTGGTGATCCGGCTCGACAACCGGATTCCCCCCGGCTCCGTGGTGGACGAGGCGGTCTCGCTGCGGGACATCCCCGCGACGATCACGGACCTCACCGGGCTCGGCTCCGGCATCCTCTTTCCCGGCCAGTCGCTGGCGGAGCGGGTGTTCGACCCCACCCGCCCGGCGGATACGATCTTCGCGACGGTGCGGAAGGCCATCCGCCAGCCCGCGTCCTATCCCGCGGCGCAGGGCGACCTCTCCTCGGTGGCGATCGACAGCCTGCGCCTGATCCGCAACCTCGGCACCGGGCGCGAGGAGCTGTTCGACTTCCTGCGCGACCCCCGCGAGGCTTCCGATCTGCGGCCATCGCCCCGTGGTGACACCGCCGCGGCGCGGCTTGGCGCCCTCCTGCCCTCCCCTCCCAGCCACCAGGCCACGCCGTGAGCGAGACCACCACCGACAGCCAGCCCCTTACCCTGCCGGGCCTGCTCTGGCATACCCTCTGGTTCGGCATGGTCGCCGGGCTGCTCGAGGCGCTGATCCTCTTCACCCGGCGCTTCGCGATGCACCAGACGGTGTGGGTGAGCGACGATTTCGTGTGGATTGCGCCGCTCTCCTACGCCCTCTTCTTCCTGGTGCCAGGGGCGGTGCTGCTGCCGCTCCGGCTGGCGCGCCCGGCCTGGGCCACGCCGCGGATCGTCGCCGGGCAGCTCACGGTACCCACCGCGATGATTGCCAGCCTGGTGCTGCTCGGCGGGACGCTGCACTGGGTGGCGCACCTGCTCCTCGCCACGGGGATCGCGGTGCAGGTGAGCCGGGTGGCAGGGCGCCCCAGCGCCCCGGTGGCGCGGCTGGTCCGGCGCACCGCCCCGGCACTGCTGGCCCTGCTGCTGGCCGTGGCGCTGGTGTTCCCGCCGGCCCGGCGCTGGCAGGAGCGGCGCGCCGCCGCCGGGCTCCCGGGCGCTCCCGCCGGCGCGCCAAATGTCCTGCTCATCATCTGGGACACGGTGCGGGCGCAGAGCCTGAGCCTGTACGGCTACACCCGGGCCACGACGCCACTGCTGGATCGGCGCGCAGCGACCGGTGCGGTGTTCGACCTGGCACAATCCACCGCGCCGTGGACCGCCGCGTCCCATGGGAGCATGTTCACCGGGCGGCTCACCCAGGAGATGTCGATCGGCTGGCGGACCCCGCTCGACCGCTCGGACTCGACGCTGGCGGAGGCGCTGCAGCGCCGGGGGTACCGGACCGGCGGCTTCACCGCGAACCTGATCGCCACCACCCGTGAATCGGGGCTGGCCCGCGGCTTCGGGCACTACGAAGACTTCGTCCTCTCCCGGGAGCTGTTCCTGCACTCCACGCTCGTGGGGCAGCGGATCAAGCGCTGGCGGCCCCTGGGCGGCGGTCCGCTCCGCTTCTATGACCACAAGCGGGCGGCCCAGGTCACCGATGCCTTCCTGGCCTGGAACGCGGAGAAACGGGACCAGCCCTACTTCGCGTTCCTCAACTACTTCGATGCCCACGATCCGTACTTCGCCCCGCCTGACTGGCGGGAACGGTTCCCCACCGGCGACCGGCTGCAGAACAAGTACGACGCCGCCATCCAGCTGCTTGACGCCGAGGTGGACCGGCTGCTCGCGGAACTGGAGCGACGGGGCCAGCTGGGGAACACGATCGTGATCCTGACGGCGGACCATGGGGAGCTGTTCGGCGAGCATGGCTTGCACCAGCATGGGAACAGCCTGTACCAGCCGCTGCTGCACGTCCCGCTGGTCATCTGGGGAGCGCCCGGGCTGCCCGCGGGCAGCCGCATCCCGGCCCCGGTGAGTCTGCGGGACCTCCCCGCGACGATCCTGGCGATGGTGGCGCCGGCCGCCCCCCACCCCTTCCCCGGCGCTTCGCTGAGTCGCGCGTGGGAGGCGGGGGCAGCGGCGGACACGCTGGTCGCCGGGGCGCCCAAGGGGATCGGGACTCCACCGCACGAGCCGGTGACCCGGGGGAACATGAGCTCCCTCCTCGCGGGAACGATGCAATACATCCTCAATGGTGACGGGGTCGAAGAGTTGTACGACGTCGCGGCCGACCCCGATCAGCTCACCAACCTCGCGGCCGACAGTTCCCGACTCGGTCCGTGGCGGTCGGCGCTCGGTGTCCGGGTGCCTGCCACCTGGCATCCGGAGCTCCGCCGATGACCGAGCCATCGCGGGGGGTGGTGCCGCGCGCGGCCGCGCTCGGCGTCGTCAGCATTGCCCTCGCGAGCGGGCTGCTGGAAGCACTGATCCTGGTCCTGCTGCGCCAGTGGCATGGCTTCGCGTGGAGCGGCCCGGACGCATTCTGGATGGCGCCCCTGGCATACCTCGCCTTCTACTCGGTGGCGGCGGCGCCGCTGCTGCTGGCGGCCTGGCTCTGGCCCCGGGTCGCGCGGCTCCAGCTGCTTCTCGCCCCGTTCCTGGTGGCGTCTTCCTACTGCCTGCTGCTGGTGGCCTTCACCTCGAGCCTCCACTGGACTGCGCGGCTGCTGCTGGCGCTGGGGCTGGGCCTCACCGCGTCACGGCGGCTGGCCGCGAGCCTGGTCACGCCACGCCAGTGGCTGCCGGTCGCGGGCTCGCTGCTCGGGGCGGTCGGGGTCGCGGCCGCCGTCGTGGTCGGGGTCCCGACGCTGCTGGAGCGAGCACGGCACGGGGGCGCGCGTCCTGGCGCCCCAAGCGTCCTGCTCATCATCCTCGACACCGTGCGGGCCAAGTCGCTGAGCCTCTACGGCTACTCGCGCCCCACCACGCCAAACCTCGAGCGGTGGGCCGCCCGGGCGGTGGTCTTCGACTCCGCCTACGCCCCATCCTCCTGGACCCTGCCCTCCCACGCCTCCTACTTCACCGGCCGGCCGCACCGGGAGTTGCGGGTGGACTGGCTGGAGCCGCTGGCGGATTCGGTGCCGGTGCTCGCCGAGGCGTTCGCGCAGGCGGGTTACCGCACGGGGGGCTTCGCCTCCAACTGGTTCTACACCACACGGGAGTCGGGGCTGGCCCGCGGGTTCGCGCACTACCAGGACTTCCGCCGGACCGCCAAGCAGCTGCTGCTCCATTCGGCGCCGGGGCAGCTGCTGGTGAGCCGTCACCCCGGGCACTACGAACGGGAGCGTGATGTCCACCGGAAGGATGCGTCGGTGGTCAGTGAGGAGTTCCTGGCATGGGCCACACAGGACACCAGCAGGCCCTTCTTTGCATTCCTCAACTATTTCGACGCCCACAAGCCGTACGCCACCCCGCCGGGGGGGCACCCGGATTTCGGGGGGACAAGGAAGGCCGTCGACGGCTACGACGTGAACGTCTGGTATCTCGACCGGGAGCTGGGGGCGCTGCTGGAGGAACTGGACCGGCGCGGGACCCTCAAGGACACGTGGGTGGTCATTACCTCCGACCACGGCGAGCTCTTCGGCGAGCATGGCCTGCAGGGGCACGGCAACAGCCTCTATGGCCCATCCCTGCATGTCCCGATGATGATCCTGGGCCCGAACCTGCCCGAGGGCCGGCGGATCACTCATCCCGTGACGGTTGCCGATGTGGCCCGCACCCTGGTCGAAGTGGCGGATATCCCCGCGCCGGCCATCGAAGGCGAGTCCCTGGGGGACTGCTGGACCAGGCCGGCCTGCGGCGACACGGTGCCGCCGGTGATCGGCGCGGCGCTGACCGGGCCCGAGGAGGTTTCCCCGGGTGACACGCTCGGCGCGAAGCCGTGGGTGGCGGTGTTCAGCAACGGCTGGGAGTACCTCCGGCACGCCGACGGCGAGGAGGAGCTGTATCTCCTTCCCCGGGATTCCAGCGAGACGCAGAACCTGGCCGGCGACCCCGGACTCGCGGACACCCTCGAGCGCCTTCGGGAAGCGGCGCAGGAGTACGAACTGCCGGGCACGACCCCACCCGACACGATGCCGCCCGACGTGACGCCCCCGGATTCGGCGCCACCGGATTCGACGCCGCCGCCGGACCAGCCATGATGCCGGGAACCGAAACTTCGCCCCGGCCGGGCGCGCGACAGGTCCTGACCCTGGCGGTCTGGCTCGGCATCGTGGGCGGGCTGCTCGAGGTGGCGCTGGTCTTCTATCGCCGCGCGGCCGACGGGGAGTTCACCGGGCGCCCCCGGGACCTGCTGTGGCTGGCGCCCCTGACCTACGCGCTGCTCTACCTGCTCTGGGCCGGAATGGTGTTGCTGGTGTCGGGGAAGTGGCGGCGGCTCTCTCCCATCCCCGTCGTCGGTTTCGGCTGCGGCGGCGCGATCGTGGCGAGCCTGCTCACCACCCACTTCGGCCCCCGGCTGCACCCCGCGGCGGTGCTGCTGCTTGGACTGGGCGCCGGGCTCCAGCTCGCCCGCATGCTGGGCCGGAACGGCGGCCTGCTGCCGCTGGTCCGACGGACCACCCCCTGGCTCCTGCTCGTGCTGCTCCTGGTCGCGGCGGGGAGCGTGGGCCGGCGGGCCTGGCAGGAGCGGCGGGCGCGAGCCGCCCTCCCGGCCGCCACGGCCGGCGCCCCGAACGTCCTGCTGCTGGTGCTCGACACGGTGCGCGCCGCGAGCCTCAGTCTCTATGGGCACAACCGCCCCACCAGTCCCACGATGGAGCGGGTCGGGCACGAGGGCGTGGTGTTTGACCAGGCGCTCTCCACTGCCCCGTGGACCCTGCCGAGTCACGCCAGCATGTTCACCGGCCGCTGGCCGCACGAGCAGACGACCAGCTGGTTCCGGCCCCTGGACAAGACGGACTCCACCCTGGCGGAGGCGCTCGCCGGGCGCGGCTACGCCACCGGCGGATTCGTCGCCAACCTGCTCTACACCGACTACGAGAAGGGCCTGGGGCGCGGCTTCCAGCGCTATACCGACTTCGGGTTCGGCCTGGCGACGATGCTCAACAGCTGCACCCTCACCCGCCGGCTCGCCGGGGCGCGGTCGCTGCGGGTCCTGCTGGGCACCGACGAGATGCTCACCCGGAAGCACGGCACCGACGTCAACGCCGAGTTCCTGGCGTGGCAGGCGGGGCTCGAAGGGCGGCCGTTCTTCGCGTTCCTCAACTACTTCGACGCCCACGACCCGTATATCCCGCCCCCGGAGTGGTTCCGCCGGATCGCCGGGTACGAGCGCCGCGACGAACTGAGCCCGCTCCGGCGGCTCGGCGTCCTGCAGCGCCGGGACGGGATGCGCCCGGAGGAGATCCTCTACGAGCGGGACGCCTACGAGGCGGCCATCGCCTGGCTGGACGCGATGATCGGGGAGCTGCTCACCGAGCTCGAGCGACGCGGCGCCCTGGAGAACACCATCCTGGTGATCACGTCGGACCATGGCGAGGAGTTCGGTGAGCACGGAGTCTTCCTCCACGGGCACACGCTCTACCGGGACGCCATCCACGTCCCGCTCGTGATCCGGGCGCCGGGGCGGGTCCCGGCGGGAGTCCGGGTGACGCCGCCGGTGAGCCTCCGCGACCTGCCCGCCACGCTCCTCTCCCTGGCCACGGCCAGGCCGAACAAAACCTTTCCGGGCGGCAGCCTGGCGCGGTTCTGGAGCGGCGGCCTCCAGCAGGCCGAGCCGGTGCTGAGCGAAGTGCAGCAGGCGGTCCGCATGCCGGAGTGGTATCCGGCGGCCGGCGGCATGCTTCGCGCCCTGACCGACACCAGTCATCATTTCATCCTCAACCCCAAGGGGCCACCGCAGCTGTTCGACTGGCGGGCTGATCCAGAGGAACGGGTCAACCTGGCCGGCACGCCGTCCGGGGACTCGCTGGTGCCGCGCTATGAGGCGCCGCTCCGGGCGCTTCCCCCCTTTCCCAGTCCCGCGCGCAAGGTGGAGTTCCCGTGACGCCGGAGCGGTGGAGCCGGGACCGGTGGTTCCTTGGGGTGCTGGCCGGCTCGGTCCTGCTCAAGCTCGTGCTCGCCTTCGTGGTGCGGCACGACGCCGCGATCCTCGACGAGGCCGCCTATCTGGAGCTGGCCCAGGGACTGGCGGCGGGCCGCGGGTTTGACGGCACCTTCCGTCCACCCGGCTACCCCGCGTTCCTCGCCATCTGGCTCTGGCTCGGTGCCGGCACTCTGGGCGCCCGCCTGGCGCAGGTGGGACTGTCGGCGGTTTCGACGATCATCGTCTACCGGCTCGGAGCCCGCGCGGGCGGAATCCGGGTGGCACGGGTGGCGGCGGCGGTCGTCGCATTCGACCCGGTGCTGATCGCGTTCTCCCACCGGCTCTGGTCCGAGACCCTGTTCATCACCGTGCTGCTGCTGGCGGTGGACCTGCTGGTGCGTCCCTGGCAGGAGCGCTCGCTGGCCCGGACGGCCGCGGCTGGGGTGCTGTTCGGGCTGGGCGCGCTGATCCGTCCCATGCTGGTCACCGCCCTGCCGTTCCTGGCCCTCTGGCTGTTGTGGGAAGCGTGGCTGGGGCGGCGGGAGGGAGCCGGGATGCAGCTGGCGGGCCGGGGGCTGCACCTGGGGCTGCTGGCCGGGGTGATGTTCGCGCTGATCCTGCCCTGGACCGCGCGCAACCAGCGCACCACCGGGACCTTCATCCTGATCGACAGCAACGGCCCGTTCAACATCCTGGTGGGGAGCCAGCCCGAGTCGCGCTTCGTGGACAAGGACGATCTCTGGTCGGATCGGTACGGCGTCGTCGATGGGCGCGCCTACACCGAACTGGTGCGGGAGGATGCGGCCCGGGCACAGGCCGGCGCCATGCGCGAGGCCCGGGCCAATATCGCCGCGGACCCCGTCGGGTTCCTGGCCAAGTGCCTCTGGGAGGCGGGCCACTTCTGGACCCTCGACTCCTTCCTGCTGCGCCACCTGCGCAACGACTGGTACGGGAAAGGCGTCCCGGGGTGGGTGACGCCGCTGGTCACGGTGCTCGCCGCCGGCTTCTTCGCGGCGCTGGCCCTCGCCGGGCTCGCGGGCCTGCTTACCGCGCTGGACGTTCCGGTCCTGCGGCTGGGGCTGCTGCTGCTGCTCCAGTCCCTGTTCCTCTTCGGCGCCACCTATGCCCTCTCCCGCTATTCGGTGCCGCTCCGGCCGTTCCTGGCGCTGGGAGCCGCCTTCCTGGTGGCGGGACCGGTCACTCCGGGGGAACGATGGCGCGCGCTCCGCGGCGGCCACCGCCTGGTGACGGCGCTCGCGCTGGCGCTGGTCTCCCTGAGCTGGGTGCGGGACCTGCCGCTCCTGGCTGACCTGCTCCGGAACGAAGGCGCCGGCCACCGCTTCCGCATGGAGCAGACCCCGCCGACCCCGGGCACCTGACCCATGACCGCCATCCTCCTCGCCACCTTCCTGGCGCTGCTCGCCCTCGGGGCTCCCGGCCGCGGCCGGGGGCTCCTCGCCCTGCGCGACCTGACCCGCACCCTGTTTGCGTCCCGGATCGTGGTGCCCACGGTGGTGGTACTCGCGCTGGTCGCGGTCCTGGGCCGGCGCTACCTGGACGTGACGGCGTACGCCGAACGGGTGGCGGTCACCAGCGTCGGGTTCCTCGCACTCTATGTCCTGGCCGACCGGCTGGAGTGGGGCTCCAGCCGGATCGTGGCGTGGTGCGACCGGCGCACCCTGCCCCAGCTGCTTCTGGCCGGCAGCATCGCCAGCCTGCTGGCCGGATGGCGCCTGCTGGACTTCTTCCCCCATGTGAGCGACGAGGTCGCCTACCTCTTCCAGGCCAAGGCGATGTCGCAGGGCGCGCTGAGCTTTCCCGCCCCCGATCCCGCCGGGTCCTTCGTGTTCATTCACACCATGGTGGAGCACGGCCGCTGGTTCGGGATCATGAACCCGGGGTGGCCCGCCCTGCTCGCCCTCGGGGAGGCGATGCGCGCCCCATGGCTGATCAACCCGCTGCTCGGGGCGCTCGCGCTGTGGCTGTTCAACGGCTTCTTCCGCGAAGCGGGATTCACCAGCCGCACCCGGCGGCTGGCGCTGCTGCTGCTGGCGGTCTCGCCGTTCCTGCTGTTCATGAATGGCACCTTCATGGCCCACCCGGCCAACCTGGCGCTGTTCGGCGCGTTCTGCTGGAGCTGGGCCCGGCTGCTGCGCACCGAGTCCCGCCGCGATGCGGTCCTCGCGGGGCTGGCGCTGGGCCTCAACCTGCTGGTGCGGCCGATCGACGCGGTGGCGGTGAGCCTCCCCTTCGCCGTGCAGGGCCTGCTCCGGTTGCGGCGGAACCCGCGCCTGCTCCCGCTCTTCGCGATCACCACGATCGTGGCCAGCGGCGGCGTGCTGCTCACCCTGCTCTACAACCGGGCGCTCACCGGCGACGCGATGGTCATGCCGATGAGCCGGTACTTCGAGCTGCGGAACCCCCTCGAGCGCTTCGGGATGGGGTTCGGCGCGGATATGGGCACCAAGATCCACGGCGACGAATGGCCGGGGTTCTATCCTGCGGACGCGGTGGCGGTGAGCAGCTACCGGCTGGCGCAGCTCTTCCTGGATCTCTTCGGGCTCCCCATCCTGCCGGTGGCCGCGCTGGCCCTGGCCGTGGTGCGCCGCCGGGACTGGGACGAGTGGTTCACCGTCCTGCTCGGCACCATCGCCTCCCTGGTCGGCGTGTACTTCTTCCATTTCTACCATGGCATCGCGTACGGGTCCCGCCACCTCTACCTCGCGGCGCCCGCCCTCGCCCTGGCGATGGCCCGGCCGGCCGCCGACTGGCTGGAGCGGGGCACCCCCGAGGTGACCCGGCGGGGGCGCGCGGTGGTGGTCGCGCTGCTGGCGTTCACGCTGCTCTTCGCCTATCCCCCGCTCTGTCACGAGTACGGGCGGCTGTACCGGAACGTGGATGGACGGGTGCGAGACGCGGGCAGTGTGACGAAGCTCACCAACGCCCTGGTCTTCGTGGATGAAGCCCGGTGGGGCTGGAAATTCACCTTCCCGCTCAACGATTACCCTCTGGAAGCCAACCGGGTACTCTTCGTCCGGGACTCGGCCGCGCTCAACCCCCGTGTGGCCGAACGCTTCCCCGGTCGTCAATCCTATCGCCTGACGATCGAACGCGACGGCGGCGTCACCCTGACCCCGCTCGCAGGACCCTGAGGATGAGCCCGCTCCGATGCCCCAGCACTCCCGCCCCCGTCCGCTCCACGCCGCACTGACCCTCCTGGCCCTCGTTCTGAGCAGCTGGACCTGCAGCAATGCGTCTGGCCCGAACGGCGGCGGCGGGGGCGGCATTGATACCCTGCCGCCTCCCGCGCCATCGGAAAGCCTCGGGGTCGCCTTCTCGACGTACCTGGGCGGGACCCAGGAGGACATGGTGCGGGACGCGGCGGTGACGCCCCAGGGCAACTTCGTGGTGGTTGGCAGCTCGCAGTCCACCGGGTTCCCGACGCCCGGCACCGGCTTCGACCACAGCTTCGCCACCGGCGGCGCCGCCGTGAGCGAGGCCTTCATCCTGGCGTTCACGCCGCAGGGCACCCCGCTCTGGTCCAACCTGATCGGGGGCCCGAACTTCGAACGCTTCTACGGGGTCGAGGTCAGCCCCGGCGGGAGCATCTTCACCTCCGGCCGCGCGGGGGCGTCGTTCCCGGTGACCGCCGGGGTGTTCCAGCCGGTGTTCGCCGGCGGGAACGCCGGCCCCAAGTACAGCACCCAGGATGGCCTGGCCTGCCGCCTGGCCGGCGACGGCAGCGCGATGACCTGGTGCAGCTACTTCGGCGACAGCGACGACACCCCGGCACGGGACGTGGCCATCGACGCCGCGGAGAACCTCTACATCGTGACGTCCGATTCGATGGACGGCTATCCCTCCGCCTGGTTCGCCGGGAGCTACCAGCCGGTCCGGAGCGGGAAGGCGGACGCGGTGGTGGCAAAGCTCTCCAGCGACGGCACCCAGGTGCTCTGGGCCACCTACATCGGCGGCTCGCAGGACGAGAACCACGCCAATTCGGTGCGGGTGGACGCCACCGGGGTCTATGTCCTGACCTTTACCCATTCCGCCGACATGCCCACCACGGCGGGCGCCGCGAGCCGGACGCTCCGCGGCCCCACCGACCTCTACGTCGCCAAGCTCAGCCTCGACGGCAAGACCCTGCTCTACGGCACCTACCTCGGCGGCTCCGCGGGTGAGGCGACGGAGACCCACCAGCTGGCGGTCGACGCCCAGGGGAACGCCTACGTCACGGGGATGACCAGCTCGAGCGATTTTCCCACCACGGCGGGCGCCGCGCAGCCGGGCTATGGCGGGGCCCCGCGCGACGGCTTCGTGGCCAAGCTCTCCCCGACCGGCGGGCTGATCGCGGCGACGTACATCGGTGGCAACAACGAGGATTTCGGGGAGGGCATCGGGATCGACGCGGCGGGCAACGTGGTGCTGAGCGGCGCCACCAGCTCGCCGGACTTTGCCACCAACCAGTCCAGCGGCACGCCGGGCGGTGGGCAGGATGCCTTCCTGGTGCGCCTCACCCCGAACCTCGGCCGGGTGATCAACAGCCTCCGCTTCGGCGGATCCGGGAACGACATCGGCCGCGGCATCGCGACCGCGGCCGACAGCTCGATCGTGTTCGTGGGGATGACGTCGTCGGCCAACTGGCCGATGAGCGGCGCCTACCAGCCGACCCACGGCGGGTCGAGCGACGGGTTCGTGGTGCGGCTGGCGCCGGTCAACTAGCGCGAGACGGCCCGGGCCCGGGCGCGGAGCCCCTCCAGCGCCGCGCCGTCGAGCCAGCGCCCGGCCCGCGCCACGCCGCTCACCCGGCGGACGTTGCCGATGTCCGCCAGCGGGTCGGCATCGAGCAGCACCAGGTCCGCCACCTTCCCCGCTTCCACCGTTCCCAGGGAGTCCAGCAGCCCGAGAAAGCGCGCCGGTTCCCGGGTGGCGGCCTGCAGCGCCTCGAGCGGCGTCATTCCGGCCGTGACCAGCAGTTCCAGCTCATCCTGCAGCGCGACGCCGGGGAGGCGGGTGCCACCTGGGCCGTCGGTACCCGCCATGATCGGGACCCCGGCCCGAATCATCCCTCCCAGGACAGCAAGTTCCCGCCGGTAGAGCGCGTGCGGGAGCGCGGTGTCCCCGGCCCAGCGGATGTCGGGCGGCGGCTCACCTCCGTCGGGCGTTGCGTATGCCGCCAGCGCCTCCGCCAGCGCCGCCGAGGGGGGAAGCAGGCGGATATCCCGGAGCAGGACCAGGGTGGGCACCTGCCAGGTCTCGTGCTGCCGCAGGGTGGCGATCACGCTGTCCGTCTTCGCGTCCTGCTGGGAAGCCAGCATCCGGCGGTAACGGTCGCGGAAATTCTCCTCGGGATCCGACAGCCCGATCCGCGTCAGCAGCCGCCGCCACCACCCGCCCTCGGCCACCGCGTCCGCGCGGATCCCGGACTCCTCCGAGGCGCACGCCAGCACCACCCCATCGAGGTGCTCCAGCGAGCGCTGCCCCATCCGCGCCGCCTCCACCACGCCGAGATCGAGGGTCGAGTGGCCCACGACGTCGAGTCCGGCGGCGTTCGCCGCCTGGAACAGCAGGTAGAAGTACCGCCCTGGCAGCCCGTCCACCTTCACGAAGTCCGCGCCGCCCTGCTGCAGCAGTTCCACCGACCGGCGCACATCGGCGTCGGAGGCAATCGGGTACGGCGCTCCCGGCACTACCGGGTTCTTCCCCAGCTTCTTGCCGGTGATCACCAGGCGCGGGCCGAGCACCGCGCCCCGCGCGACCTCGTCCCGCCAGCGGGCGAGGACCGCGAGGTCCCCCGCCATGTCCCGCACCCCGGTGACGCCGGCCGCGAGCAGGAGCGAAAAGGTGTAGTCCCGGTTGCGCTCGAACCCGACGGCACGGTCTGCACCGGGAAAGAGCGGCCGGTTGGCCAGGTGGGTATGCATGTCCCAGAGGCCGGGAATGAGGAACTTGCCTCGACCGTCCACCAGCCGTGCGCCGCGGGGGAGCCTGGCCTGGCGGGCGGGGGTGACGGACTGAATGCGCCCGCCGCCCAGGACGACGGTCATCCCCGGAGCCGGGGGGGCGCCCGTCGCCGAAATGACCGTCACGTCCCGGATGACTACAGGGACGACGGTGTCCTGCGCCTGAGCCGGGTCGGGAGTGAGCGATACCACGAGCGCGAACAGGGTCGAGAGAGCCATCGTCACCGGGTCAGGAGGATGAAGAAGGGTCGGGGCACATTCCAAGCCAGATGGCAGAGTGAGGGACCGGCTCCACGGTCCACCGGCCGGGGCCCATCCCGCGCTTTGGGCGTTGCCTGTAACATGTTACGCTGAAACAGGTTATCCTCTTGCCCCAGACTGGGGAACGAGCCGTTACCATGGGTGTCATTCTTGCCCCGATGGCTCAGCCCTTGCTGAGCAGGGGCCATCACCACTCACGCACAACCGGATGCCAGACAAGAAGTTACTCAGAATTCTCGGCCTCATCCTCATCCTCGCCGGCCTGGCCCTGGCCGCGGGGGGACTGGCCACGTGGCTCTCGCCGGGGAACCGGCACCATGCCGAGGATGTGACTCGGGGGCTCTGGCTCTTCAAGGGCCTGCTGGTCGTGCACGGGGTCTTCTTTCTGTTCTGGTACCGGATTCCCCACCTCACCAGTGGCGCGGCGCTGCTCTCGCCCCGGGTGCTGGCCCGCGGCGGCGCGGAACCGGCCTGGGCCCGGTGGGTGGCGTTCGCGCTGGTGCTCCTGGGCCTCGGCCTCCGGCTCCCGGGACTGAACCAGGGGCTCTGGTTCGACGAGATCCAGACCCTGGTCGAGTATGTCCGGCTCCCGATGGGCCAGATCCTCACCACCTTCGACAGCCAGAATCAGCACGTCCTCTATTCCCTGGGCGCCCGGGCGGTCACCTCGCTCACGGGCGAGAGCGCGTGGGCGCTGCGGTTGCCGGCAGTCCTGTTCGGGACGGCGAGTCTCTGGGCCACCTGGTGGCTCGGGCGACAGGTGGCGGGCTGGCGCGAGGGCCTGCTGGCGACGGCGCTCCTGGCCGTGTCGTACCACCACGTCTGGTTCTCCCAGAATGCCCGCGGTTACACCGGATTGCTGCTCTGGACCGTGCTCGCCACCGGCTGCTTCCTTCGGCTCCTCTCCGGCAAGTACGAGGATGGCCGCCGCCTGGCGCTCGGCTACGGCATCATCATGGCGCTGGCGGTGTACACCCACGCCACCGCGGCCCTGGTGGCGGTGGCCCACGCGATCCTGCTGCTGCTGCTGGTGATCAAGCGCTGGCCCGAGAGCCGGAGCGGGCCGGCCGCGGCCGCGCTGCTCGCCCTGGTGCTTTCCGGCAGCCTGTCGCTGTTGCTCTATGCCCCGGTGCTGCCGCAGTTCCTGGGCACCCTGACCGAGCCATCGGCCTTCCATGCGGAGACCGAGTGGCAGAGCCCGGCCTGGCTGGCGCTGGAGGTGATGCGCGGCCTGGCGCAGGGACTGCCCGGCGGGTGGGTCACCCTCGGAGCCGGCGTGGCCGTCCTGGGGACCGGCGTACTTAGCTACGCCCGGCAGAGCGCCGCCGTGCTCACTGCGTTGCTCCTGCCCGGGCTGGTCACCCTGGCCGCGGTGATCCTCCTCCGGCACAATCTCTGGCCCCGGTTCTTCTTCTTCTCCGCGACGTTCGCCGTGCTGATCGTGATCCGCGGCGGCTTCGTGCTGGCGCGCCGGGTCCTGGGGGAGCGCGGCCCGACGGCCGCCGTCGCCGGCACGGTGCTGGTATGCCTCGCGAGCGCCCTCACCGTGCCCCGCGCGTGGGGCCCCAAGCAGGATTTCGGGGGGGCGATCGGGTACGTCGAGACTCATCGCGCGGCCGCCGATGGCGTGGCGACGGTGGACCTCACCAGCTATCCGCTGACCCGCTATTATGCTCGCGACTGGGCCCAGGTGGAGCGGCTCGAGGAGCTGCAGGCCGTGGAGCGGGCGCACCCGCGCACCTGGCTGCTCTACACCTTTCCGGTCCGGCTGGCCGCCGCGTACCCGGAGATCTGGACCCACCTGCAGGCGGAGTACGATTCGGTCGCGACCTTTCCCGGCACCGTCGGCGGCGGGGCGATCGTCGTGCTGACCAGCCGGCCCGCCCCGGCCACCACCGCGGATTCCGCTTCCACCCCGAGGGCCCCCGAGTGATCGAGGACGTCTACGAGGACGCCGCCGGCGTCCTGCCCCACGCCGTCAGCGTGGTGATCCCCGCCTACAACGAGGGGGCCCACGTGGCGCAGCAGGTGCGGGACGTGGAGCAGGTCCTGCGGCAGACCGGCTGGACCTGGGAGATCATCGTGGTGGATGACGGCAGCCGCGACAATACGGCCGAGGAGGCGAGCGGCACCGGCGCGCGGGTGCTGCGCCGCCGGCCCAACCGGGGCTACGGCGCGGCGCTCAAGCTCGGCATCCACCGGGCGAAGCACGACTGGATCCTGATCACCGACGCCGACGGCACCTATCCCGTGAGCGCCATTCCGGTGCTGCTCGCGGCCGCCGACCGGAACGCCATGGTGGTCGGCGCCCGCACCGGCCAGACTGTGCAGGTGCCCCTGCTCCGGCGGCCGGCCAAGGCCTTTCTCCGCTGGCTGGCAAGCTACCTGAGCGAGCGCCCTATTCCGGACATCAACTCCGGGCTCCGGCTCATGCGGCGGGACCTGATCGCGCGCTACGAGCACCTGCTGCCCAACGGGTTCTCGTTCACCACGACGATCACCCTGGCGGCCAACTGCAACGGCCATCCGGTCGAGTACATCGCGATCGACTACCATGCGCGGAAGGGCGAATCGAAGATCCGCCCCCGCCATGCCTATGACTTCGCGCTGCTCACCTTCCGGACCATCGTCTACTTCAATCCGCTCAAGGTGTTCATCCCCATCGGGGCCGGCCTGGCCCTGGTCGGCCTGGGGAAGCTGGCGTACGACATCTGGAAGGACAATCTCTCCGAGACGGTGGTGCTCTGCTTCCTCGGCGCGCTGATCGTCTGGGCGGTGGGGCTGCTGGCGGACCAGAACGCCCGGATCGGCCTCAAGCGATGAAGGTCTGGCTCAAGGTCCTGGTCAGCGTCGGGCTGCTGGCGCTGCTCGCCTGGGTGCTGCCCTGGCACCAGGTCGAGGCGGCCATCGCCCGGCTCTCCGCCGGGACCTGGGCGCTGGTGCTGCTCGGCTTCGTGCTGGGCCACGCCCTCGGGGTCCTCAAGTGGCGGCTCTTCGTCAACGCCGGGCATGCGGCGCTCCGGGTGGGTGACGCGGCGCTCTGCTACGGCGCCGGCCTCTTCGCCAACCTCTGCCTGCCGAGCATCGTGGGGGGCGACGTGCTGCGGATGGCGCTGGCGGGGAAGTTCACCCGGCGCCCCGAGGCGGCGTTTCTCGGCGGCGTGCTGGACCGGCTCACCGACATGATCGCGATGGCCCTCCTGGTCGCCGGGGGCGCGCTGTTCGCCCGCGGCGCGTTGCCCGACTGGGGCGAGGGGGTCTTCACCGTCGGGCTGGTGGTGGGGATCGCGGCGCTGGCGTTCGCGCTGCCCTTCGTGCTCCGCCGGCCGATCCGCCGCTGGCCCCGAAAGCTCCGCCGGCCCGTGGGGCGCACGCTCGTGGCCTTGCGCCGCCTGGTGCGAGATCCCGCCCACGGCCTGCAGGGCCTCGGCCTCTCGCTCACGATCCAGGGCAGCTTCGTGCTGCTCAACGCCTGGATGGGCCGGGGGCTGGGCATCGACGTGCCGCTGGCCGTCTGGTTCCTGGTCTGGCCGCTGGCCAAGATCGCCGGGCTGATGCCGATCAGCCTGGGGGGGCTCGCGGTCCGGGAAGCCACGCTCGCGGCGCTGCTCACGCCCTTCGGGGTGCCATTCGCGCTCGGCGTGGTCTGCTCGCTGCTCTGGCAGACCGTGCTCATCGGCGGCGGCCTCATCGGCGGGCTGGTCTGGCTGGTCCTCAGCCGCACCCGCCAGGGGACGGTGGACCGCCCCGTCGCCATCATCCACCAGGTCACCCATCCCGAGCATGGCTGAACCGCATATCGTCATCCTCGGCGCCGGCCCAGCCGGCGTCGGCGCTGCCTGGAAGCTGCGCACCACCGGCAAGGCCCGCGTCACCGTCATCGAGCAGCAGGCGGTCGTGGGCGGCAACGCCGGCAGTTTCGACGGCACCTTCCAGCGCCTCGACTACGGCAGCCACCGGCTGCACCCCGCCTCCGAGCCCGAGATCCTGGCCGACATCAAGCGGCTGCTGGGGAGTGACCTGCTCGACCGTCCACGGCACGGCCGGATCCACCTGCGGGGCAAGTTCGTGCATTTTCCGCTCAAGCCGGTGGACCTGCTGCTCCGGCTGGACAAGGGATTCACGGTCGGCACGCTGGGAGACATGGCGCGGAAGGCCATCGGCGCCAAGCCGGATGAAGGAGACACCTTCGCCTCGGTGCTCTGGGCCAACCTCGGCCCGACCATCTGCCGCGAGTTCTACTTCCCCTACGCCGTGAAGCTCTGGGGGCGGCCCCCGGAGGAGTTGTCCGGCATCCAGGCCCGGCGGCGGGTCTCGGCCGGATCCTTCGGCAAGCTGGTGAAGAAGGTCCTCTCGTCCGTGCCCGGGCTCAAGCCGAAGGGCTCGGGGCGGTTCTTCTACCCGAAGCGCGGCTTCGGGCAGATCTGCGAGGCCTACGCCGACGCCGCCCGTCAGGCGGGGGCGGAATTCCGGATGGAGACCCGGGTGACGGGACTGGTCCCACCCGCCGCGGAGCCAGGCCGGTGGGCGGTGCAGGTGGAGGGGAAGGACGGTCCCCAGCACATCGAGGCGGACTATGTCTGGTCCAGCATCCCGATCACCGTGCTGGCCCGGGCCATGGGCGAGCGGGTCCCCGCCGAGGTGCGCCAGGCCGCCGGCCAGATCAGCTACCGCGCCATGCTCCTGATCTACCTGGACCTGCCGGTGGACCGCCTGACGGAGTACGACGCGCACTACTTCCCCGGCGCCGACATCCGGATCACGCGCCTGTCGGAACCGAAGCACTACGCCGACCGGACGGAGTTGAAGGGCCGGACCACGCTCTGCGCCGAGCTGCCGTGTGACCTGGACGACGCCACCTGGAAGCTGAGTGATGCGGCGCTGGGCGAGCTGGTGGCGCAGGACCTGGCCCGGGCGGGGCTGCCGCTGCCGGCGGCCCCGAGCGCGGTGTACACCCGCCGGCTGCGCCAGGCGTACCCGATCTACCTCAACGGGTACGAGGTGCCCTTCGGGGTGCTGGATCGGTGGGCGGAGGGGCTGCCCCGCCTGCTGAGCTACGGCCGGCAGGGGCTCTTCGCGCACGACAACACCCACCACGCCCTCTTCATGGCCTACTGCGCCACCGACTGCGTGGACGGGGAGCGATTCGACTGGGCCCGCTGGGCCGCGTTCCGCGAGGTCTTTCGCACCCACGTGGTGGAGGATTGACCTACCTGTTGCGGCGACGCCACACCCGTAGCCCCTGGACGACGGTCCGGGGGCTCCGGGGGCCGTTCCGGGCGGTTGGAAGAATCGCGTGGCCGGGTGTCGGGCTTCCGGGTATCCTTCCGGTAAGCCTACGCAGGGCATGAGCTTTGCACCTTGAGCAGGCTTCCGAACGCACGCCGTCCCGCAGCATCAAGCCAGGAGCTGGAATGAACCCGCTCAAGCGCATCGTCCGCCACGCGCGCCTGACGAGCTACTCCTACCGTGACATGGACAGTCCGCCCTTCCTGGTGCTGTTCATCAACAGCATCTGCAACATGAAGTGCGAGCACTGCTTCTACTGGACCAGCCTGAACAAGAAGGACGATCTCTCCAAGGAAGAGCTCTTTGCCCTGTCGGATTCGCTGGGGCCGATCGAGAATCTGAACCTCTCCGGCGGCGAACCGTTCCTGCGCAAGGAATTCGGCGAGATCTGCCGCAAGTTCATCCGGACCAACGGCGTCAAGCAGATCTACGTGCCGACCAACGGCTACTTCACCGAGCGCTGCATCGCGGCGATCCGGGAGACCCTGAAGGAGCCGGGGCTGGAGCTGTTCGTGGCGGAGATCTCGCTCGACGGGATGCCCGAGTTCCACGACAAGTTCCGGGTGGCCCGCCACGCCTTCAAGAAGGCCATGGAGACCTACGACGCCCTGATCGAGCTACAGAAGGAGGACCCCCGGGTCCGGGTGCACTCGATCTCCACGGCCACCGACGTCAACATGGACGAGATCAAGCGGCTCACCACCTACCTGTACGAGCGCTGCCCCCAGATGGACCACCACAACCTGGCCATCATCCGGGGCGACCGGAAGAACCCGACCCTCAAGGGCCCGAGCCTCAAGAACTACGAGGACCTGTATGAGTACATCCGCCGGCTGTGGGCGCCGCGGGAGCAGGGCCGGACGGGCTCCGCCGTGGAGCCGATGCTGCAGTGGGCCAAGGTCGAGACGGTGAAGCAGGAGCGGCAGGTGGTCCCCTGCAAGGCGGGGAAGATCTCCGGCGTGGTGTATGCCAACGGCGATGTGGGTGTCTGCGAGATCCACAAGCCGATCGGCAACCTCCGGCAGAAGACGTTCCCCGAGATCTGGCACTCGCCGGAGGCCAAGGCCCTGCGCGAGTCGATCGCCAAGAAGGAGTGCTACTGCACCACCGAGGTCTTCATGTGGTCCAGCATCGTGTACCAGCCGCTGCCGCTCCTCGAGGCGACCATCAAGGGCAAGGTGTGGAGCAAGCCGCTCCCGCTCCACCCCTCCGAGCGGCTGGAGGTGTCCCTGGCCGACGGGCCCCCGCCCGGCGGCGCCCCGGAGCCGGTCACCGCCGAGGAAGCGGCGTACTGAACCCGGGATGAGCGCGGATAGTCGAGCGGGTCGGCGGCCCGGGGGGCTTGGTCTCCCGGGCCGCCTGTTCCTGACGGTGGCGCTGGTCTACGCCATCCACTTCGCGCCCAATGTGGTGCGGGAGACCTACCTCGCCATCGCGGTCGGGGAGAGCGGCTCGGTGCGGGTGGACCGCTATCTCGGGCTGCATCCCGACCTGTTCGAGATTCCGGGCCGGGGCGCATACATCAACAACAACCCTGGCGTGTCCCTCCTCGCCGCGGTGCCGTACGCCGTCGCCTCACCGGCCATCGGCCTGGTGCTCAGGCTCAAGCCCGAACTCGCGGCGCCCAAGCCGCCGGCGACCTACGACGACCCCCGGCCCAACCGCACCCGTTTCATGAACGAGATGCGGGCCCGCGGGCTCGACGTGAAGCTGGGACTCGCCGCCGCCGCCATCCATCTCCTGTTCAACGTCCCCGTCGGCGCCCTCGCGGCGGTCATGATCTTCCTTTTCCTGCGCGGGCGCCTCGGCAGCGAGCGGCAGGCGCTCTGGCTCGCGCTGCTGTTTGCCGTCGGGACTCCCGTCTTTTTCCGCTCCGCCTTCCTCAACCAGAACCTGGCCCTGGCCTACTGCACCCTCGCCGCGTACCTGGCGCTGGTCTGGAAGGAGACGGGTCCGGGCCGGATCGGGTGGGCGGGATTCGCGCTCGGCGTGGGGCTCGTGTGTGACTATTCCGCCGCGCCGCTTCTGCTGGTGTTCGGGCTCTGGGTGGTGATCCGCGGCTGGCAGGCCGGGGGGCTCCCGTCAGGCCTCCGGGATGGTCTCCGCTTCACCCTGGGGGCGGCTGGGCCGATCGCCGTTCTGCTGCTGTACCAGCAGGTGGCCTTTGGCAGTCCCTGGTTCCCGGCGCAGCGCTACATGCCGGACACCGACCTGAGCGTGGCCGGGTGGAACGGGCTCAGCCTCCCCAGCGCCGATCTCCTCTGGCGCAATCTCTTTGATCTCCGCTACGGACTCCTCGCCTTCTGCCCCATGCTGGTCGGCGCGCTGGCGGCGCCCAGGTACCGGAAACGGACGGGCGGGCTCCCCTGGCCGGAGCTGGGCCTGGTCTACGGCGCGGCGCTCGGGCTCTACCTGTTCTGCTCCTCGATCTCGTTCGCGGCGCTGCAGTGGAACACCGGGGTCCGCTATCTGGTGCCGGCGGCCCCCCTGCTCTTCCTGGCGCTGGTGCCGGTGCTGCTCCATGCGCCGAGGCTCATCGTCTGGCTGCTCGTGGTCCCGACCCTGACGATCTCCTGGGCGGTGTCCATGGCCCGGGAGGACGTGTTCACCTCCCTTCTCCGGGTCTTCACCCTGGGACCGGAGCTTCCATGGCATACCGTCCTGGTGAAGACCGCCGCCGCCTACCTGCCGGCGCTCGCCGGGGGCGGCTCGCCGATCATGGTGCTGCTGCTCAGCGCCAGCGTGCTGTGGCTCATCTGGCGGGGGGCGGTGCCGCGGGGCCCTGCGGCGGGAACGGAATAGGCCATGACCCCGCCGCGGGTGTCGGTGCTGGTCTGCGCCATCGCCGGGGTGGACCACCTGGCGCGCTGCCTCGACCTGATCCTCGGCCAGGAGGGGATCACCCCGGACGAGATCATCGCGGTGCTGGACCCCAACCTCCCCGGCAGCGAGGGGCTCGCCGCCCGCTTCCCCTCGGTGCGCATCCTCCGGAATGAAGGCCAGAGCACCCCGATCGAGATCGCCAGCCGGGCGCTCCGAGAGGCCACCGGCGACATCATCGTCCTGACCGAGGACCACTGCCGGCCCGCCGGTGACTGGCTCCGGCGGCTGGTGTCGGCGCACGGCGACGGGCGCGCCGCGGTAGGCGGCGCGGTGGAAACCGATCACACCGGCAGCACCGTGACCTGGGCGTTCTACCTCGTGGACTACTACCGCTACATGCGCCCCGCGACTGAAGGACCGGCTCCGGCGCTCACGGTCTGCAACGTGAGCTACCGCCGGGAGCAGCTGGAGGCGGTACGGGAGCTGTGGCGGGAGACCTTTCACGAGACCGCGGTAAACGCGGCGCTGGCGGAGCGGTTCGGGGTGCTCTGGCTGGTGCCGGAGGCGGAGGTGCGCACCCGGCGGAGCGTCACCTTCGGTGATGCGATGTATGAACGCTATGCCTTCGGGCGGATGTTCGCCTGCAACCGGAATCGCTTCGGCGGCTCGACGGCCCGCCGGCTCGCCTATGCCGCGCTCGCGCCGCTGCTGCCCGCGGTCATCATGGGGCGGATGGCGCGCCGTGCCTTCCGTTCCGGCGCCGCCGGGGCCATGTACCTTCGCTCGTTCCTGCCGCTCCTGGCGATGGTCCTGGCCTGGACCTGGGGCGAATGGCTCGGCTACGTGACCAACCGCCTCCCCGCGCACGTCAACGCGGCGCCCGAGCTCCGCGCCGCGGCGCGCGGCGCCTGATCAGCTGCCCCCGTCCCGCCGCCACACCCGAAGCTGCTGCGCCCGCCAGGGCTGTGGCGTCATGTCCGTGTAGCCGTTCGCCGAGAGCCATTCCGGCCAGCCCCACGGCTTGGCGCGGCCCAGCAGGATGATGTCCGGCAGCCGTCCGGCCGAGTCGGCGGGCACCCACGCCTCCGTGTTGCCGGTCCGCGCCTGCAGGTATTCATCCACGCCGCGGAAGAAGGAGTTGTACCGGCTCCAGTTGGTCGCCCGGTTGAGCGCCAGGAACTGGTGGGCGTTGACCGCATAGACGGTCTTCCCCTGGTCGAGCCATCGCTTGACCTCCGCCGTCACCGGCTGCTGGGCCGCCAGCCGGTACCCCGCCGTATCGCTCCGGCTCCGCCCCGTGATCGCGAGCCCCAGCAGGTAGAGCGAGACCAGCCCCACGCCGGCCAGCCGCAGCCGCCCGCCCGGGGGCAGCAGGAGCGCGAATCCGAGCCCGAGCGCCACGGCCGCGTAGGGAAACAGGAAGAAGAAGTCCGGCGGACCCTGGTGGTCGTAGATCGTGAACGTCACCGTGGCGAGCAGCAGGCCCGTGAAGTAGAGCCAGGCCGGCTGGGCCAGGGTGGCCGGGACCAGCTCCCGGCGCCGGCGGAGGAGATGCACCACGAACACCGCCAGGACGCCCAGGAACAGGAAGGGCAGCAGGTTGCTCTTCCCGAACCCCTCGCGCCAGGTCTGCATCACCCAGCGGAGGTGGGTCGGCAGCCCGGCCCATTCATGGGTCATGAAGTTGCCCGGGAAGACGTACTCCTGCTCGATCTGCTCCCCGGTGGCCCCCTTGAGCCAGAAGTAGAGCTGGTAGAGCGCCACCGGCACAACGAAGGCCACGATCACCCGCGCCACCGCCCGCCACCGGTCCCGGCTCAGGAGCGCCACCACGCCCGCCGCCGCCACGCAGAGGAGCCCGGGCTGCCAGGAGAGAAAGGCCAGGGTGCCGAAGAGCGCCGACCACCCCGCGCGGCCCTCGAACGCCAGCCACATGCCCAGCGCCATGAACATCGCCATGGTGATCTTGGGCTGGGAGCCGACGGCGCCCATGTAGTCGAGGTAGGAACAGGCCAGGAGCGCCAGCATGGCGAAGATCGCGGCCGGGAGGTTGCGGCCGGCTTTCCATGCGGCGAGCCCGGTGACCCCGACGAACACGCCGAGCGTCAGCACGCTCATCAGGCGCGCGATCGCGAGCGGGGGGATGCCCACGAGGTCGCCCAGCGCGGTGGCCCACCCGACCAGGAGCAGCGGGACCACGGTCTTCGGATCGAAGCCGCTGGCATGCGGTGCCAGTCCGGCCGAGACCCGCTCGGCGATATAGAAATAGTGCTGGTTGTCCCGCGGGAAGATCGGGAGATCCAGGACCCCGTACCAGAGACAGATGAGCGCGCTCGCGAGGAGGCCGGCCCCGAACAGCAGCCACTGTTCCCGCCTGGTGGGATCGCGCCGTGCCGCGAGCAGGGACATGTCGTCGGTCATGGTCAGCAGTCCGGGGTCAGAGGGCGAGCGAGGGCCGGAGCCCAGCGCCGAGCCGGATGGCGCCGGTCAGGAGCAGGGCCCCGAGGTAGGCCAGGGCGCCGGCCAGGATCCGGAGCGGGGTCGCGAGGGGAAGCAGCAGGACCACGCCGGCCATGACGCCGCCGGAGAGCGCCAGGCGCCACCAGCGGGTGAGCCCGGGCAGGACGAAGCCCTCCCGCCAGACGGTGGCCGCGGCGATCACGAGTCGGACGCCCTCGGTGATCACGCTGGCGGCGGCGGCGCCGGCCACCCCGTAGCGCGGGACCAGCGCGGCGTTGAGCGCCAGGTTGAGGATGGCGGCGTACGCGGTGACCCGCAGCACCACCGACTCCCGTCCCGCCGACTGCAGTACCATGAGCGGAAGGTCCCGCACCACGCAGAGGGGAATGCACCAGAGCAGCAGGGCGAAGGGCGGCCCGGCCGGCTGGTATCCCGGCCCGTACAGGAGCAGCACCACCTGGGTCGCGAGCAGGGCGCCCCCGAGCGCCACGGGCCACGCCAGCAGCGAGACGTGCAGTGCGGCGGTCTGGAACAGCGTCACCTGCCGGTCCCGGTCGCCCTGCAGCGCGGCCAGTGAGGGCAGCAGGCTCATGCTGTAGGCGGTCCCGACGTTCAGGAAGAAGGTGACCAGGGTGTACCCGGCGTTGTAGTAGCCCACCGCCGCCGAGCCTTCGAAGCCCCGGAGGAAGAGGAAGCCGGAGTTGTAGATCACAATGCCCAGCAGCGCGGAGAGCGCCAGCGCCCCGCCCCGGGGGACGAGCGGGTGGACCAGCGCCGGATCGCGGCGGAGCGGCAGCGTGAGCCCGTCCCGCCGGAGCGCGACCAGGACCAGCAGTGCCAGCAGCAGTTCGCCGGCCATGAGGGCGAGCGGCACCCGGGCGACGTCCCCCGGACCCCGCACCAGGGCCAGCAGCAGCACCGCCGTGAGCAGCTGCCCGGCGACCGTGGCAAGCCCCGCGACCCGGTGCTTGCCGAAGCCGAGCAGCGCCCAGCGTGCGCCGAGCCCGGTCCCGAGGAGGGACAGGGCGGAGACGGCGAGCGTGGCGCCGTCGGGCTGGGGCATCAGGAGGAGCCCGACCGGGATGGCGAGCCCCGCCACCGCGAGGGCCACCCCGAACCGCGCGAGCAGGATCGGGGGGATGAGGCGCGCCGCCCCTTCCGGCCGCGCGGCCACCTCCCGGACCCCGAGCCCGAGCTCGAGCCCCCAGTCCACGATGCGATTGAGATACAGGGTGATGGCGGTGGCCACGCCCACGACCCCGTACATCGAGGCGCCCAGCGCGCGGGCCACGACCACCATGGCCCCGAACGCGATCAGCCGGGCGACGGCCTCCCCCACGGCCAGGGCGAGGAACCGCCGCCCGACCGTGTGGCTCGCCAATGGCTCGGCGACGGCGGGAGGCGAAGGAGCGACCACCGGCGGCGGGCGCCTCAGGGCGCGCCGCTGAGGCCGAACACTCCGCGCGCGCGGAGCTGGGCGTGGAGGCTGTCGGCGACGATGGCGTGACCGGCGGCGTTCATGTGCTTGTCCACCTCGGAGACCCGGAGCGGAGCTTCGTCCCCGCCCCCCCAGACCTGCTGGAAGTCGAGCACCTCGATCCCGGCGGCGCGGGCCGCCTCGAGGTCCTCGACGGGATAGGTGAGCGTCATGGTCGGGGGCCGCAGCACCAGCAGCACCGGCACCGCGCCCCGCGCCCGGACCACCTGGGCGAAGTGGGTGAAGTTCCAGCGCATCACCGAGGGCATGAGCTCATTGAGCGCCCGCTTCATGGCCGTCTCCGCCATCCCGGGGGCCGCCCCGCTGCCGGCCACCAGGCGCGCCAGCGAATCATAGGGGATCGGGATGCCGGTTTCCAAGCCGTACTGCAGCCACTCGAGGTTGAATTCCCGGTCCGTGGCGTGACTGACCATGATCACCGCGTCCGGCGCGAAGCCGGCGACCTTCTCCTCGAACAGGGCGGTCTGCTGCAGGTGGGAGAAGTTGGGGATGCCGAAGTTGAGCACCTCCACCTTCCGGTGCCGCCCCGCCCCGCTCCCGGCGAAGCGCGCCTCGAGCCGCTCGTCGAAGGTCTCCTGATCGTGGACCCCGAGCCCCGCCACGTCCGAGGGGCCGAGCAGCGCGATCCGGTAGGTGCCGGATGGCTTGGCCCGGGTGTATTCACGGTCCCGCATGCCCCACTGGTTGGTGTGGAATTCCTTGCCGTCCAGCACCATGGCCAGGCCGGGCAGCATCTCCTTGCCGACGAAGTCATGCCTCCGCGAGAAGCCATGCTCGAAGAGGTCGCGGGCCACGCCCCGCATCCCCCACAGCTCGGCGCTCCGGTTGGCGGCGCTCAGGTCCTCGTAGTAGCCCCGGTTCTGGCGCCGCTCGTCAAAGGCCGACAGCCGGCTCACCCGGAGCGAGCCGATGAAAGTGCCGGCCGTGCCGCCGAAGTACCCCCGGGCCGCCAGGAACCCGGTGCCCAGCAGCGCCACCAGCAGGGTGCCCTGGAAGACGCTCAGGCGAGTGAGGCCGGGCAGGGTCAGCGGCTCCGGCTTCTTGGCCCGCTCGAGCGCCGGGGGGTCCCAGTTCCACCCGGCGATGGCGAGCCAGGCGCCCCAGAATCCGAGCAGCAGGACGGCGTCCACCCAGGTGATGCGAAGCGCCAGCGGCCAGAGGGCCAGCCAGTCGGCCACGGTGTCGCTGCCCCACAGGGTCCACATCACCGAGAGCAACGTGATGGTGAGGATGGTCGAGACGCCGCGGCGCCAGTCCCATCCGCTCGACGCCGGCCCGCGGCTGCGCGCGGCACCCTTCGCCGCCTCCCGGACCGAAGTCCACACCACCAGCGCGCCCACCACGGCCCAGAACCCCATGTCCTGCGGCGTGAACAGCCACTGGCCCCGGAGCCAGAACCACTGATAGGAGTGCAGCGCCCAGGTCAGGAACATGACCAGCACCATCGCCCAGGTCAGGGCGGAGAGCTGGCTGGTCTTCTTGCGGAACTCGAAGAAGCTCGGGTAGTACACGAGCTTCATCATGGCGTCCTTCCAGTAGATGTTGTTGCGGCGCCAGAGTTCGGTGAAGCTGGAGGCGAGCCAGTAGCGGTGGTTGGTGGCCGGCAGCTGGAAGCCGAAGAGGTGCAGCAGCCCCACCGCGAAGTGGAAGGTGCCCGAGACCTTGAGGTAGAGGGCGAAGGACCCGTAGACGAAGAGGGCCAGGTCCCGGAAGCCGTGCAGTTCCGCCGGGTCAAAATTGAAGTAGTAGTAGATCAGGCGATAGCCGATGAGGTGCGTCAGCCCCCGCACCATCCACTGGATGCCGCGCTGGTGCAGCCGCCAGGCATCCTCCGCGTAGTACCCCCGCTCGAAGTTCTTGTAGTCCACCAGCGGGAAGAGCGGGAAGCAGGCGTTGGGCAGCATGAAGAAGTACGCCAGGGTGCGCGCCGGTCGCGCCGGCTCCTTCGCATGCTTCCGGTCGTACATGTAGATCGCGAGGCGGAACATGAACATCGAGGCCAGGATGGCCCAGATGGATCCCGGCCCGGGAAACGGCAGGAGGTTGGCCCGGTAGCTGCCCAGCAGCGCCGCCGCGCCAAGCAGCAGCCCGACGCGCAGCCCCCACCGCACCGGCAGGTGCGCGATCCCGAGCAACCCGAGCCCGAGCCCGAGCAGCCAGGCGCCGTCCCGCGGGCCGAACACCAGCCCCAGGCCGGCCACCGAGAGCGCGGCGAAGAACGGCAGCCGCCAGCGGAGCGGGAGCAGGGCATGCACCACGAACCCGGCCGCCGAGAGCAGGAAGATGCGGAAGAAGCTCTGGCTCTCGATCTGGAAGTAGCGGATCACCAGGCCGAGCAGCAGGAGCTGGCCCGCGATGAGGGCCAGCTTGGGCAGGTCGGCAAGGAGGCTGCCGGTGGCCTCGCGGGCTCCCGCGGCCGTGGCGGTGTCCAGGCTGGCGGTTCCCACGGCTAGCCCAGCGCCTTGAGCGCCTGCAGGTCGGTCTTGTCGGTGGACGTGCGCGGCAGCGTCTCCAGGAACCCGAAGGCGTCCGGCACCATGTACTGCGGCAGGCGGTCCATGCAGAACTGCTTGAGCTCGATGATGGAGAGCCGGCCGCCGTTCCGCGACGCCAGCCAGGCCTTGATCGTGACCTGGCCATCATGGCTAACCATCGCGACGCAGGCCGCTTCCCGCACCTGCGGATGCCCGGAGAGGGCGGCCTCGATCTCCCCCAGCTCCACCCGGTAGCCGCGGCGCTTGACCATCCGGTCCCGCCGCCCGTGGAAGAGGTACACCCCGCCCGGCTCCTCCACCACGAGGTCGCCGGTCTTGTACCAGGGCGTCCCGTCGGGATCGGTCAGGAACGCCGCCGCGTTCCGCTCCGGCAGGTTCCAGTATCCGGACATGATCCCGGGCCCCGCGATCACCAGCTCGCCCTCCTCACCTCCGGTGAGGATGCTGCCGTCGAGATCCACCACCCGGCTCCGCAGGTGGGAGCAGCACCACCCGATCGGGTACGGGTCGGTGCGGTCCTCCGGCACCTGGTCGGGGATCTCGTAATAGGTGCAGACGTTGGTCTCGGTGGGCCCGTAGAGGTTCCAGTAGCGGGGGCCGTGCCACAGCGCCTTGATGGCGCGCAGCCGCGGCACGGGAAAGACCTCGCCGGCGAACAGCACGTGGCGCAGGGCCGAGTAGTCGTGGCGCTCGAGCCGGCCGTACTGCGCCAGCAGGCTCAGGATGGAAGGTGTCGAATACCAGATGCTGATCCGCTCGGCCGCGGCCAGCTCCGCCAGCCGCCCCGGGTCCTTGCCCAGTTCCTCGCCGATCAGCACCAGCCGGGCCCCGTGCTTGAGCGGCACGTAGATGTCGTGGACCGAGAGATCGAAGTGGAACGGCGCGTGGGATGAGAAGACGTCCGCTGCGGTGGGCTGGAACACCTCCGAACACCAGTCCACGAAGGTCGTGGCGGCCCGGTGGGTGAGCATGACCCCCTTGGGCTTCCCGGTGGAGCCGGAGGTGTACAGGATGTACGCGAGGCCGTCGAGGCCGGGATCCGCGGTGGGCGTGACCGGCGCGACCCCGCCCCGGTCCGCCGCGTCGAGCGCGGCCGCCAGTCCCCGTCCCCCGCCGACTTCCTCCAGCACCACGCACCGGATGGTCTTCCCGAGCTTGGCGGCCTCCGCCTCGAGGGCCGCGACGAAGGCGCGCTCCACCACCGCCACCCGCACGTCGCAATCGGTGAGGATGAACGCTGCCCGCCAGGGCGGTGACCCCGGGTCCACCGGTGTGTACGCCGCCCCGGTCTTCAGGATCCCGAAGATCGTGGCGACGGAGTCGATCGACTTCGAGAGGTACAGCCCGACCCGGTCCCCGGCGCCGACCCCCAGCACGCGCAGCCGGTCCCGCAGGCGATCGGTGAGCCGCCCGAGATCCCCATAGCCGATGCTCCCGCGCCCCGGATCGGTGAGGGCCACGGCCCCCGGCGCCCGGGCGACCGATGCGTCGAGCCAGTGGTGCAGACAGGGCATGGCTGGCCTCAGACGGTGGCCGTCTTGCTCTTCACCAGGCTCCCGATGGCCTGGAGGGTATCGAGGCGCTCGGCGTCCACCTCATGGGCCTCGAGCTGGATCCCGAAGCGCTGCTCCAGGAAGCTCACCAGCTCCAGGGTGCCCAGCGAATCCAGGATGCCCCCGGTGATGAGCGGCGTGGTGTCCTTGAGCGCCGACGGGTCCTCGCCCTTGAGATAGGTGGAGAGGATGTACTCCTTGACGGGCTGGATGATCTGGTCCATCGGTGGTTCTCCGGAATCAGGGGGTCGCGCCACCCGCGGAGGCCGCGGGCAAAGCTGGTGCAGGGCCGTCGTGCAGGCCCAGGTGGTCGGCCTTCCGCAGGATCTCGCGCAGCAGCGCGCGGGCGATCAGCTGGTTGCCTTCGATGTTGTAATGGTTGTCGAAGCTGGTCAGGCGATACCGCGCCTCGTCCTCCCCCGCGGGGAAGGGCTCGGAAATGTCCATCACCGGCCAGCCCAGCTCGGCGGCGCGGGCCGCGATGGTCCGCACGCTGTCGTTCGGCACCGTGGGCAGCCGCATGAGCACCAGCCCCGCCCGCCCCCCGGCCGCCCGCACCAGGCTGTCCACCCGGTCCACCGCGCTCCGCTTGAGCGAATCGAGGATGGGGGAGAGCCGCCGCGTCACCGTCGCCTTGTCCATGGTGGAGTCGAGTCCCGCCGCCTCCCCCGCCAGCCGGAGCCCCTCGTAGGGGATCGGCACATTCTCGCGCCACAGCACCCAGAGGTGCCGGGTGAGCAGCATGTCGTCCGGCGGCACGCTGGTCAGGAGCACCAGGTCGGGGTCGAACTGCATCCCGCGCTGCCGCACCAGCTCCATCTCCTGCAGGATGGAGGCGGCGGCCATGCCGAAGTTGAGCACCTCGATCCGGTGCCGCTTCCCGAAACGCGCATTGAGCGAGTCCTCGAGGATGTTCTCGAAGGTCAGGTCATCCGGCACGCCGCCGGCCAGCACCTGGGAGGCGCCGAAGATGGCGATCCGGTAGGTGCCCTCCGGCTTGGCCCTGGTGTAGTCCCGGTCGTGCAGGCCATGCATGTTGGTCCGGAACGGCGCCCGCTTGAAGGTGATCGAGACGTTGGGGTGGAGCTCCTCGTAGAGGAAATTGTCCAGCAGCCGGTAGGCCTCGGTCATCTCCAGGTTGACCCAGTCCTTGGGCCGCTCGGTCTCCATTTCCCAGAGCTGGCTGCTGGGCCGGGCGGAGTTGCTGAGGTCCTCGTAATACCCCCGGACCTGCAGCGTCCGGTCCCGCTCATTGAGCGCGCCGCTGGTGACCCGCGAGACCACGGACCCCAGCTCCTGGCCCAGCGCGGCGTGCGTCGCCGGCCGGGCCGCCACCAGCATGACGCCCATCATGCCGGCCCGGATGGCGCCGTCCCGGAAATCGGCCGCGAGGGGGCGCTCCCGCTCCTCGAGCTTGGCGAGGGTCATCGCCCCCCAGGACCAGCCGGACACGAAGAGCCCGCCGCCCACCAGCGCCAGGAGCATCGCGATCCCGGCGCCGTCCACCTTGCGCGCGAGGCTCATGACCCGGACGAACTCCCCCGGGCTGTCGGAGTTCCAGAAGGTCCACATGATCGCCATGGTGCCGAACACCATGACCGTACCGAGGGCCTTCCGCAGGTTCCAGCCGCCCGCCCGGGGCCGCGCCCCCTTGGGCTGGTACTGCTCATACACGGTGCTGCCCAGCACCAGCAGGCCGAGCACGAACCAGAAGATCGTGTCCACCCGGGTGAAGGGGTCGTTGCCCACGATCCAGAACTTCTGGTACGCGTGGAGCAGCCAGGTCAGGAACATCACAATGGCGGTGCTGGCCAGGACGCCGGTGCGGTTGCCCAGCTTCCGCAGCCGGAAGAAGCTGGGGTAATACACCAGCTTCATCATGAAGTCCTTCCAGTAGATGTTGATCCGCCGCCAGAGGTCGGTGAAGCTCGAGGCCAGGTAGTAGAGGTGATGGGTCTCCGGCAGCCGGAAGCCGAACAGATGCAGCAGCCCGACGATCAGGTGGAACTGCCCCGACACTCGCAGGTACAGCAGATAGGCCTGCATCGAGAACTGCACCACGCCGCTCAGCGATTCCACCTGGGAAGGGTCGATGACCCAGAAGTGGTAGATCACCCGGTACAGCAGCAGGTGCCAGAGGCCGCGGACCATCCACTGGCAGCCCCGGGCGTAGACCGGCCCCTCGGGCGCGTCGTAGTGGCTGCGGAGAAAGGTCTTGTAGTCGACGATCGGGTACAGGGGGAACGAGGCGTTCGGCACCATGAACAGGTAGGCCACCGTCCCCCAGAGGTTCCGCGGCGGCCCCTCATGCTTGAGGCTGTAGAGGTAGAGCGCCAGGCGGAAGATGAACATCGAGCCGAGGATGGGCCAGACCGTGACCGGGATGGGGCTGGCCACGGCACCGGCCCGGAGGAATCCCAGGCCGACCGCGAGCACCACGAGGAGGGACACCCGGGCCGCCCAGGCCACCGGCAGGTGGCAGATGCCGATCAGCGCCAGGCCGATGGCGAGCACCCACAGCCCCTGAAGGCTCAGCGCCACCAGCACCCCCATGGCCGACAGGAGCGCAAAGAACGGCAGCCGCCAGCGGAGCGGGAGCAGCGCGTTCACCACGAACCCGCCCAGCGCCAGGAGCAGCACCAGATAGAGCCCGCGGCTCTCCAGCTCGAGCCCGCGGACCACCAGCGCCACGAGCGCCAATTGCCCCGCGACCAGCGCGATGCGCCAGGCCCGGGTGGCGGTCAGCGTCCCGGTCTCTGCCTGCCCCTCGACATCGTTCGCAATGCTGCTCGCACCCATCCTGATCCTCGGTGGGGGATGGCACAACAGCCGGGGCGGTAAGGCCCTGGCGGCGGCTGGTGATAGTCTTGGAGGACCGGGCCCTGGCCCGTGGCGCGGGTCAAGACGGTTCAGGGGGTTGGGGTAGCCAAGATCATGCCACCCCCGATGGCCCCAGAACCGAGGGTATCACGGGTCGGTCGACGGGTTGACGCAACAATCTAAGCCATTGTATCAGATAGCATTAGCGTTTCATTGATGGCCAAAATGCCTAGGTGTTGCGTGGGCGCACACCCCGGCGGCCATGCGCGACAACCTCGCCCTGCCTTCTCCTCCGCGAGGTGCCTGAAGCGGCCGGTTTCGGCCGTGTACATGGCGGGAAGTCCACAGGTGGCGGGGAGCCCCAGCGTCACCCGGATCTGCTGGCCGACCGCCGGTCGAGGGCCCGCCTGACCCGATCCGGGAGCCGGCGCGGTCCCGGGCGACCCGCTCCACTATGGCAGGTGCTTGCGCACCATGCGGTTACGGACCAGATCCTGGTGCCCGGGGAAGGGCGGCCGGAGACCGTCTCTGCCTGAGGGACGAGAGGCCCCTGCAGGCCCCCTCATCGGCGTCCAATGTTATGCAGCGGCATGGTTACTGCACTTCCATGGGCCCGCCATCTCGCTCGACCTCTCAATAACCGTCGCTGGCACCCCCCGCCCCACCGGGTACCCCCGGTTGAGGG